>JAZQAR010000113.1:0-21456 GCA_045545315.1 Eubacteriales bacterium | reverse complement strand
GGTGCGCTTCAGGCGGCAGGGGACGCCATCTGCCCCGGGATGAGTACCAAGGAGCTGGATCGGATCGTAGAGAGCTACATTCGGTCCCACGGTGCCCGCCCCTCTTTTAAGGGCTACGGCGGCTTTCCCGCCAGCGCCTGCATCTCGGTCAATGACGTGATCATTCACGGTATTCCGTCCAATCAGATCATTCTGAAGGAGGGAGACATTGTGAGCGTGGATGTGGGAGCGTATATCAACGGATTTCACGGTGACACAGCCAATACCTTTCCCGTCGGAAAGGTCTCCGCAGAAGCGGAGCAACTGATCGAAGTCACCAGAGAGAGCCTCCGCAGAGCAGAGCTTCTGCTTAAGGACGGCGTTCGACTGGGTGATATCGGTCATTGCATCGAAAGCTATGTGCAGCAATTTGGCTATAGCCCGGTGAAGGAATTTGTGGGTCACGGAATAGGGCGTGCCCTGCACGAGGATCCCAATGTTCCGAACTTTGGTCGTCCCGGTCACGGGATGCGGCTGCCCAAAGGGGCAACTGTCGCCATCGAACCGATGATCAATCAGGGCACCGATAAAGTCGTCATCAGTCAGGAGGACGGTTGGACCGTCACCACTGCAGACGGCAAGCTCAGTGCTCATTATGAACACACCTTCTTCATTGACGGAGATCAAGGTCATATTCTGACCAGGGTGTGAGCTATGAATCGCTTTGAAAGAGGCACGGTGGTGCGGGTCACCGCCGGTAAAGAAAAAGGATCAATATTTGTTGTCGTTGAAGATTTTAATACCCATCAGGTTCTGATCGCAGACGGCAGGCACCGCAAGCAAGGCACCCCCCGCAAAAAAGGGATCAAACACCTTGAAGTGCTGGGGCGCCTGGAGCAGGTGCCGCCCACCGATCGCCTGATCTGGAAAAGTCTTTCCCCGTATCGGGGATAATAGGAGGACCTATGTCAAAAGAAGATATGATCGAAGTTGAGGGCGTTGTAGTCGAAGCGATGCCCAACGCAAATTTCATGGTAGAGCTGGATCAGGGGCATAAAATTCACGCCCATATTTCCGGTAAGCTCCGTATGAACTATATCAAGATCCTGCCCGGCGATCGGGTCACGGTTGAAATGTCACCGTATGATCTGACCAAAGGCAGAATTATCTGGAGAGCGAAATAATTCGTTCTCACACGAATGGAGGTATTTTCAATGAAGGTAAGACCTTCCGTTAAACCCATTTGCGAGAAATGCAAAATCATTAGAAGACATGGTAAGGTGATGGTAATTTGCCAGAACCAGAAACACAAGCAGAAGCAGGGCTAATTCCCCTTGTTGCTTGATTAAAATGGAGGTGTTATAACCAAATGGCAAGAATTGCTGGTATCGATTTACCGAAGGAAAAGCGCGTAGAGATCGGTTTGACCTATATCTACGGTATCGGTCGTAAAACATCCAACGACATTCTGGCTGCTGCCGGTGTTAATCCGGACACCAGAGTCAAGGATCTGACCGAGGAAGATGTTGCCGCCATCCGTGCCGCAATGGACGGTTATGTGGTGGAAGGTGACTTGAGACGGAATGTTGCATTAGACATCAAGCGTCTGATCGAGATCGGATGCTACAGAGGCACTAGACATAGAAAAGGTTTACCTGTTCGGGGCCAGAGATCAAAGACGAACGCCCGTACCAGAAAGGGCCCCAGAAAAACCATGGCAAATAAGAAGAAGTAAAGGAGTGAATGAAGAATGGCTGCAAAGGCTGTAAAGAAAGTAACCGGCAAGCGCCGTGTGAAAAAGAATATTGAACGTGGAGCCGCTCACATTCGCTCTACCTTCAACAATACACTGGTCACCATTTCCGATGTAAACGGCAATGCAATCTCTTGGGCAAGTGCCGGCGGTATGGGTTTCAAAGGCTCCAGAAAGAGCACTCCCTTCGCTGCACAGATGGCTGCTGAGACTGCTGCAAAGGCTGCAATGGAACATGGTCTGAAAACCGTTGAGGTTTTTGTTAAGGGACCGGGCGCAGGCCGTGAGGCTGCGATCCGTGCTCTGCAGACTGCCGGGCTGGAGATCACTATGATCAAGGATGTTACCCCCATCCCCCATAACGGCTGCAGACCCCCGAAGAGAAGAAGAGTATAAGGAGGATAACGAGATGGCTAGATATACTGGCGCAGTTTGCCGTCAATGCCGCAGAGAAGGCGAAAAGCTCTTCCTGAAGGGCGAGCGTTGCTATTCCGATAAGTGCGCACTTTCCCGTCGCGCTTATGCTCCCGGTCAGCATGGCCAGGGCAGAAAGAAAGTATCTGAGTATGGTATGCAGCTCAGAGAAAAACAAAAGGTCAGAAGATATTATGGCGTTCTGGAGAGCCAGTTCGCTAAGTATTATGAAATGGCCGTTAAAAGACAGGGCGTTACCGGTGACAATCTGATGTCTATCGTAGAGAGCAGATTGGACAACGTTGTTTACAGATTAGGCTTTGCTATGTCCAGACCCGAGGCTCGCCAGCTGGTGCGCCACGGACATTTTACCCTGAACGGTAAGAAAGTAAATATTCCTTCCCTGCTGGTTGAAGTTGGGGATGTAATCGCAATCAAAGAAGGCAGCATGAGTTCCGCCAAGATCAAAGGGATCCTGGAAGCCAACGAAAAGCGTGCTGTTGTAAAGTGGCTGGAGCTGAACGGCACTACCGCTAAGGTGGTTGGCGTGGCCGATGCTGAAGATATCGAACTCCCTGTAGAAAAGCATCTGATCGTCGAGTTGTACTCCAAATAATAGGCGATTTTTCCCCCGCGGGATTAAGATGTTTTTCAAAATGTACTCACGCTTTTGTGAGATAATAAGGAGGTTTTAGATATGATCGAAATTGAAAGACCCCGGATCGAAACCGAGGTTGTCGGTGATAATGGCGAGTATGGCCGCTTTGTGGCCGATCCTTTAGAGAGAGGCTATGGGTTGACCTTGGGCAACTCTCTTCGCCGGATCCTGCTTTCCTCCCTGCCCGGATGCGCTGTTGTTGCAGCAAAGATCAACGACGTTCCCCACGAATTCACCACCATCGAGGGTGTGAAGGAAGACGTGACCGAGATCGTCCTGAACATCAAGGGCATTATCCCGAAACTCTATTGCGATGAGCAAAAAACCGTTTATATCGAGGCCAAGGGCCCCTGCGTTGTTACCGCCGGCGATATTAAGGTCGATAGCGACGTTGAGATCCTGAACCCCGATCACGTTTTGGCAACTTTAGGCGATGGCGCCACTTTGAATATCGATCTGATCATGGATCATGGCCGCGGCTATGTATCCGCCGAGAAGAATAAGGCTTATACCGAAGGCCTGACCAATATGCTGGCTGTGGATAGCGATTTCTCCCCGGTTACCAAGGTGAACTACAAGGTTGAAAATACCCGTGTTGGCCAGATCACCGATTTCGATAAGCTGACTTTGGAAGTTTGGACCAATTCCGTTATTTCCGCCAGCGACGCCGTTTCCCTGGCTGCTAAGGTTATGAATGAGCATTTGTCTTTGTTCATTGATCTTTCCGAAAAGGCTAAGAACGCCGAGATTATGGTAGAGAAGGAAGAATCCAAGGTGATCTCCGCCCTGCGGATGACCATCGAGGAACTGGATCTTTCCGTTCGTTCCTTCAACTGCCTGAAGAGAGCCGGTATCAACACCGTTGAGGATCTGATCAACAAGAGCGAGGAAGATATGATGAAGGTCCGCAACCTGGGCCGGAAGTCTTTGGACGAGGTGATCGGCAAGATCGCTTCCCTGGGCCTTGCTCTGAAGAAAGACGACGAATAATTATTAACGATTTGGGAACAGACGGGATCCCCGACGGATCCCCTCTGATCACCCTTGCAAAGGAGGTTTACTCATGTCCGGATATAGAAAGTTGGGCCGCCCTACTGATCACCGTAAGGCGATGCTCAGAGGTATGGTAACCTATCTGCTGGAAAATGGCTCCGTTGAAACCACTTTGACCAGAGCCAAGGAAGTGGGTAGAGAGACCGAAAAAATGATTACCCTCGGCAAAGCCAACACCTTGCACAGCAAGCGTCAGGCTCTTGCTTACATTACCAAGGAAGACGTAGTTAACAAGCTGTTCACCGAGATCGCTGCTAACTATGAAGATCGTAACGGCGGTTACACCCGCATCGTGAAGATCGGCCCCCGCCGTGGTGACGGCGCCGAAATGGCCATCGTTCAGTTGGTATAATTGAGATCAATAAAGGATAGAGAAATTCTCTATCCTTTATTTTTTGTTACATAATAAAAAGCGCGCAGATTTAAAATCCGCCGCTTTATCAACGAAGTAGTTTAATTTTTATAACGCATATGAACGTAAAAACCAATCTGCTATCATCAAAAATTTAGACTTTGTATATCTGCACAAAAAAGAATTTTTTATTTTATCTATTTTGCGAATGGAAAAGGATGGGAATTATTGCTAAAATGAAATTGACCTTAAAATTTTAAAGCGAGGTCGATTTTAGAAAAGGAGGAACGGTCCGATGGTTATTTTATTCCGAAAAAACGGGAACACAAATACGCTGAAAGAACCTTTCTACTTTCGAAGAAAGGAACTGATCTTATCCAACTAAGCGCAGAGTGTTGCCGTAAACGAGCCCTCTGCGCTTTTTTGTTTACAAAATCGATTAAAAAGAATATAATGAAAGGGGAAATTCGAAATGAAAGAATCTGTTCGCAAAATTTCTTCGGTTGTCATCATCGCTTTGCTTTTGGTGATGCTTCCGGTGATGCCGAAATTTGAGGCATCGGCCGCCGCAGGAATCATAAATGAAAGTGAATCTAATAATACTCCTGCAACTGCTGACGTAACCTTTGATGATTATGATAATTATGGTGTGCTGAATACTGCGAGTGATGCAGATTGCTGGAAAATAACGTTTAGTCAAAGCGGAATAGCGAATTTTTGGCTTGGTTCTATTCCTTCCGGCTACAACTACGATTTGAAATTATATAAATATTCATCCGCTTCCTATGTGTTGGTTGCAGAATCTACGGGAACAAAAAGGCAAGAAACGATCCGTGCCCGTGTTTATGCCGGCGTAACATATTGTGTGATGATTTATTCAAAAAGCAGTACGTCATCCACAGCGCAATATCAATTTCGCATCAAAAGGTATGATATTACGAATAAAGCGAGATTATTTACTTATTCTTATGTTTCTTCTCAATTAGAAACGGGCCAATCTGTGCTGAATACAACCTCAAATGCAAATTGGATACTTCCCTATTTGTGGAATATGGGCTATGATGCAGGAAATTTCACAAATAATACGGTAGGGCCTGTTTTTAATACGATGCCATCTACCAGTATTTTTATATTTGATGGACACGGTGGTCGGTATACACCATATTTAAATTGTTACGGAACGGAATTGTATGGAAAACTACCTGAAAGCTTTCTTGAAGAACATAGTAACTACAGAGCTCTGACAAAGTTAGTTGATGATCCTAATGATAATAGCACAGATGAAATCAAACCGGTAGATAATATAGATTTAAGTAAATGTGATTTGATGATATTCAGCGCCTGCTATTCCGGAGCCTATCATAGCCTATTCAGTAATTTGGTAGATGAAGCATTAAATAACAATGCACGATGTGCAATTGGATGGAGTGATCAAATTTCAGTTGGGGCGAGCAATCATTGGCTTTCGGAATTTTTAGAATCGGCAGGGAACGGAAATAGCGTGGCCGCTGCTGTTTCTGCCGCAAGACACAGCACAAGCATTTATTATGAAGAAGATTCAACAATGGTAACAGCTTTTTATGCAGGGAATAGTCCGTTGAACAGTTTGATAATAGGATAAAAGGGAGGCGTTACGATGAAAAAGAAACTATGGATTATTTTGCCCATAGGGCTCATTCTTATCTCTGTTTTCAGTGTAATCGTTTTCGGTAATATGGAATCGAAGCCTCGTTCAGAGGATCCGGCAGACGAAATTTTGGCTCACCCTGACTCTTACGTTCGTAAAGAGGCAAAAGAGGAGATCGTTATCCCCGGGATCAACAAAACTCCTCAAAAAGTTACTTACGCCGCCACGCAGAAAATCAATGATGAAACGATAGATATTTATCTGGATGAAGATGAAGTGCAATACGAGGTAGACTCATCTTCAGGTGAATTGGTGGGATATTTTGATAAAAATTCCCATCTTTCCGACGACGTGACCAACGATTTCCAATCGAGTGGCCCCATAACGGAAGAACAAGCTGTTTCCATTGCCGTTAGTGAAGCGAAGCGGCTTTTTCCAGAGGAATTCCATCTTTTTACGAATCAACATATGTATTCGCATTCCCTTGGATATACTGTAAACTTTGCGCAAATGGGCGGAAAAGGGGGATTTATCAAGCTTCGCTCTATTTCTGTGGATTTGACCCCCGAGGGAAAAATCACCTGGTGTTTTATGAGAAACGGAAGTATTTTAAACGACCTGGACCTCCCGTTGATTCAAAATCTGAAACAAGAAGACGTTGATGCTTTTGTTGTAGAAGAAGTGGAAAAAATGGGGTGGACATTAGAAAGAATCGATAGATACGTTTTAGAAAAAGATGAAAGCCACTATATTAGAATAACCGTGCGTACAATAGGTTCAATTGAGGAATTCACCTATCCGTTAGGTTCATAAGACGGTAAGACAGGGGATGGTCCCCTGTCTTTTTTCTTTGGGGAATATATTTTTACTTCGTATTGACGGTGTTGCCGTTTTCAGCTATAATGTTAAAAAATAGGAAAGGTGGATGGCTATGAACCGAAAATTAGGGATCAATTGCGATTGTATTAAAGGTCTTTCCCCTGTTGAACTGTTGGAAAAGGTCAAGGCGGCGGGGTTTGAAAGCTTCTTTGTCAATATGCGTGATCTCGAAACAATGAAGGCTCTGCAAGAAAAAGCCCGTGAACTGGGCTTGGATTTTGAATTCATCCACGCCCCCTTTAAGGATATCAATACGATGTGGGCAGAGGGCGAGGACTATCTGGGTATTTATAACAGGATGGTGGAAACCATTGACGCGGCCGCTGCTTGCGGCGTGCCTATGGTGATCGTTCATACTTCTTCGGGGTGGAACGCCCCCGCAGTAAATGACCTTGGGCTTTCGCGATTTGATGCATTGGTAGATTATGCGGAAGAAAAAGGGGTAATCGCGGCCTTTGAAAACCTGCGGATGGTGGGGAATCTGGCCTATTTCGTGGACCGTTATGAAAATCGGGATCACGTTCGGTTTTGTTATGACGTGGGTCACGAGCATTGCTATACCAAAACCGTTTGCTGGCCCGATATTTTTACTGATCGGATGGCGGCAACCCATATTCACGATAACATGGGGCGCGGCCGTGAGCGGGTGGGGAATCCCGATTCCCATCTGCTGCCCTTCGACGGCACCTGCGATTACGTAAAAATGATGCGTAAATTAGATGAATACGAGTTTACGGCATCCTTGATGCTGGAGGTTGTGAACCATACGATTTACGCAGAAATGACGCCCGAGGAATTCTTGGCCACCTGCTATGAAAGAATCAAAAAAATATCCGAGTTATAATTTGATGTGAAGAAAGGTAAAAGTCTGCTGTACTGACGTGCGGCAGGCTTTTTCTTTACAACGGGGAAGAGGTATGTTAAAATAAAAATAGTAATGATCGGAAGGAAGAATACTTCTATGAGAAAATGGATTGCTGTTATTTTGGCGGCGGTGTTGCTGTTAACCCTATTTTCGGGTTGCAAAGCAAAAAATGAAATTGAATTTGAGATACCCGAGGAGGAAATCGGGGATCAGGTGCCTGAAAAAGAGGAAGAAAATCCTGATGAAAAGGAACCCGCTCCGCAGAAGCCCTCCAAGGACGAGCCGGAAGAAGAAAAACAGCCCGAAGAGAAGCCGGAAAAGGCCCCCGAAAAGGACGACCCCACCTCCAAGGAGCCCGAGGTGGAGACCCCCGAAGAGGAAAGCCCCGAAGAAGAGGAGCCCGAGGAAGAACAGGAAGAACCCGAGGAAGAGGCTCCGCAGCTTTATTATAAGGAAGAAAACAAGCTGAAATTGGTCAGTTATAACGTCCGCTCCGCTGACGACCCCGATGGCAACTCCATCAAGGAGCGTGCACCCCGAATGAAGCAGGTTCTGGAGGACTATGATCCGGACGTGATCGGGTTTCAGGAGGTGGTTCCCAAATGGATGAACTATCTTCCGAAAGATCTGGCGGAGTACGACTATATTCTGCAGTATCGGGCGGCCAAAAGCAGAGAAGGTACACCTATTTTCTGGAAGCGTGATAAGTTTGAACTGGTAGATAAAGGCTATTTTTGGCTTTCTGATACCCCTGACCGTGAAAGTAAGGGCTGGGGTGCCGATTATTACCGCATCTGCACCTGGGTTAAATTGAAGGTGAAGGCCACGGGGGCGGAATTTATCTTTATGAGCACCCATCTGGATTTTGACGAGATTCCCCAAACCAACAGTGTAAAACTGATGATCAAAAAGGCGAAAGCCATGGGCGGGTTTTCCAAGCTGCCCGTGTTCTGTGTGGGGGATTTTAATCTGCGTCCCATGGAGATTGCTTATATCGAGATGGAAAGCAGCTTTGCGGATCTGAACACCCAGTTGGAAGACGACCAGACCGCAACCTCTACCGGAAAATATACCGGCACCTCCAACGATATTATCGACTATATCTTTACCACCCCGGGAATGACAGTCCCCCTGAAATATAAGGTGATGACAGACCTGGTGGAGGGAAAATACGTTTCGGATCATTTTGGTGTTTATGGGGAAGTTGCTTTGGCGGATCCCGTTGTTTGAAAGGAGTAAGAAGATGTTTGGTTCACGGTTAGAAGTAAAACGCTTTGAAAAAGAGATTCAGGCCTTTGAGGCTCGGCCTATGATGAAGGGGAGGATCTTGCTTTACGGACATTCTCTGTTCACCCGGTGTATCACCGGGAATAAATGGGAGAACCCCGGCATTGAGGAATTGGTATTGAACAAGGACGGCAGTCCGGCTCTCTTGAACCACGGCTTCGGCACCAGCTCTGCCGATGATCTTTTGTATTATTATCATCGGGCGGTATTGCCCTACGAGCCCCGGGCGGTGGTATTGGCCACCGGCGGTAACGACGTGGGCTTTGGCTACAGCGCCCGGGAGATCATGGATATTCAGGCGCGGGTGATCCAGTATATCAAGGCGGATTTCCCGGAGATCCCCATCTATTGTATGAGCCGAACCCCTACCTTGAAAAATAAAGGCTTGGCAAATGCCGGCACGCGGAATCGTGATGAGCATAATAGGCTTTTGCAACTGTTTTGCGATCAGACCCCCGATTGCTATTACGTGCCCTTGCATTTCGCTCCCTTCTATTATGAGGATCCCGATGATAGAGGTGATTACGATAAGGTGCGGGAGGATATTTTCTATAAGGATCAGGTTCACCTGAACCCGGAGGGCTACAAGCTGTTTGCCGATTATATGCGGGAGCTTTTGAAGGACTTACTGTGAGGTGTTAAAAAATGTTAAAAGTCGTATCCTTTAATTTGCGCTGTGCTAATGATCCCAACGGCTACAGCATCGACGAGCGGGCGCCTCGCTTAAAGGCAATTCTGAAAAACTATGATGCAGATCTTTACGGCTTCCAGGAGGTGGTGCCCCGCTGGATGGAACATCTGACCGCCGATTACGGCGAGGAATATGAGATCTTCAATAAATACCGGGCGGAGCATAATTTGGAGGCTACCCCGATTATGTGGAGAAAGAGCCGGTTTGAGTGTTTGGATAAGGGCTATTTTTGGCTTTCCGACACCCCGGATATTGAATCTCAAGGCTGGGATAGCTGGGGTTGCTACCGCATCTGCCTTTGGGTCAAGCTTTATGATAAGCAGGACGGCAACACCTTCGTATTTTTCAATACCCACTATGGGTTCAGCGATCCCTGTCAGGTGGCCAGCGGCAATTTGATCTTAGAGCATATGCGGGTGATGGGCACCGATGCCGCCATCCTGACCGCCGACTTTAATATGCGGCCGGAAAGTGCCGGCTATAAGGTGCTGGCGGAAAAGTTGGTGGACGTGAATATGGCCACCGTGAAGGATCTGCGCACCACCTTCCACGGCTATAAGCCGGAGGAGAAAAACTCCCTGATCGATTTTTGCTTTGTGACCCCCGAAACGGTGGAGTGTATCACCAGCAAGCGGATGGATGACACGATCGACGGAATGTTCCCCAGCGACCACTTTGGCGTTTATTCCGAGGTGCAGATTTACGAAAAGGTGAAGTTGATGACCTTTAACGTTTGTTGCGGATCCCCGGATTTCACCGCCGACACCCTGACCCGGGCCACCTGGGTGCGGGAGTTGATCAAGAAAAATAAGCCGGACGTGGTGGGCCTGCAGGAGGTCACCCCCAAGTTTGAGGATAAGCTCAGCCGGCTGGCCGGCTACCGCTACGCCTTGAAATATCGGGGCGAAAAGGCCCTGGAGGGCACTCCGATTCTTTGGCGGGAGGATAAATTCGACCTGCTGGAGGAAAAGCACTTCTGGCTTTCCGAGACCCCCGAAAAAGAGGGCAAGGGCTGGGATGCGGAGTATCTGCGGATCGCCACCTTGGTGGTGCTGCAGCATAAGGGCACCAAGCAAAAACTGGCCTTTGTGAATACCCATTTTGACTTCAGCGACGAATGTCACCGTAATTCCGCAACTCTGCTGCAAAAGATGACCGCAGACTACGATATGCCGGTGTTCTATACCGCCGATTTCAATATGCAGATCGGCTCCGCCGGCCACAACGCCATGAAGGAATTTACCAAGGACTTCCGGGAACTGGTGGATATCACCAATCTGGACGTGACCTTTAATAACCTGGGGCGGTTGGTGGCGCCTATGATCATCGACTACGTCTTCACCAACGGCAAGGGCATCGAGCCCAAATCCTATGAGGTGGTCAGCGGTCTTAGAAACAAGCGGGGCAAGCTGGATTATATCTCCGATCATAATGCGGTGATGGTATCGTTTCTGTTGAAATAAGAAAAAACTGCGTATTGCGAAATACGCAGTTTTTTTATATAATGAAGATAGTAAGAATTTTGGAGGATGACCGATGATCATTTGGAACCTGGGGCGCAGCGGCGTCGGCAAGACAACCGAATCCATCCGGCAGGCAGAGACCTGGGCCCGGCAAGGGGCGGAGGTGCTCTTTTTGGTGCCGGAGCAAAGCTCTATGGCCCTGGAGCGCCGTATGGGGCAACAGGGTCTGCAGGGGATCAAGGTGGTCTCCTTCCGTCGGCTTTGCAACGAGATCTTCCGTCGGTTCGGCGGGGTGGCGGGCACCTATATGAGCAAGCCCCGCCAGACCGCATTGATCTATCGGATATTGGTGGAAAACCGCAAAAAGCTGGGATATTACCGCAACGCCCGCATCAGTATGGGCTTTGTGTCCCGGCTGGCCGAGGCCTTTTCCGAACTTTCCCTTTCCGGCCTGCAGCAGGAGACGGTGCTGCCCCTGCTGGCAGAGAAGAACCGCCCGGATTGGGTGCAAAAATATCAGGATATCTTTTTATTGTACCATGCCTTTCAGGGGGCCTTGAACGAGGATCAGCGCTCTGCGGGCGAGGATCTGCGGGTGGCCACGGAGCTTGCCCGGGAACAGGGCTATTTTAAGGAGCACCCGGTGGTGATCGACGGCTTTTTCGGCTTCACCGGCGCCCAGCGGGAACTGCTCAAGGTGCTATTTAGTCAAAGCCCCGGGGTATTCGGCACTCTGCTGATGGATCCTGCGGATCCTGCTTTGTGCTTTGATCCCGCCAAGCGGGAGCTTTGGCACCTGCAACGGCTGGCGGAGGAGGTGGGGGCACCCTTTGAGACCCGGGTGCTGGCCGGCCCCTCCAAGCGGGATCTGCCTCCGGATCTTTCTTACCTGGAGCGGTGGTTTTTGGCAGAAAACAAGCCGGATACACAGCCGCCCAAGGCAGAGAATCTTCGGATCCTGGAAGGGCGGAATATTCGGGAAGAGCTGGCTATGGTGGCGGTGGATATCGCCCGCAAGGTGCGGGCAGGGGCCCGTTATCGGGATTTTGCCCTGATCGCAGGCTCCCTGGATACCTACGGCCCGGTGGCCGAAAGTGTTTTTGATAAATATGGGGTTCCCCTTTTTGTGGACGAGGGTCGCCCCTCCTTAAGTAAGCCCCTTTTTACCTTTGTACAAAGTGCGCTGAAAATAATCCGTCCGGAGCGGTATTTCCGCAGGGAGGACGTACTGGCCCTTTTGCGCACCGGCCTTTGTAACGAGGATCGGGATCTGGTGAGCCGGCTGGAAAACTATACCCAGGTTTGGAAAATCAACGGTGAGCGCTGGGTGCGTGAGGCCGATTGGACTCAAAATCCCCGTGGTATGGATAAAAAACGGGAGGGGGACGATGAGGCCCTGGCGGAGTTGAACGCTCTTCGGAACCGCATTCGGGGTCCCCTGCTGGCCTTTCGGCAGGCCTGCGCCCCCGGTACCGGCAAGGCGCTGGCCCAAGGGATCTACGAATTACTGCAGGCCTTTGGTGTGGAGGAGCAGATGACGGAGCGGGCACGGCGGGTGCTGGAAAAATCCGCCGCCAATCCCCTGGAGAGTGCCGCTCTGCGGCGCAAGAGCCGGGAATATCAGCAGATCTACGGCGCTATGATGGAGATTTTGGACGATATCTACAGCGTATTCGGGGATCAGCCCCTCTCCCTTTATACCATGGAGGAGCTGATCGGCCTTTGTGGGGAGGAGCTTGCCCTGAACGTGGCACCTCCCACCACCGATGCGGTGACCCTGGGAGCGGTGGCCCACTCCCGCCTGGAGGATATCCGGGAGCTTTACGTGGTGGGCGCCAATCAGGGGCTGTTGCCCATGCCCGTGGCAGATACCGGGCTGATCGGCGAGGGGGAACGGCGGCTCTTTACGGAGCATCAGCTACCCTGCAACGCCACCCTGCAACAAAATATTCTGCAGGGACGCCATCGGCTGTACGGTGCGCTGTTTTCTGCTCCCGGCGGGCTGACCTTCAGCTACAGCGCCTTTGAGACCGACGGCACCCCCAAGCTGGCCTCCACCTATATCGGTCGGCTGAAGGATCTGATCGATCCGCCCCTGCTTCGGCGGTCGGATCTGGATTTATACGATTTTGCGGTGACCCGTGGCGGTGCCCGGGAGCTGATGAGCTGGGAGCCCGGTTTGCAAAAGGCCATTTTGGAGGAGCTCCGGGAGACCTTGCCTCCTGCCGCTAAGGAGGATACTCAATTGCCCGAATCGGTGATCCGCCGCATCTTTGGGGATCGGTTGTTCCTGAGCTACAGTCAGATCGGGTTGTATCAAAAATGCCCCTTCCAATATTTTATGAAGCAGACCATGGGGCTGAAAAAACTGGAGCCCGTGACCTTTGATAAAAATAATATCGGTACCTTCGTGCATCACGGTCTGGAACTGTTGACCAATCGGGTGATCGCCGAAGGGTACGATTACGAAGCGTATACTCCGGAGAAAATTCAACAGTTTGGAGAGGAAGTTGCCCGGGATTACCTGGCAGACCAACTGCGGGATCTGGAGGATACCCCTCGCTTCCGTGCCCTATACGAACGGATGACCGGCCTTCTTTGTCGGGTAGCTGAGAACGTTCTGGGCGAATGGAAGGAGGGCCGTTACCTGCCGGTGGCGGCGGAATTCCCTCTCAATCAGGTGGAGCTGCCCCTGGATGGGGAGCGGTCGGTGCGGCTGGTCGGCTCCATCGACCGGGTGGATGCCTATAAGACCGAGGATGCCACCTATCTGAAGGTGACCGATTATAAGACCGGGAACCAGGAATTCCAGATGCAGGGTGTGACCAACCGAACGGGGGTACAGCTGCCCATTTACCTTTACGGTGCAATTAAAAGCGGGAACTGGCGCAATCCCCAACCGGCGGTGGGCTGTTATCTGGAGGCCCACCAGCCTACCTTTGATCAGCCGGTGCTCCCGGTAGAGCTGCCGGATAAGATCCGGGAGTTTTATAAGCGGGCGGGGGTGATCAGTATGGATCCCGTTGCCATCGACGGCCTGGATGCCGAGCGGGGCAGCCGCTATTTCAAGCTTCGCTATAACAAAAACGGCGAGATGGATAGTCGGGTGAAGGTCTACGACCCGGCCATCGTCGGAGAGATGGTGGAGCATATGGAGGAGATCATCCTGGATACCGCCAAGGGGATCCTGAGCGGGAACGTGGGAGCGGTGCCCCTGAAGGGGGGACCCTCCAATCCCTGCGATTATTGTGATTTTAAAAAATGCTGTCACCATAATGCCGAGACCGACCCGGAGCGGCTTTATGACAAAGAGGAATACGGGTGGAGAAAGGAGCAGGCAGAATGAGCATTCGCTTTACCGACCAACAAAAAAACGCCATTGTAAGCCGTGGCCATTCTCTGCTGGTCTCCGCCGCCGCCGGCAGCGGTAAGACCGCCGTGCTGGTGGAACGGGTACTGCGCCGCATCAGCGAAGAGGGCGGCGAGATCGACCGTATGATGATCATGACCTTTACCTCTGCCGCCGCCGAGGAGATGCGCCAGAAGATCAAGCGCGCCCTGGAGGAAAAGATCCGTGCCCAGGGGGGCAACGATCACCTGATCCGCCAAAGTGCCCTGGTGGATTCTGCACGGATCGGCACGGTACACAGCATCTGCCTGGATCTGATCACCCGCCATTTTGAGGAGCTGGATCTGGATCCCCGCTGTCGTCTTTTGGAGGATACCCAACAAAAGGAACTGGCGGAGCAGGGGGCAGAGGCGCTGCTGGAGCAATTATACGTGAACCCCACCCCGGAGGAGCAACGGCTGTTGGATTGCCTGGTTCCCGGGCGGAACGACGATCAATTAAAGGAATTGCTGTTGAGCGGGCTGGAATTTTTGGAAGGCCTGCCCATGGCGGATCGGTATATTGAAAAGACCCTGGAGCCGTACGCCCGCACCGATGAGGGCCTGTTCGCCTGCTTTGCGGACGACGGTCTTTACCGGGTATTATCCGATCAGGCAAACGAACTGATCGCAGAGCAAACAGCCTTATGGGAGGCCGCTTTGCATTCTCCCTATCTTTCCTCCTTTTCCCTGTTTTTGGATTTTGTAGCAGGGGAACGGGGAGCGGTGGGAGAAGCGCTCCTGACCCTGGAAAAACGGGATTACGAACAGTTCCGTCGGGCGGTGCGGGAGGTTAAGTTCGAAACGCTCACCTGGACAAAGGTGACCGAGAAAACACCCGACCCGGAGGAAAAAGCCGCTTTTAACGCCCTGCGGGAGGCCTTTAAAAAGAAATTCAAGGCCTTTGCCGATCAGTTGGCTTTGTCCGAGGCAGAGGAACTGGCGCGGATCATGGAGCAGGAAAGCCTGCTCAAAACCTATCTGGGGCTTTGCAATCAATTGAAAAAGCAATTGGCGGCCGACCGCCGACGAAACGGCTGGATCACCTACGGCGATATGGAGCAACTGACGGTTCAGTTGTTGGTGGAGCCGGAGAGTACCCCGGAACAGCCGGTCTTTACCAAGCTGGCTCACGAGCTGCGGCAGGATTTTGACGAGATCGTGGTGGATGAATTCCAGGATACCAACCTGACCCAGGATCTGATCTTCCGTGCCCTTTCCCGGGAGGGGAGCAACCTGTTTATGGTAGGGGATCTGAAGCAGAGTATCTACCGCTTCCGGGGGGCTGAACCCCATCTCTTCGACCAAAAACGGCGGGAATCCGCCCCCTTTACCAACGAACGATTAACACAGCCCACGGTGCTGGAGCTGACCCGGAACTTTCGCTCCCACCCGGACGTACTGGCCTTTTGTAATCGGGTCTTTGAAGGGATCATGAGCCCCGAGATGGGGGGCGTGACCTACGACGAGCGGGAACGGCTGGAGGCGGGCGGTACATTTTTACCGGCCGAAAAGTGTCCCAACGAGTTTCATTGGCTCCTGCCCCAAACCGATGAAAAGGGGCGCCCCATCAGCAACCATCTTGCACGGGCCCGCTATGCGGCCGGGCTGATCAAGGAGATGGTGGAGCGGAAGGAGTCGGTTTTATTGCCTAATAACACAGTGCGCCCGGTCACCTACGGGGACTTTGCTATTCTATTGCGCACCGTGAAGGATAAGGCGGAGCTTTTTGAACGGGAGCTGCGCCGGCTCAATATTCCGGTCATCAACCAAAACCCCGGCGAAAAGTTCTTTGACCTGCCGGAGGTGCAGGATCTTTTGGCCCTTTTGCTGGTGCTGAATAACCCTTACGACGATATCGCCCTGGTGTCCTTGCTCTATAGCCCTTTCTTCCGTTTTACGGTAGGGGAGCTGGCGGCACTGCGGGTGAAAAAACAACCCCTTTACGAGAATATGAAGGCGGCCGCCCCGGAAAACGAACGGGTGCGTGCTATTTTGGAACGGATCGAAACCTTCCGGGATCTGGCAGGGGAGCTTTACGTATACGATCTTTTGTATCGGATCTATCGGGAGACCGGGATCTTGGCCCATTACGCCGCCGAGCCCGGCGGAGCGGCGAAGATCGCCAATATGGAGCTTTTGGCCGAGGATGCCCGACTCTTTGAAAAGGAGGGGTATCGGGGGCTATACGCCTTTGTGGAGCATCTGCGGATCAGCGAGAGCAAGACCCAGGGCGGTGCCCGGCTGGAGGCCTCCGGCGACAGCGTTCGCATTATGAGTATTCATAAATCCAAGGGTCTGGAGTTCCCGGTCTGTATCCACGGCGATCCGGATCGGGCAGTCAGCGATCCGGATCTGAAAAAGCCCATTTTGATCCACTCCCGCTACGGAACCGCCCTGGGGCATTACGAACCGGAGCTGTTTTATCATTGTAAATCCCTTTCTCAGGCGGTGCTGGCGGATCAGATGACCGCCGACTGTGTCAGCGAGGAGGAACGGATTTTGTACGTAGCGCTGACCCGTGCCGTCAGCAAGAATATTCTGCTGGTCACCGCCGAGGAGAAAAAGATGGAAAAATGGATCCGGGAGGGGATCCCCTTCCGGGGGACCTTGCCCCGCTGGTCCATTAAGGGGAAGGCGCCCTCCTATTCCCATTGGATCGTGAACCTTTTGGCCTATGCCGAGGAAGGTCGACCCCTGCGGGCGCATTTTGGGATCCCGGAGCCGGCGGTGGAACTGCCGAACTTTAAGATCCAATGTATCGGCCCTCTGGCGGGAAGCCCGGAGCTTTCTGCGGCGCAGACCGCTGCCCGTAAACTTACCTTTGATCAAAAAGCCTTTCGGGAGCGGTTGGATTGGCAATACCCCCACCTGAAGGGGTTGGGGCTGCCCACCAAGCTTTCGGTATCGGAGCTGAAGGGGATCCGGGAGGCCGATCCCGAGGCCGAGGGTCTTTTGGAGGAGCAGGTGCGGATGCAACCGCCCCGCTTTGCCTCCCGCTTCCAAGCCCGGGGCAACGAGGTGGGCAACGCCCTGCATCAGGCTTTGCAGTTCAGCGATTTTGAGGCCTTGAGCCAAGATCCCGTGAAGGAACTGGATCGGCTGGCGGAGCGGCATTTTATCACCGCCGAGCAACGCACCCTGATCCCGGTGGAAAAGATCCGCCGATTTACTCAGAGTGACGTGTTCCGGGAACTACTGTCTGCGGATTCCTATAGCAAGGAGGAGCGGTTCCTTTTCCCTATGGCCGCAAACGAGCTTTTCGGTGCCGATGCGGAGGGGGAGATCCTGATCCAGGGTGTTCTGGACTGCTACTGGGTCAAGGGGAACGAAGCGGTGGTGCTGGATTACAAGACCGACCGGGTCCAAAGCCCCGAGGAACTGATCCGGCGCTATCGGGTGCAGATGGAGCTTTATGACGAGGCCCTCAAACGGATGAAGGGCTTGACGGTGACCCGCAGGATCATCTATAGCTTCAGCCTGGAACAAGCCATTATTTTATAGGGGGATTTTCAGTTTATTGAGGGGGAATTTGTTCTTTTTCCCGGAAAAGATTGAAAGTTTTTCCATAAAATTTAGAATTAAACTGTAAATAAAATACAGGAGGACTTTTTATGGAACGTTATTCTTCTGCAAAACTGCAATATCAGGCCTTGGGCGTGGATACGGACAAGGCTATGGAAATTCTAAAGGACGTGCCCATCAGCATCCATTGCTGGCAGGGCGACGACGTTATCGGCTTTGAAAACATCGATGGCGGTCTTACCGGCGGGATCCAGACCACCGGCAACTACCCCGGCAAGGCCCGTACTCCCGAGGAACTGATGGCCGATTTGGACGTGGCTCTGAAGTTGATCCCCGGGAAAAAGCGCATCAACCTGCACGCCTGCTACGCCATTTTTGAGGGTGAGAAGGTGGATCGGGATCAACTGGAGCCCAAGCATTTCGCCAAGTGGGTGGAATTCGCCAAGGAGCGGGGCTTGGGTCTGGACTTTAACCCCACCTATTTCAGTCATCCCAAGGCGGCGGACGGTCTGACACTGAGCCACCCGGACGAAGAGATCCGGGCTTTCTGGGTCCGCCATGGCATTGCCTGCCGCAAGATCGCCGCTTATTTTGCCGCCGAACTGGATGGGGAAAGCGTTTGCAACAGCTGGATCCCCGATGGCTATAAGGATATCCCCGCCGATCGGCTGGGCCCCCGGATGCGGCTGAAGGACAGCTTGGATCAGATCTTTGCCGAAAAGCTGCCCGGTGTGGTGGACTGTGTGGAAAGCAAGGTCTTCGGCATCGGTGTGGAATCCTACACCGTGGGGTCTTCGGAATTCTATCTGACTTATGCGGCCACTCATCCCGGTGTGTATAACTTGCTGGATAACGGCCATTATCACCCCACCGAGGTGGTCAGCGATAAGATCCCTGCTCTGCTGGCCTTCTATGATAAGCTGCCCCTGCACGTGTCCCGCCCCGTTCGCTGGGATAGCGATCACGTAGTTCTGTTGGATGATGAACTGCGGGAGATCGCCCGTGAGATCGTGCGGTGCGACGGCCTGGGTCGGGTGAAGATCGCCCTGGACTACTTTGACGCCTCCATCAACCGCATTGCGGCCTGGGTGGTAGGTACCCGTAATATGCAAAAGGCATTGCTGGCCGCTTTGGTAGAGCCCGCTGCCGAGATGAAGAAATATCAGGATGAAGGGAACTTCACCCGCCTGATGGCTTGTCGTGAAGCCCTGAAGACTGCTCCTTTCGGCGATATCTGGGATGCCTATTGCGCAAAAGAAGGCGTTGCCAAGGAGACTGAATGGCTGGCAACGGTAGAGGCCTACGAAAAAGACGTTTTGAGCAAGAGAGGTTAATGAAAATGGTTAAAGTAACGGAACTGGATTTTATGAAGGGCTATATTCGTATGGCCAACGACGGTTGGGATTGGAAGTTCCACGAGCGGAACGGCGGCAATCTGACCTACCGCATGAAGAAAGAAGAAGTGGAAGCCGCCAAGGAGGCTTTCCATTTTGACGGCCCCTGGGTGGATTTAGGGGTAACCGCCGCCAACCTGGCCGGGGAATATTTTGTTGCTACCGGTAGCGGCAAGTTTTTCCGTAATGTGATTTTGAATCCCGAAGATAGCCTCTGCATTGCCCGCTTGAATGAAAAAGGCGATGCTTACCAGGTGGTTTGGGGTCTGGTGAACGGCGGCCGCCCCACCAGCGAATTCCCCAGCCACGTGATGAACCACTCCGTAAAGGTGGCCCAGGATCCCGCTTATCGGGTGATCTACCACGCTCACCCCGCCAACGTCATCGCCCTGACCTTCGTTCTGCCTATGAACGATAAGGACTTTACTCTGGCGCTGTGGGAGAGTATGACCGAATGTCCCGTCATCTTCCCCGAGGGTGTTGGCGTTGTGCCCTGGATGGTGCCCGGCGGGGCGGATATCGCTATGGCTACCTCCGAACTGATGAAAAAATACGACGTGGCCATCTGGGCCCATCACGGCCTGTTCTGCGCCGGCCCCGATTTTGATATCACCTTCGGCCTGATGCACACCGTGGAAAAGGCTGCCGAGATCCGGATGAAGGTGTTGAGCAGCGGCCTGCCCGTTCAACAGACCATCACCGCCGATGACTTCCGTGCCATCGCCAAGGATTTCAAGCTGAACCTGAACGAAGAGTTTCTGAAATAAGCTTAAAGACTACCCAATGGGGTAGTCTTTCTCTTTGTTACAAATTTTCATAATCAAAAGCAATCGGTTTTATCTTTTTCGACAATTTTAAAAATAGGGTTGAACAATGGGTGGGTTTTATAGTAAAATATAAGTGTCATAAAAACTTCATTAAAAAATTACGGAGGATGTTGGAAAATGGCGGATTATTTAGAGAATCTGGTGAACACCCCTGTGGGTCCCCTGGGTCTGATCGCAATGCCCGGTTGCGAGGAGATCGCCAAGCGGATCGATTACTATCTGGTAAATTGGCGCAAGGAGCGGGATCACGAGCATAAGGACAGCGCTTCCTACCTGGGCTACGAGCGGGATAGCTACCTGATCGACGTGGCTTGCCCCCGCTTTGGCAGCGGCGAAGCCAAGGGCCTGATCCGGGAATCTGTGCGCGGTAAGGATCTTTATATCATCACCGATTGCTTCAATTACGGTATCGAATATAAAATGTACGGCCGCAAGGTGCCCATGAGCCCCGACGATCATTATTCCGATCTGAAGCGGATCATTGCCGCCGCCGAGCGGAAGGCTAAGCGGATCAACGTGATCATGCCTATGCTGTACGAAGGCCGTCAGCACAGAAGAAGCAGCCGGGAATCCCTGGACTGCGCCAGCGCCCTGCAGGAACTGGTATCTTTGGGTGTCAGCAATATCATCACCTTTGATGCCCACGATCCCCGGGTGCAAAACGCCATCCCCATCCACGGCTTCGATAACGTAATGCCCACCTATCAGATGATCAAAGCACTGGTGAATAATGTTCCCGATATCGAGATCAATAAGGATAAGCTGATGATCATCAGCCCCGATGTAGGCGCTATGGCCCGGGGCATCTACTTCTCCTCCGTTTTGGGCGTAGACCTGGGTATGTTCTATAAGCGCCGGGATTATTCCACCATCGTTAATGGCCGGAACCCCATCGTTGCCCATGAATATCTGGGTGCTGACGTGGCCGGCAAGGATCTTCTGATCGTGGACGATATGATCTCCTCCGGCGACAGCGTTCTGGATCTGGCTGAAAAGCTGAAGGCCCGCAACGCCCGCAACGTTTACGTTTGTACCACCTTCGGCCTCTTCTGCGAAGGGCTGGATCATTTTGATAAGGCCTATGAGCAGGGCCTCATCAGCAAGGTCTTCACCACCAACGGCATCTACACCCCCGAGGAACTGAAGAACCGCCCCTGGTATTGCTCCGTGGATCTTTCCAAGTATATCGCTTACATCACCGATACCCTGAACCACGATGCTTCCATCAGCGGTTTGCTGGATCCCCACACCAAGATCAGCACCTTGCTTAAGAAGAAGGGCAAAATCTAATAAAACCAAACG
>JAZQAR010000112.1:0-8025 GCA_045545315.1 Eubacteriales bacterium | reverse complement strand
GTCACCCATGTTACCGAAGGCCATCATCTGCACGTTAACGGCAGTACCCCAGGAGTAGGGGATATCGTTGTCACGACGGTAAACGTTGGCACGGGGGTTATCCCAAGAACGGAATACGGCTTCAACGGCGCCCATCAGCTGTTCCTTAGGATCGCTGGGGAAGTCCTTACCGATCTTGTTCTTGTATTCGGCCTTAAACTGAACAGCCAGTTCCTTCAGATCCTCGGCGGTCAGCTCAACGTCCAGGGTAACACCCTTCTTTTCCTTCATTTCGTCGATCAGCTCTTCGAAATACTTCTTACCAACTTCCATAACTACGTCGGAATACATCTGGATGAACCGACGGTAGCAGTCGTAAGCCCAACGGGCGTTGCCGGACTGGGTAGCCATGGTCTCAACAACTTCTTCGTTCAGACCCAGGTTCAGGATGGTATCCATCATACCGGGCATAGAAGCACGGGCACCGGAACGAACGGAAACCAGGAGAGGATTCTCCTTATCACCGAACTTCTTGCCGGTGATGCCTTCCATCTTGTCGATGTACTCCATGATCTCTGCCTGAATGTCAGCATTGATCTTGCGGCCGTCCTCATAATACTGAGTACAAGCCTCGGTGGTTACAGTGAAGCCCTGGGGAACGGGAAGACCGATCTTGGTCATCTCGGCCAGGTTTGCACCTTTACCGCCCAGAAGGTTTCTCATGGATGCGTCGCCCTCGGAGAAGAGGTAAACAAACTTTTTGCTCATGAATTTTTTTCCTCCATATATAATTTTTTTACGATTTTTTTGGATACCGAACGCCAGGGGCGTGCAGTACCACCTAATATTATAACACAAAACTTGCGTTAGTCTACCATTTTTTTGAAATTTTCGGTTTTCTCCAACTTTTGGAGTTTTTCCGGCGGAAAATCCCGCCGATTGAACAAAAATCAGGTCTTTTTCTGCCGTTCCAGCAGCTTCAGCTTGGTGATATCGCCGTAGACCGCCCAGCTACCCTGCCCGCTGAAATCCCCCACGTCGGCGGCGGTAAAGACCACCCCTTGCCGATAGGCGATGGGGAGAAGGGGAGTGGCTCCGTCGAAGGCGGCGGCCACCGCCTTCAACTCCTGCTCCCCGCTGCGATAGGCTGCGGCGGCGTTCTCCAGGGCTTCAAAATTGCCAAAGCTGTAATTGACGCCGCTGCCGGCGGCATAGAGGGCGGTATTCAGGCTGCGGCCGGTCTTCATCTCGCCCAGATACAGGTCGTAATCCCCGGCGGCCAGCCGTTTTTCGTAATCTGCCCGACTGACGGTCTCCACCGTGATCTTCACCCCGGATAGGGCAAAGCTTTCCGCCACGGCGGCGGCCACGTTTTTCTGCACCACCCCGGTCTCCGCCACCATCAGGGAGAAGGTCAGCTGGTTCCCCGCGCCGTCCAAGAGCGCGTTTTCCGTTAAGGTCAGCCCCACCTTGGCGGCGGCCTCCTTCTTTTGGGCGGCGGTCCAATCAGTACGGTGGGTCAGCCCTTCGGCCTTATACCAGCCCGCCCGGAAGGGATAGGCGGTCTCCTCCGCCTGCTCCAGCAAGACCTCCTTGGCGATCTTTTGGCGATCCAAAAGCCGGTTCAGGAGTCCCCGGATGCCGGCCTCCTTCAAGATCGGCTTACTGCAGTTGACCCCCAGGAACAAAAGATCGTCCCCGGCGTAGGTCTGCACCCGATAATCCCGTCCGCCGGAAAATTCCAGGTCGCTTTCTTCGGACTCAAAATAAACGTCCAACAGCCCCACGGAGAAAAGATTTTGCCGCTCCTGCTCGTTGGCGGGGGCCTTTAATTCAATGGTCTGGATGGTGGGTCGTTCAAAGTAATGCTCGTTGGGCACGAGAACGGTCTTGCCGTTCTGCAGGCTGAACCGATAAGGACCGCAGCCCACAAGACTGCCCTTTTTCAACACCGGCAGGTCTAAATAATTGATGAAATCCACGTCCCGCTCCCGCAGCTGTAGCACGATGGTGCGATCGTCGGTCACATCCCAACTCCGCAGATTGGTCAGCCGATTATAGTAGGGGGAGGTAGGATTGTTCCGCACGGTGCGGATAGAGGCCGAAACGTCCGAAGCGGTGACCGCAGAGCCATCGCTGAACTTTAAACCCTCCCGCAGGACCACGGTACAGCGGGTGCCCTCCAGGGTGATCCCCCCCGCCAGCACGTATACCGGCTTTAATTGTTCGTCCAGACGAATAAGGGGGCTATAGACCAGCTTCAACAGCTCGTGATTTTCGCTGTTGACGGTGGTCAGGGGATTTTCGTCCATATCCTCGTAATACACCATCGAAACAGAGGTGCGGGGCGGCAGGATCTCCGCCTCTTCCTTTGGGCTCCCCACAAAGGCACCCAGCTGGCTGGCGCCGGGCAATTGCTCCCCTACGGAGCAGCCGGTCAGCAGCAGGGAAAGAGCCACCAATAATAATCCGATCCGCTTCATATTATTCCTCCAATGCAATGGCGCCGATCAGGTTTCCCCGTTGGCCATTCGTATACCGATGGGAATAAAATTGCTCATTATTACAGAACGTACAAATTTCGCAACCAAAAATCCGGTCTTTTGGCACTCCGGCACCCTCCAACACCAGGCGGCAGGCCTGCCACAGATCGATCATGGAGTGCCCTTCTCGCCGGGAGGGGCGGAAGGGCAACTGCCCCGGAAAGGCCCGGTCGAATTCCTCCTGCACCTCCGGCCCCACCTCAAAACAGCAGGGGCCGATGGAAGGGCCGATGGCGGCGATGATATTTTGGGGGTCTGCCCCCAGGGTCACCATCTTTTCCACCGCCCGGGCGGCAATGCCTGCCACGGTGCCCCGCCAACCGCTGTGAACGGCGGACACCACCTTGGCCTTGGGATCTGCCAGCAGGATGGGCACACAGTCTGCCACAAAACAGACCAGCCCCAACCCGGGCTCGGCGGTCACCAGCCCGTCGGTATCCCGCAGGGAGCGCTCCCTGCCCTTATTCTTAAAGGAAGCATCCACAATGGCAACGTTATCGGTGTGGGTCTGGTGGGTCAGCACCATACTCTCAAAGGGCAGACCGTTTGCGCCGCAGAACCGACGGAAGTTTTCGTCCACGTTGGCGGCGTCCTCCCGATTATAGGCAAAGTTCAAGCTGCTGAGGTAGCCTTGGCTAACTCCCCCTTGTCGGGTGGAAAATCCGTGAGGAATGCCCGCATCGGTCAACGCCTTGCATTTGAGGGTCTTTAAGCCCTTTTTTTCTTCATAGAAAAATCCCTTCATCGCCGCTTCCTTTCAAAAGTTCTACATTATATTATATAACGGATCCGTGAACGGTTCAAGTATTTTTCATAAATTAACGGTTGAAACCCCGAGCAGAAAAGAGTATAATAAAGCAAAGGATGTGAACGACTATGAAAAAAACAAACTTTTTCCGCCCCGTATTGGTAATCTTAGGGGTGGCGGTACTGTGCCTGATCAGTTGGATGATCGCCAGCCTGATCATTGGGGAAGAGCCCCAAAAGGCCTATGATATCACCGGCGTTTGCGCCGATGAAAAAAGCCTTTACTCCCTTTCCGATAATTATGGACAAAAGGGCACGGTTTTAGTCTTTTTTGATCTGGACACCGGCAAAGCCGTAGAACTGATGGAATCTCTGCGGGATATCACCCCCGATTATCCGGCGGTGGACGTGATCGCCGTTTCCACCACCAAGGGCACCATCGCCGAACAAAAAGAACGGCTGGCAGAGTTAAAGATCAATTTCCCCCATATTCTCTTTGACGTGGACGGGGAGATGGCCAAGACCTACCGCATCAGCGGAACTCCCATCACCTATTTTATCGACAAAAACGGCTACGTGCAGGAGGCCTACGTTTCGGTGATCTCCGCCAAAAGCCTGAAGAAAGAGCTGGCGGCTCTTTCATAATTTGACCTTTTTCGCACCCCTCGGCAGATTTTGTCGAGGGGTTTTTCTTGCTTTTAGGCATAGGGGAGGTTATACTGTAGCCAAGAGAGGAGGGGAGCCCAATGGCCTTGTTTCAACAAAAAGACATCATCCATTGGATCCCGGTGGAACAGCTGGCGCCGGCCACCCATCAGCCCCGCAGCGTTTTTGCGGCGGAGCCGCTGAAGGAGCTTTCGGAGAGCATTGCCGCCCACGGTGTTCTGCAACCTCTTTTGGTGCGCAGGGAGGAAGGGCGCTGGCTGTTGATCGCAGGCGAGCGCCGCCTGCGGGCCGCCAAAATGGCGGGTCTTGCAAAGGTTCCCTGCATCCTGACAAATCAGACCGCTGAGGCGGCTGCACGCCTTTCTCTCATCGAGAATTTACAGCGGGAAGATCTCTCTTTCTTTGAAGAGGCCGCCGCTTATCGGCGATTGATGGAGGAATTTTCGGTGACCCAGGCAGATCTTGCCCGGGAGCTGAATAAGGATCCTTCCACCGTCGCCAATAAGCTGAGGCTTCTGCGCCTGCCCATCAGCGCCCAGGTGCTGATCCGCAGTAACGGCCTTTCCGAGCGTCACGCCCGTGCTCTTTTAAAATTGAAGGAGCCGGAGCAGGTGATGGAAGTGCTGGAGCAGATTCTTCAAGAAAAACTCACCGTTGCGGAAACGGAGGAGCTGATCCAACGAACGCTGATGCCCAAGCAAAAGCGAAGGAAGCCCAAAAGGATCTGTTCCATCAAGGATATCCGGCTGTGTATCAACACCCTGAACCATACCGTTTCCACCCTGAAGCAAGCGGGTATCAAGCCCCAGACCTCCATTACGGAGGAGGAAGGGTTTGTGGAATATATTATTCGGATACCCAAAACATCCTAATCCCCCCAAAAAGCGGATGCCTTTCGGCATCCGCTTTTTGTGTTCGCCGAAGGCGACATCGTTTTTGCCGAAGGCAAAACATCGTTTGAGGTGACGCCTCAACCTCGTTCAATGTTTCACGTGAAACAAAATTTCCCATCCTCACCTCGTTGTTTCACGTGAAACAATTAAATTTCCAAAACCCCTTTCATTTTCGATCCATCTATGGTACAATAGTCGATAGTAACATTTAAGAAAGAAGGAAGACCGTGGGTAAGATCATATCCATCACCAACCAAAAAGGCGGGGTCGGGAAGACCACCACCGCCGTCAGCCTGGCCTTTTCCCTGGCAGAAGAGGGCAAAAAGACCCTTTTCGTGGATATCGATCCCCAGGCCAACGGCACCAGCAGCTACGGCATCAACAAGCGGAGCATCAAAAACTCCGTTTACTCCGTGTTGATCGGAGAATGCGACGTACGGGATGCCATCCTGACCACCAAATATAATAATATCAGCGTTCTGCCCGCCACCATGGATCTGGCGGGGGCGGAAATCGAGTTGGTCACCCTGGAAAACCGGGAAAGCCTCCTGAAGACCGCCCTGAACCGGGTGCGGCACCTCTATGATTTCATCATCATCGACTGTCCGCCCTCCCTTTCTCTGTTGACCCTGAACGCACTGAACGCTTCCAACAGCGCTCTGATCCCCCTGCAGCCGGAATATCTGGCTTTGGAAGGGGTATCCCAGTTAGTGAACACCATTAAGGCGGTCAAGACCCGCTTTAATCCTACCCTTTATATCGAAGGGGTGCTGTTGACCATGTATAACGGTCAGCTGAGCGCAACCCTGCAGGTGGCAAGGGAGATCAAAAAATACTTCGGAGACAAGGTTTATAAAACCGTCATCCCCCGAAACGTGCGCCTTTCGGAGGCGCCCAGCCACGGAAAGCCGGTGCAGATCTACGATCGGTATTCCAAAGGCGCTTTGGCCTATCGGGAACTGACCCGTGAATTTTTGGCCAACCAAAAACAGTGAGGTGAAGAAAATGGCAAGTAAAAAAGGCTTGGGCAAGGGCTTGAGCGCCCTGTTTGAAGATAACTCCTTTGAATTGGAGCAATCCCAGGAGGAAAAATCCACCCTGCGGGTCTCCCAGATCGAGCCGGATAAAAACCAGCCCCGCAAATCCTTCGACAAGGAACCCCTGGAGCAGTTGGCCCAGTCCATCAAAGAGCATGGCTTGATCCAACCCATTATCGTGACCCCCCTGGGGGAGGATCGCTATCGCATCATCGCCGGCGAACGGCGGTGGAGAGCCTGCCGCCTGGCAGAAATCGAAGAAGTTCCCGTCATTATCCGAGAATACACACCCCGGGAGATCAGCGAGATCAGCCTGATCGAAAACCTCCAGCGGGAAGACCTGAACCCGGTGGAAGAGGCTCTGGGCTATAAGAATTTGATGGATCTTTACGGGATGACCCAGGAAAAGATCGCCGAGACCGTCTCTAAATCCCGCCCCGCCGTGGCCAATGCTCTGCGGCTTTTGGCCTTGCCGGAGCAGCTTTTGGACTTTTTGAAGACCGGGGAGCTTTCCGCCGGCCACGCCCGGGCCCTGCTCTCCCTGAGCAATGCCGATGAACAGCTGGCTCTGGCCAACCGTATCATCACCCAAGGCTTAAACGTACGGCAGACCGAAGAACTGGTCAAAAACAGCAAAAAGGAGCCCAAAGCCGCTCCCAAACTGGATCCCGCCGTCACCTCCGCCCTGGAGGAACTGCAGACCCGCGCCTCCGCACGGGTAGGGAATAAGGTCACCATCCTCCATAAGCCCTCCAACAAGGGCAAGGTGGAGATCCAATATAATTCCGTTGCGGAACTGGAAAAAATCATGGAGATCCTGGAAGGAGTTTCTGAAAAATGAGCACCGAGAACAACCAAACCCCAACCCCCGAAGAACCTCAACCCAATATCCATACCGAAAAGAAAAAGGATATCAAATTCCTGATCCTTTATACCACCGTTTTCGTGGTCGTCATCTGCGGCCTGCTGGCCGGTAGCTACCTGATGACCCAACGGATCCAGGGTGAGCTTGCCCAAAACGACCACGTTTTGAACACCAATCAATCCACCTTGAAGAATATTCAAAACGAAAATGCCTCCCTGAAGGCCGAAAACATCAAGCTGAAGGACGAAAACGCCAATCTCACCGCCTCCGAGGGCGAAGCCATGGAGCTGTTGACCGCCGTCAACGATATGGTGGAACACGATCAACTGCTGATCGCCGTGCAGGCCGCCTATATCAACGGCAACCAGGCCCAGGCCAAGGAGCTGTTCGCCGCCATCGATCCCCAAAAGCTCTCCGCCCCCTCGGCAGAGGCCTATAATACCTTGAAGGCAAAGTTGGGCATCGCATGAAAGAGGTAGACCTTTATTCCGACGGCGCCTGCAGCGGCAACCCCGGCCCCGGCGGCTGGGGCACCATCCTGGTCTATATGGGCAAGGAAAAGGAACTGAGCGGTGCCGAACCCAACACCACCAATAACCGGATGGAACTGACCGCCGCCATCGTGGGGCTGGAAGCCCTGAAGGAGCCCTGTAAGGTGCGCCTGGTCAGCGATTCCTCGTATCTTTGCGACAGCATCAACAAAGGCTGGGTCTATTCCTGGCAAAAAAACGGCTGGCGCAAGGCCGATAAAAAGCCTGCCCTGAACGTAGATCTGTGGGAACGCCTGCTGATCCAGTTAGAGCGCCACCAGGTCACCCTGGAATGGGTGCGGGGGCATAACGGCCACCCCTATAACGAACGGTGCGACTGCCTGGCAGTATCCGCCTATCTGAACCTGAAATCTCAACAAACGGAGGAGTAACCCCATGCTGAAACGAATTCTGGCCCTTGCTATGGCATTCATCCTGCTGATGAGCCTGGGTGCCTGCAAGCCCGATAATATCCAATATCCCACCGTCATCACCGACCCGGATATGACGCCGGAGACTGCGCCGGAGGTCGATGCCCCCGCCACCACGCCGGAAACCAACACCCCCGTCACCCTGCCGGGAACAGGGGAGACCGCCGACCGGGACACGACCGATCCGGATGCCCCTGTAAGCAATACCCCCGAGGCTGAAACGCCGGAGGCCAATGCACCCACTACCGATACCCCGACCACCGAGACCCCGGATGCACCTGCAACGGAAGAGGGGAATCCCGGCACCGCCGATACCCCCGCCACCACACCGGAG
>JAZQAR010000111.1:0-4967 GCA_045545315.1 Eubacteriales bacterium | reverse complement strand
GTTTTATATTTGTCAATAGAAAAATAAAAAAATCGACTTACATTCGTAAGTCGATTTTTATGGTGCGGATAAGAGGACTTGAACCTCCACGATATTGCTATCACTAGAACCTGAATCTAGCGCGTCTGCCAATTCCGCCATATCCGCATTTCTTATGTTCCCTCGTTTGGCAACACAAGAATAATAGCACAAGGATTTCAATTTGTCAACACTTTTTTTATTTTATTTTGAAAGTTTTTCGTTAGCTTTATTTTGGAACTTTTCAGCATTCACAATAAAGCGATCGTGAACCGCTTTGCCGATCAGTCCGGCTTCATCATAAGCCTCAATTTCAAAGGAAATTTTTCTACCATCAACATTAACCACCTTGCTGACACATCTTACCACCATCCCAACGGGAGTTGCCGCCAAGTGATCGGCGTTCATCTTGATTCCAACGGTGGTGTTCCCTGCTTCAAGCATCATTTCGATACTTTCAGCAGCGGTACCTTCCATCAAGGCGATCATTGCCGGTGTTGCAAATACCTCCAAGATACCGCTACCCATTACTTTGGCGGTATATTCCGAGGTGACCTTAATCTTTTTTTCATTCGTCGTTCCAATCATTTTACTTTCTCCTTAAATGACGCCGCCTCATTATGAAGCGGCGTACAGATCATTACAGTGAAAAATATTTTTCAGCGTTATTGTAGCAAATGTCCTGAACGATACCACCGAGGAATTCCATATCATCGGGATATTCACCGTTTTCAACCCAGGTGCCCAACACGTTACAAAGTATACGGCGGAAATATTCGTGTCGGGTATAGGAAAGAAAGCTTCTGGAGTCGGTCAGCATACCGACGAAATTGCCAAGAATAGACAGATTGGCCAAGGATTTCAGCTGAGCCTCCATCCCGGTCTTGGTATCGTTGAACCACCAAGCGGAGCCGTGCTGGATCTTGCCGGCGACCTCAGTGCCCTGGAAGCAACCCAAAACGGTTCCGATCAGCTCGTTATCTTGGGGATTCAGAGAATAGATGATCGTCTTGGGAAGCAGATCGTCCACGTAAAGAGCGTTCAAAAAGCCGGTCAGAGCTTCGCCACAGTTCATGGTGGAGATACAGTCGAAACCGGTATCCGGGCCAATGGAGTTGAACATTTTGGTGTTGGTATTTCGCTGAGTACCGTAATGCAGTTGCATTACGACGTCTCTTTTCGCATATTCACGGCCCATATGAAGTAAGATATTAGTCTTATACAGATCCACCTCATATTGGGTCAGGGCTTCGCCCTTAAAACGTTTTTGCAGAACGGCATCTGCCTCTTCTTCGGATGCAGTTATGTAAACCACATAATCCAAGCCATGGTCGGATGCACGGCAACCAAAGGAGCAGAAGAACTCCAGCCGTTCGGTCAAAGCTTTTTTAATATCGGCTACGGTCTTTAAGGGATACCCGACAACAGCTTCTAACTTTGCGATGTAATCAACAAATTCATCCTTATTGATATTAACGGCTTTATCAGGGCGGTAGGACGGAGCAACCGTTACGTCAAAAGTGGGATCATCCGCCAGTTTTTTATGCCATTCCAAAGAATCGATGGGATCGTCGGTGGTACCGATCATCTTAACGTTGGATTGTTTGATCAACCCACGAACGGTCATAGAATCCTCTTGCAGCTTTGCATTACAAAGATTCCATACTTCCTCGGCAGTATCACCGTTCAAAACACCGTCATAACCGAAATACCGCTTTAATTCCAGATGGGTCCAATGATACATAGGGTTACCGATGGCGCGGGGCAAGGCTTCGGCAAAGCGCTGGAACTTGGTGCGATCGTCAGCATCGCCGGTGATCTCAGATTCAGGAACACCGTTGCTGCGGATCAAGCGCCATTTATAATGGTCACCGCCCAGCCAGACCTGGGTAATATTTTCAAATTTGCGATCCTCAAAAATTTCCTGAGGATTGATATGGCAATGATAGTCGATAATGGGCATCTCTTTACCATAACCATGATACAGATCCTTGGCAGCTTGGTTTGTGAGCAAGAAGTCTTCCGATAAAAATTTCATTTTGTCACCCTCGTTATTTTATTTTAATATTATTATAAATGAAAAAAAATAAAATGGCAAGAGATAATGTAAAATACGTCTGCCCTCTTAGGGTTCAAGTCCCTCTTAATTCATAATAAAACAGAGACCACCCTATGGTGATCTCTGTTTTATGGTGCGAAAGACGGGACCGGCCGCCTTGCGGCCAACTCGCTCATTGACCGCTCCGCACTGCTCGCGGTACCCACCTCGCGCCATCCGGCTATAAAACAGCCGCACCGGGCTGTTTTATTTACGCCGTCTGCCCTCTTAGGGTTCAAGTCCCCTTAATTCATAATAAAACAGAGACCACCGTATGGTGGTCTCTGTTTTATGGTGCGAAAGACGGGACTTGAACCCGTACGGTGTTAACCACACGCCCCTCAAACGTGCGCGTCTGCCAGTTCCGCCACTCTCGCATAAATGCTATTAAATTATAGCACTTATTTTTCAAAAGTCAAGACCCTAATCGCAAAATTCTCTTGAAAATAAGCGCATAATTTGTTATTATATCTACATTAAGTTATAAAGGCGGAATCAAAGCAAGTGAAAGTTGCATTTTATACTTTAGGCTGTAAAGTAAATCAATATGACACCCAGATGATGCGGGATCGAATGGAGGCAATCGGATTTAAAACGGTACCATTTGAGGAGGAAGCGGACGTTTACGTTGTAAACACCTGCACAGTTACCCAAATCTCCGACAAAAAATCCCGTCAAATGATTTCACGGGCAAAGCGAAAGTATCCCAAGAGCATTTTGGTCGTATGCGGATGTTTTTCCCAAGTCTTCCCCAAGGAAGCGGCACTTTTAGAGGGTGTTGACATTGTTCTGGGCACCGCTAACAGAAAGAATATCTCTCGCTATATCAAACAGTTTATGGATGATAAGAAGCAAGTGATTGCTGTTGACAACACCGAACCCATCGACGATGAAGAGATCAAGGGCTTTGGTGAGAAAAACCGTGCAATCATCAAAATCGAAGACGGTTGCGAAAACTTCTGTTCCTACTGTCTGATCCCCTACGCCAGAGGGAGGATCCGCTCCAAGCCCATCGACGTGATCAGGGAAGAAGTGAAAAGATTGGTCACGAGGGGTTACAAGGAATTTGTTTTAACGGGAATTCATTTAGCCTCTTACGGCAAGGATTTCGGAAATAAATGTCTGGAGGAAGCGATTATTACCGTCGCCACCTTGCCGGCGGTTCAAAGGGTGCGCTTGGGCTCTTTGGAACCTCGAATCATTACCCCCGATTTTGTCGATGCCATCAAAGATCTGCCCACCCTATGTCACCATTTTCATCTTTCCTTACAAAGCGGTTGCGATAAAACCTTAAAAGCAATGAACCGACACTATACCGCAGACGAATACAAAAAAGCGGTCAAATTATTAAGAAGCGTATTTCCGGATTGTTCCGTAACCACCGATATGATCGTTGGCTTCCCCGGAGAAACCGATGAGGATTTTAAAGAATCCCTGACCTTTGCAAAGAAGATCGGTTTTGCAAAGATCCATATTTTCCCTTATTCAGCCCGTAAAGGCACCCGAGCCGCACAAATGGAGGATCAACTGACCAAGGAGATAAAAACCGCCCGTGCAAAGCGCTTGGAACGGGTTGAAAAAGCCTCTCGACTTGCTTATTGGAAGAATATGATCGGTACCGTTCAAAGGGTTTTACCCGAGGAATTAAAGGATGGTTATATGCACGGGTTCAGCCAGAATTACTGTCCTGTTCGTTGGGAAGGCAAGCCCAGCAGCTACGTACAGACCATTCAGATCACCGACGTAGACGAAAACGGTCTGATCGGTAAGAAGGTAACGGTAACGGTCAAACGGGAATTAAAAAACATTCAAAAGCTGCGCAAGCTTTATAAAAAGACCCAATCGGAAATGGCGGATATCATTGATTATCCCCTTCCCCTCTACCGTGGCTTTGAGGATGGCCGTTATTTATTGCCGGAAGTCAAACTCCGGGAGCTTTGCGAATACTTTAACGTATCCAGAGAATATTTATGCAAAGGGATCGAAAACAAGCAACTGAACGATCCTCTTTGTCCAAACGATGATTCCAAATAAATTCGTCCTTTTAGACGACAATCAAAAACCACTTTCCGCAAGGAAAGTGGTTTTATTGTTTTGAAAAAACGATCATTCCAACGCCGGAATCTTGTATCAAAATATCCCGTGGTAAACGTAAGAATTTATACGTTACAAAGAGATCCCCAGCCGCACCCGATAAGTTGTTGATTTGAATAAGATATACAACCCAAAACCAATCGACCGAGACAAACAGATTGACAACGGCAAGAACAATTCCCAAAAGTACAACCGGCGCTAAAGCGATGAAAATGTATGCTGTCTTATCATAATAATCGGCACTTCCGGCAAAAGCGTATATCCCCGTAAAACCATAGTTTACCTTTTTTGTTCTGCAAATTTTCATGGCAATTCCGTGTGCCAACTCGTGAAGGACCATATATAGAATTATCAACACCAGTAATAAAGCAAATCGAATCAAATAATTCCCAATGCCGTTTTCCATGTTAAATAAAGAAGAAATGGGTACGACAAAACACATAGGAACCATCAGCAAAACCGCTATTATAATAGCTAATATATTTACAAACAATGCTACTTTTTTGTTTTTCTGAAGATCAACAGAATAAATTTCCCTATAACCATCAGGCAGGCTTTCAATTGCTTTCATATCGTCACCTCTTTCTATAAATTTTAGCATAAAAAATTAATTTTGGCAAAAATAAGGAAAATTTCTGCAATGCTACATTTTTTCTTTTAAAGTTTTATAACTAGAAAATATCATCAAGCCGACAGATTTTTAATACACACCTAAAGGTGTGATGATATACGCCGCACTTGTGCGGCAATGATATAC
>JAZQAR010000110.1:0-3434 GCA_045545315.1 Eubacteriales bacterium | reverse complement strand
CGTCCGGGGGCGCCGCAGCACTTTTTATATTTCTTGCCGCTACCGCAGGGGCAGGGGTCGTTGGGGCCCACCTTTTGCCCTACCTTGACGGGGGCCTTTTTGGGGGTGGTGCCGTCGCTGCCGGGGGGGGTGCCGGTCTCCTTGACCACGGCCTCCCGCTTCACTTCCTCTTCCTTGCGTACCCGCAGACTGAAGAGGCCGCGTACGGTATCCTCCTTGATGTTTTCGATCATGGCGTCGAAGATGTCGTAACTCTGGAACTTGAATTCAGTCACGGGATCCCGCTGACCGTAGGCTTCCAGCCCGATGCCCTGGCGCAGATCGTCCATATTGTCGATATGAGCCATCCAGTTGCGGTCCACACTGCGGAGCATTACCACCCGCTCGGCCTCCCGCATGACCTCGGCGCCCAATTCTTCTTCCTTGGCGGCATAGGCGGCCAGGGCCTTTTCCTGCACGATCTCCTCGATCTCGGCAGGATCCATTTCAACCAGCTCATCCTTGGAATATTGCAGATCCTCGGGATCCAGGATCATGCCGTCCAGATTCTGATGCAGTTCTTCAAAATTCCAGGCTGCGGTGTCCTCGCCGGAAATACAGCGGGTCACCTCATTGCGCACAAAATCCCGCAGCATTTTGCCGATGGTCTCGGTCAGGTCCATATCGTCCAGCACCTGGGCCCGTTGCTGATAGATCAGTTCCCGCTGCTTGTTCATTACGTCGTCGTATTCCAGAACGTGCTTTCTGCGGGCGAAGTTGTTGCTTTCCACCCGCTCCTGGCTCTTTTCGATGACCCCGGTCAGGATCTTGGCCTCGATGGGCATATCCTCGGGCATCCGCAGGGTGTTCATCATGGTGTTTACCCGCTCGCCGCCAAAGAGCCGCATCAGGTCGTCTTCCAAAGAAAGATAGAATTTGGTAGAACCGGGATCCCCCTGACGGGCGGCACGGCCCCGCAGCTGATTATCGATCCGGCGGGATTCGTGGCGCTCGGTACCCAGGATAAAGAGACCGCCTGCCTGCCGTACCCGCTCAGCCTCTTCCTTGATCTTTTCCTTGTGGGCGGCCAGGGATTCCTGATAGAACCTCCGGGCCTCCAGAATGGTTTCATCCTTGGTCTCCGCATAGCCGGTGGCCTCGGAGATCACCTCTTCCTCGTAGCCCTTTTTCCGCAGTTCCTCCTGGGCCAGGTATTCAGCGTTACCGCCCAGCATAATATCGGTACCGCGGCCTGCCATATTGGTAGCGATGGTCACCGCACCGAACTGACCGGCCTGGGCAATGATCTGAGCCTCTTTTTCGTGGTGCTTGGCGTTCAGCACGTGATGGGGAATGCCCTGCTTGCGCAAAAGGGCGCTCAAAAGTTCACTCTTTTCAATGGAAATGGTACCCACCAGTACCGGCTGCCCCTTTTCGTGGCACTCGGCGATCTGCTGGATCACGTTGATAAACTTGCCCTTTTCGGTCTTGAAGACCACGTCCGGGTGATCCACGCGGACGTTGGGACGGTTGGTGGGGATCTCCACCACGTCCAGGGAATAGATATGGCGGAATTCGTCCTCCTCGGTGAGGGCGGTACCGGTCATACCGGAAAGCTTTTTATAAAGACGGAAGTAGTTTTGCAGGGTGATGGAGGCTAAGGTCTTGCTCTCCTTTTCCACCTTCACGTTTTCCTTGGCTTCAATGGCCTGGTGCAGTCCCTGGTTGTAGCGCCGCCCGTACATAATACGGCCGGTGAATTCGTCCACGATCAGCACCTGCCCGTCCTTGACCACGTAGTCGATATCCCGGTGCATAATGCCCCGGGCCTTCAGGGCCTGGTTAATGTGATGGCTGATCTCCATATTGCCGGGATCCGCCAGATTTTCCAAATGGAAGAATTCCTCCGCCTTGGCAACGCCGCTGGCGGTCAGGGTCACGTTTTTGTTCTTTTCTTCGATCAGATAATCGGCGTTTTTCAGCTCGGCGTGCTGTTCAGGGGTCAGATACCGGCCCATCAGGATCTCGTCGTATTCACTCTTGGCGTAACTGTCGTAATCGGCCTTTTCGTCGGTGCGAACGGCCTTAAAGGGGCGCAACCCCTTCACAAAGTTATCCGCCAGGTGATAAAGCTCGGTGGATTGGGCACCCTGACCGCTGATGATCAGGGGCGTGCGGGCCTCGTCAATGAGGATAGAGTCCACCTCGTCCACAATGGCAAAGGCGTGCCCCCGCTGGGACTGGTTGGCTTTGTAAAGGGCCATATTGTCCCGCAGGTAATCAAAGCCGAATTCGTTGTTGGTACCGTAGGTAATGTCTGCGGCATAGGCCTCCCGCTTTTCGTCGGGCTTCATCCCGTTGATGACCAGGCCGACCTTCAGACCTAAATAACGATAAACCTTGCCCATCCATTCGCTGTCGCGCTGGGCCAGATAATCGTTCACGGTGACCACGTGTACCCCTTCGCCGGTCAAAGCGTTCAGATAGGCGGGCGGGGTGGCCACCAGGGTCTTACCTTCACCGGTCTTCATCTCGGCGATCCGCCCCTGATGCAAAACGATACCGCCGATCAGCTGAACGGGGTAGTGCTTCATGCCCAATACCCGCCAGCCGGCCTCCCGCATTACTGCGAAGGCATCGGGCAAGATATCGTCCACGGTCTCGCCCTTGGCCAGCCGTTCTTTTAAAATGAGGGTCTGCCCCTTCAGTTCCTCCTCGCTCATGGCGGCGTAATGCTCCTCTTTGGAGAGGATCAGATCCACCAACGGCTGGATATGCTTGAGTTCCCGATCGGAATGGGAACCGAACAATTTTGAAAATAAACCCATGGAAAAAACTCCTTATCGATAGTCAATGGGTGTATTATATCATAAATTCCACAACATTTCCACTACAATCTTATGAATTTTTTATAACAAACGAAAAAAATGGAAAAAATAAAAAAGAAAGATTGCAAAATCCTTCAAATAATGATATGATAACTGTTGGTAAATAATATTTTTTCTATAAAGGAGATCGTGTTATGGCTTACAACAAGAAAACTGTTGACGACATCAACGTGAAAGGCAAGAACGTCCTCGTACGTTGCGACTTTAACGTGCCCCTGAAAAACGGCGTGATCACCGACGAAAACCGGATCAACGCAGCTCTTCCCACCATCGAAAAGCTGATTGCAGACGGCGCCCGCGTGATCCTCTGCTCCCATATGGGTAAACCCAAGGGTGAACCCAAGCCTGAATGCAGCCTGGCTCCCGTTGCCGCTCGCCTGAGCGAAAAACTGGGCAAAGAGGTTGTGTTTGCCGCGGACGACAACGTGGTTGGTGAAAACGCCAAGGCCGCCGTTGCCGCTATGAAGGATGGCGACGTTGTTCTGCTGCAGAACACCCGCTACCGTGCCGAAGAAACCAAGAACGGCGAAGCCCTGAGCAAGGATCTGGCTTCCCTGTGCGAAGTTT
>JAZQAR010000109.1:0-10290 GCA_045545315.1 Eubacteriales bacterium | reverse complement strand
GTCTTGATCCCAATGCCGGAAGTTTTTGCAACCTGTGCAATCTGCTCCCTTGCCATGCCCTTAGGACTAAACACCATTATCATTCCCAGTGCTTTGGGGAAGGACACAAAGGTAGCATCCGGTATGGCTCTGGTTTCCCATATTCTTTCCTGCCTGACGATCCCTGTTGTTTTTATGCTTTTTCAATATATGCCAATGTAATCGAACTGCAACGCCTCCGGAGAAATCCGGAGGCGTTGGCTATTTAGGAAGGAAAACCGACGGTCCGGTAAGTTTCAGAACTTGTCGAATAGGTAAGGAAAATTAAAAATCTCCTTTTTCGACATTTCATCTATGTCAACTTAGGGATTCTGGTTGAGCTATGTAAAAACCTCATTTTTTGTGTATTTTTGTGATAATAACGCAATTTTTCTGCAAATTTCTTTTGTCCCTTACTTGACACAGAAGTGAGCGGAAGCCCGATTTTGCAGGATGGCAAATTGATCGGCGCCGTCACCCACGTTTTAATCAGCGACCCAACTGCCGGCTACGGTATCTTCATCGAAAAAATGCTCTCGGCAGCATAGCAAATGGGACGGCGATTTGACCGTCCCATTGTTTGTTCCTTAATTTGATTGATAATTGCGTTGTTCAAAGGTATCTCTGTGCATAGAGAAAATCACAAAATGCCTTTATACCGGCATAATTCTCTCCTGTGTCACGATAGAAAACAAATACGGACTGGGTTTCATTGAAATCCGTTACCCGCAAGGCGGACATATTCGTTTGCGTTTGATCCTCCAACGCACGGAATGCCCCCAAGGTAAGTCCCATATTCGCCTGCACATAATACTGCAGACATTGACGGTCATTGCATTCAATCGCTACATTGGATGCAATTCCGTGCTTTTGGCATGTCCGCTCATACAGATTTCGCATACCATTTCCGGTGCTTGGCAGAATAAATACCTCGTCTTTCAATTGCCGGAATGTCAGGTCTTTATGTGCCAGCTGACTGTTGGAAGCCGCTTTTACACAGATAATCTCCGTGCTTAGCAAAAAATGTGCCAGATGACTGTACTGCTCGGCTTCCTCGTCAATGATCACATCAAAGCCGCTGATATCTGCAATCGTATAATCATTGGAAATTATGAAGCTGACGTTGGGGTTGGATGCTTTATATTGCGCGATCAGCTCCGTAATCCATCTCGGCCTTGCCCGGATCAACACTTTGATTTGGGGAGGTAGGGCCGGGCTTTCGGTTATTTGCCCAATTAGTGCCTCAATTTTGTCCATTGCTATTTGCAGTTCTGTGGCTAAAAGCTTGCCCTTAGCATTCAGGCTGATTCTATTGGCGCTTCTGTCAAACAGATGAACGCCCAGTTCTTCCTCCAGATGCTTGATGGCTACGGAAACTGTGGATGGTGGAACAGTATATTTTTCTGCCACCACAGCAAAATTCTCTGTCCGCGCTGCGTCGCAGAAATACTGCAACTGCCGAATGGTCATACTGATCACCTCATCTTCAGTTTACCATATATAAAATGATATAGCAAGCGTGATGATTTAGATATTTTACATTCTTATTTAGATATGCTATTTTAATTGTATCAATCAAAAAGGGAGTGACCTGAATGAAAGCGTATATTATGCAGCCACCCTATTCCAGAGATACCGAACTTTCTGACACATATTTTGACTACAAGCTGAAACTGCTTGATGAATGTGGTGAGGACGCAGATATTATTGTTCTGCCTGAGTACAGCGATGTGCCCTGTGTAACGGCTACGCTGGAAGAAACCCTCTGTTATCACAACAAATATATTGATACACTGCTTTCCAAGTGTTCCGAAACGGCCAAACGCTGTGGGGCAAATGTGTTTGTGAATGCCCTTTCCCGGGAGGAAACCGGTTGGCGTAATACCACCTATTGCTTTGACCGAACCGGCTCTTTGACAGGCAAGTATTTCAAAAAGCACCTGCCGCCCCTGGAACTGAATATGGGGCTTGATTCCGCGTACACACTTCAGCCCTCGGAACCGTATATTCTGGAGCTGGATGGTTTGCGCTACGGCTTTTTGACCTGCTACGATTTCTATTTCTATGAAGCCTTTCCCCGAATCGCCAAAGAAAATGTAGACATTATCATCGGCTGTTCTTTGCAGCGTAGTGACAGTCACGATGCGATCGAAACAATGTGCCGCTTTTTAGCATATAACACCAACGCTTATGTGCTCCGCTCTTCTGTCAGTTTTGATGAAAATGCCACTGTCTGTGGAGCCTCTATGGCGGTATCCCCCGAAGGAAAGGTGCTTGCCAATATGGGCGGTAAGTTCGGTATGCTTGCCGTGGAATTTGACCCCCATCAGAAGTATCTCAAGCCAGCAGGCTTTGGAAACCCAAATGCAGCGCACTACGAATATATTGAAATCGGACGGAATCCATGGCAGTACCGCAACGCAGGTGCGTCTGTGGTTTTGCCTGATAGCAAGATGCCATACCCTCGGGTCTGTGCCCACAGAGGCTTTAACACCATTGCGCCCGAAAACAGTATGCCCGCCTTCGGTGCGGCTGTGGCTATGGGTGCAGAGGAAATCGAGTTTGATCTCTGGAACACCAGCGACGGTGTGCTGGTATCCTGCCACGACAGCACCCTGGATCGGGTTAGTAACGGCCATGGAAAAATTTATGAGCACACCTACGCAGAACTCTTGCAATTGGATTTCGGCGTAAAACACGGCGAGAAATTCCGGGGTTTGAAGATTCCCACATTTGAGGAAATCCTGCGGCAATTTTCCGGACGCGTCATTATGAATATCCACGTGAAGATTTGGGATGCAGATTTTCCGGATCCGATGATTGAGCAGATCGTGGGACTTATCCGTAAGTATGATGCACAAAATCATGTGTACTTTATGACGACCAATGACCAAATCATCAAGCGGGTAATGGAATACGCCCCGGATATTCCGTGCTGTGTCGGCTGGGACGGGAACAAGGATCCGATGTCAATGGTTGACCGGGCGATTGCAATGGGGGCTTACAAAGTCCAACTGTTCAAGCCCTACTTCAATGAAGAAACAGTAAAAAAAGCTCACGAACATGGTATTCTTTGTAATGTGTTCCGGTCTGATGACCCCGAGGAAACCAAGAAATTCCGTGAAATGGGTATCGATACGATTTTGACCAACGACTACAACCTGATCTCACAAGCCGTAAGGCGGTAATAACCGAAACCCGTGTGTTTTTGGCACACGGGTTTTTGTTGACCATATATGCCGACGGTTCGGTAAAATTCGGAATTTGTCGAAAGTGAGAGAAAATTTAAAAGCGACCGGTTTCGACAATTCATCTATGTCAACTTAGGGATCGCGGTTGGGGTATGTAAAAACCTGCCGTTTACCTGCAAAAACGAATAAAAATCAAAGAAAAACACAAAATTCTTTTGTCCCCCACTTAACACAGAAGTGAGCGGCAGCGGAATAAAGAAAATGCAGGGGCAATTTGCTCCTGCATTTTTATTCTGTTGTGACACCGTTACAGAGCCGCCTTGATTTTCTGAATCATTTCATCATACTCCGCATCGGTGAGGAAGGTCTTGGCGGGATTCATCGCAAAGGGGGTTCCCCATTCGAATTCCCCGTTATACTTGGGAACTAAATGGAAATGCAGGTGACATCCGCCGTCACCATAGGCACCGTAGTTGATTTTATCCGGATGGAATGCCTTATGGACTGCTTTGGCTGCAGTCGCTACGTCTTCAAAGAACATCGCGCGTTCTTCTGCGCTGATATCCACCAACTCACTAATATGATCCTTATAGGCGACAATGACACGGCCGGGATGGCTTTGCTCTTTAAACAAAATCAATTGACTGACCTTCAGGTCGCAAATCTTAATTCCGAAGCCTGCCAGAATGTCGCCACCCATACAATAACCGCAATTACAATCTTTCACGTATGTTCCTCCCTTTTTTGAGATCTCCGCGAACGGTCATCTCACTTATATTCACCTTAATGATACACCAAACGAAGGATAATTGCAATCACAATATCAGTCAGATGTACTTTTTGACCGAACTTTTAACATTTTTCTATAATTTCGAGAAATCACTTGACTTTAAACCCGATTTATCCTGTAAAATATAACTGTGACAGCAATATGGCAACAACGCCCCATTCGGTTGGAGAAATCCGGCTTTGGTGATATGGTCGGCAAATAGTCGGCTCTCGCCGATTGGAAAATATCCAGCATCGTTAAAAATAAGTTTTACTGTGAAAGAATTACCCAAATAGGACAGGGGAAGGTTCTGTGTCTTAACTTGTTATTCCTAACTTGACACACCGGTGAGCGGCTCTCCCATCCTGCAAGACGGCAAAATCGTCGGCGCTGTGACCCACGTCCTCATCTCCGACCCCACCGCCGGATATGGGATATTTATTGAGAATATGCTTGCCAGTGCTGATTAGAGAAGAGTTGCATCACACCGAATGGTGTGATATACTCTTTACATAGGATATATCATCCTGGGGGAGGACAAAATGGGAATTAATAAATTAAAGCCGTATATTTTTCTTTCTTATGCACACGAAGATATTGAAACAGTCAACAAGATTTTTCAATATTTTTCAGAAACAAATCTGCCCTGCTGGATTGATTATAAGGGGTTAAGAGGTGGCGACAAATTTCACGATGAAATCGCCAAGGCGATCCGAGACTGTTCTATTTTCATCTCTGTTATTTCAAGCACCTACTTAGAAAAGGAATTTTGCTCACATGAGTGTACGTTTTCTTCCGAACAACATAAGAATGCCCTTTGCATATACATTGAAGAAGGGGTTACGGTTAATACAAACCATGGCTTGGGAATTCAATTTTTATATTCCGGGAAAACCAAGCCCGGATTTAATATCAAGTGGTCCGACGACGAACACGCATTAGACAAACTATTTGAAGAAATCGAAAGAACGCCCTATATAAAAGCATTCAGGAATCATCTTCTCAACGGAGATGATTCCATCATGCCATATCTCAATGAACAGGACATCCCTTTCAATACATTATTGAATAATTCAAAAAAAGTTTACAGCAACACCGGCAATTATGTTATAGGAGAAATCCGCAAAGAACTTTTTCCCAAATTTGAAGTGGTAAAAAAAGAAGATGCTTCGAAAAACAACAACTATGGTTCTTCAAACGATAATCTGGGAAATATCATCGATTTTATTGAAAAAAATCATAAAAATAATATTTTAATGTTGGGTGATGGCGGCGTTGGGAAAACGGTTTCGTTACTCAATATAATGGAATATTACAACGAAAACTATCTTCCGGCAATTTATGTTCCGTTGCAATCCATCTATTTTGATCACCCAAGAGCCATAGAAGAATACATTAAAGAAAACGTTCTTAAAGATGAATATTTAAAAGATATTATACCTAAAATCGCAAAATACACCAATAATTTAGTTATTAAATGCGAAAAAGACGGCGAAGTTATTTCTAATAAGTTCCGGCTTTTAGTTTTTCTTGATGGGTTTAACGAGATCCACACTGGAAAAATCCAAGAAGCAAAAAGCCAAATTAGAAACTTTTTGGATAATTGGCCGGAGGCGCAATGCATCATTGCTTCCAGAAATAGCTACATCAATGCAGAAGAATTTGATCCCGAAATCAAACCCATTCGCCTTCTTCCTCTTGATATTTCCATCGTCCAAGATTATCTGGAAGAAAAAAACATTTACCATGATCTTCCGCAAAAAACATTTAATCTTATCAGAAACCCGCTTATGCTCTCCCTTTTTGCAAGTTCTCAATCGGTGTTAGCCGAACTTTTAACCGAAAAGGGTTGTTCTAATCCCTATATCGATGTTGATCTTTCCGCCGGTTTGGATTCATCCACCAAAATAATTTGGGCATTTCTTCTATCTCAATTATATAAATCCGAAAAAGGAAGAAGCTCTTTGCGGATGGCAGAATGTCATGCGGTTATTGAATTTTTACTTCCTGCATTGGCCGTCTTTTTTACGCTGGTTGATAATCCGGAAGATTTTAACAGAAAATATATAAGTAATTTCATAAACTCCTTTTTGGAGAACAATGAACACTATAAGATCTACGTAAAAGATCGCTTGACCGATATAAAACAATGGTATGACTATACCGGATCAATTGAATTGATAAATTTAATCGGCACTGCCATAAAAGAACTGAACATATTGGTTTATAAAGATGAAACAAAAGAGATTTTGGATTTTACTCATCAAGAGTTCAGGGACTTTTTTGCTGCCGTTTATTATTCCAATGAAATCAAAAACATTGCCAATTCAAAAGGCTCCGGGCAATTTACTATCGGCAAAATCGCTTTGAAATCAACATCCGTCAACGCCGATATCATTGAAGCTTCTCTTATAAACCAAACCATCATTGAAAATTGCGTGGTTGCTTATATCATTGACATTTTAAAGGAAAATACCCATCGCCCCATCTGTGATGAAGAAAACCAAATTTGGGATTATCAATGCAACGACCACTCCGTTGCATATAAATGCCTTGATAATTTAAGAGGCTCCGATCATACACTTACCTGCGCAAATATTATCAACATTCTAAAAAAAGCTAGGGATGGCGATTTATCCGGCGGAGATTTTTCGGATCTGGATCTCACAAATTGCGATCTGCAAGGTTGCATATTCTCCAGATTTTATGATGATACCCTTTATCCTTCTAATTTCAAAAACGCAATTATCAACAAAGAAAACTTGATTTTTGAAGGGCACTATTCCGCGTTAGGTGCATCTTGCTGCTCCGCCGAAAAATTGGCAACCGCGGATGCCGAAGAAAAAATCATTCTTTGGGATATCAACAACACAACTGCGCCGCTAAATGTTATTACTCACGCCGGAAGCGGCATTAAAAAAATGTTGTTTTCTCCCGATGGTAACGCCCTATATGTTATGACAAATCATGAAATATATCAAGTTGCCATTTCAAATGAACCCATAAGTGTTGCAAAAAAAGAATCCTTTTTTAAAAGCCCGGAATTATTGAGAGATATCAAGCTCGACGATCATGGGCAACTTTTCTTTACAACTGCGATAAATGCTTTTAATTTTAAACCCATTTCCAATCCCTGCATTGAAGATGAAATAAAATTTTCATCCATAAACTCCGGAGGCGCTGTAAATCATTCCAAGACGCAATTGGCGTTTGGTCATATAGCAGCATATAAAGGCGTTGCTATTTATGATTATGACGCAGAAATGAATGCTTGGGTGATTCGTGATTTCGGATATTCAAAAATCCTTAAAGAGTTTTTAAGCGAAATCGTTTGTGTTCTTTCAGAAAACAATTGTTATAATAAGGGCGTGGAATATTTCTTGTCCCATTTAAAAACACAATTTGAAGAGCCCAAACGAAAATGTGAAAATGTTCCGGACATCCTTTTAAACAGTATTTATTGGCAATTTGAGAAAAAATTTAAAAATAAATATTTTGTTGTAAACTCTTTAAAACCCGCTCTTAGTGATCTGGCGCTCAAATATAAAAACCACATTTTAAAATTAAAAGAGGAAAATCCGTTACTCTTACGCATTGTAGGAAGAGAAATAAACAGCATTTCTTATCATAACAGTAAAAATGTGTTGTTGCTGTCTTGCGTAAAAGAAATAACCGATACCAAAGCAAATAAAACCAAATACGACAGCTTCGTTATAGAGCTTAATACCGAAACCTTTCAAACAAAGCTCATTTCATGGTATATCGGACCCAGTAAATTAAGCGCTCATTACAGCAACAATCAAATTATAGTAACGGGCAATTATTCATTATATATTTTCGACGAAGATGGCCGAAAACTTGCCGGCATATATACACGCTCTAAAGATATAAGCTTCATTTACGATAAAAACCCGGAATTATTATATGCCATATCGCAGCATTATATTTATGTAATGAACGATTCTCTGGTTTGCGTGCGCGCTATAAATAATTCATTGGGAACCTATAATCTGGCATTTTGCTCAAATGGAGACTGTCGTTATTTGGTCAAAACAGGAGACATTTCCAATAAGGATCAATTGCCGGCAATTGATTTGGCAAACGGGACATTAAAAACCATTAAGAAAACTGAAACCCTACGCAAAGAAGTTAAGGTGGCCAGAATGGCTCGGTATGCCAACAAAGGATTTCGGTGTTCCGGGGGGAAAATTTTATCCTTTATCGATTCTTTCTTCTTTGCGCAGACAGATATTTATTACAAATTGATTGTTAGCGGATGCGATTTCACCAATATCAAAGGATCGCTTTCTGCACCGCAATATGCAAGTATCCTTAATTGTTACGGAGCTTATACAAATGCTGAAAAACTTGGAGTATCAAAAGAGCCTGCTTGTTTACCCGCGTTCGTTTCATCAAAATCGCCCTTTAGCCCACCCGATGAATGTGAAGCGAAAATCTCGCCATTTAGTGATCAAAACAAGCAATTTCTGAAACTTGATAGTTGCTCCGAGGAAATAAACCAATCAATCAAATCCAACGCATTCGTATTTGCAAAATGGAAAATGATAAGCACTGCGTCTTTCTATAACGGGTGTTTAACATCCTCTGATTATTCTATTCTAGAATGGATCGGCAGATTAAGAGTTGCAACTGCTGAAATGATCTTCAAATTAATGGAAGCCCATGTTGTTGAAAAGCCATCAAATTATACCTATGAGTTAAAAAAGGTTAACCGAAGAATTTTAGAAACCTTACATAACTCTTTTAACCTGTTAACGGCATACGACGGCGCTTCAAAAAGGAAGATTTATTCTGTAAGCGATGCATTTGGAAAAATCATTCTCGAAAATATAGCAACCGAACAGTTTTATTTGGCCCGAAAACTTACGTTTTCGGATATTATGAAAACATTAGCTTTAAACCAATGGTTTTGCGAAACGATGTTACATTATAATGAATATTTGCAAAACTATGATTTGTATTCCGTATTCTCCACCGATTATAAGCTGGAATGCGTTGCCGATGTTCATGGATATATCAAGTTAAACGAACAAGCCTTTTGGGCGCAAGAGTTCCGCTGCGATAATTTGAGCGAAAATGATATTCAAGAAAAAATAGAACGCCTTTGCTTATTGGCATCAAACTATCCATCCCTGACCAAAAAACATGTGAATGAATTCTTAACAAAACCGCCTATTATTGTAATCATCGGCGAATCCTATGAGCATTGCATAAAATTAAATAAAATCATCTGCGATATTATCCCAAAAATTCGAAAAATATATACGTATGATGCTCTGCTTCATAATGATACTGTTTTAGACCATTATTTTGAATTTTTGAACGATGACGCCTTCGCACTTGATTTAAAAAGTTTAATATAATCTTTATGTTTAGGATTCATCTCCACCGCCGGCTACGGCATCTTCATCGAAAAAATGCTCTCTGCGGCAGCATAAAGCATTTAAATGCTCGTTTACAGGACAGGGGACAGGACAGCAGGACAGGGGACGGTTCTGTGTCTTAACTTGTTATTCCTAACTTGACACACCGGTGAGCGGCAGCCCCATCCTGCAGATCGGCAAGATCATCGGCGCGGTCACCAGCAAAGTCTCCCGTGCCCTATACGATAATTTGATCAAGCTATACCTTGGCGTCGGCAGCAATTCAGCACATTTTCCAAAAAATACAAGCCGATGAAAATCGGCTGAATTTCCCTCTATCCCTTTTCCTATATTGATGATATAATAAAGGTGGTCAGTCCTTAAGATTGACCGGAGGGGAAAAAAGAATATGAAAATCAACATCAAAGAGATGCCTTATGAAGAGGTACTGAAATTACCGAGACTTCGCCACAAAACCCCGCTGAAGCCGCAGGCGTGGCTGGCGACCGTCGTGCGCATCGTTTGTGCGCCCACCCTGCGCAAGACGAAATTCACCTATACCACCGAGCGGATGGAGCTGATCAAAAAGCAGCCCTGCCTGATTTTGATGAACCATTCCAGCTTCACGGATATGAAGCTTGCCTTCGGCATCTTTTATCCGCAAAAATTGGGGATCGTCACCTCGGTGGATGCAATGACCGGCATTTTAGGCAAGCTGATGCGCCTGCTGGGCTGCACCCCCACCCATAAATACGTGGCGGATCTGACCCTGCTGCAGGATCTCCAGCATATGCTGAAAAAGAATAAGACCAGCGTCTTGATGTATCCCGAGGCGGGCTATTCCTTCGACGGTTGCGCCACCACCCTGCCCAATCAGATGGGCATTTTAATGAAGCGGCTGGGCGTGCCGGTGGTCACAGTGATCACC
>JAZQAR010000108.1:0-1765 GCA_045545315.1 Eubacteriales bacterium | reverse complement strand
CTAAGCGCCCGTAGCGCAGTTGGATAGCGCGTCAGACTCCGACTCTGAAGGCCGCTGGTTCGAATCCAGTCGGGCGTACCAAATAAAAAAGCACCCCTTGCGGGTGCTTTTTTATTTGGTATGCTCATCGCAGATTGGAACCTTTTTGCCCCATGGGCAAAAAGGTTCGTTGAGGCAGTCTCAAAGCTGCGATAGGCTTTGAGAACTGCCGTGTCTCGAGCAACGCAGATTTTTCGGGCACCGCCCGTAGCGGTCGAAAAATCAAGTGGCGCAGAGCATCCAGTTTGCTTTTCACTTCATTTTTCGCCTTTACTTCTATAATCGCCCTATACCGCCGCACCATGTGCGGCTCTGACTTTTAAAAAAATCATCTGCTCTCGCAGATGATTTTTCATTCTTTTCTTACAACCGCTCCATCAAATCCTTTAGAGCAGTCTCAAACTTTACGCCGTACCAATGGGTGGGATCGTCTTGGGTGTTCTCAATACACTTTACTGTATAATCGGCGGCAATTTTGGCAGCATCATAGGCCGATTTTTCATTGAGATAAGCACCTACAAAGGCAGAAGCATACACATCGCCGGTACCGTGGCATCCCTTGGCGATCTTTTGGTGCTCATAATAGGAATAGGTGCCATTTTCATAAACCACTACGCCGGTTTTTCCCTCTCGATAAGAAACGCCGGTGAGGATCACGGTTTTAGCGCCGGCGGCCGTTAATTTTGCCAGCAATTCATCAATATAAGAACGGTCATAGGTCTCTTGATAGGGGATATCGGTCAAAAAACAAGCCTCAGTAATATTGGGAAGCAAAATATCCGCCCCAAAGCAAAGACCTTTCATGGCCTCCACATAGGCTTGGTCAAAAGCGGGATAAAGCTTACCGTTGTCGGCCATGGCAGGATCCACGATCTTCAACCCTTTTTCAGTAAGAAGGGTATCGAAAATATGCTGTACATAAGCAATCTGCTCTGTACTGCCCAAATAGCCGGTATAGACAGCGCTGAATGCAATGCCTTCCTTTTCCCAATGATTGCGGATGGCGGGAATATCCTCGGTGAGATCTCGCACAGTAAAGCCGGAAAAACCGGCGGTATGGGTAGAAAGCACCGCAGAGGGCAGAATGCAAGTCTCCAGCCCGCAAGCCGACAGAATCGGCAAAGCTACGGTGAGAGAGCATTGACCCACGCAGGAAATATCCTGAATAGTCAGTATTTTTTGATAGGACATACAAAACACCTTCTTGATAAAAATTTATGCACTGATTATAAACCTATTAAAATAAAATGTAAAGAAAATTTTTTTAGAATTATTCTAAAAAGTGCTTGACTTTTCATTTTTGATGTGATATATTTTGTTTAGAATAATTCTAAAAGGAGCAATTCAAATGAAAGAGCAGAAATTTTATATTTGTAAGCATTGCGGAAATATGGTTGGTTTAGTGCATGAGTCCGGCGTTCCCTTGGTATGCTGTGGCGAAAAGATGGCATATCTGGAGCCCAACACCACCGAAGCAGCCACCGAAAAGCATCTGCCTGTTGTTACGGTGGATGGTGCAACTGTGAAGGTTGAGGTGGGCTCTGTGGCCCATCCCATGACGGAGGAGCATAGCATCGAATGGATCTATCTGCAGACCACCAAGGGCGGTCAGCGCAAGGTCCTCGCCCCCAATGAAGCGCCGGTGGCAACCTTTGTGTTGTCGGAGGAAGAGCCTGTTGCCGTTTACGCTTATTGCAATCTCCACGGATTGTGGAAAACCGAACTT
>JAZQAR010000107.1:0-15734 GCA_045545315.1 Eubacteriales bacterium | reverse complement strand
GCCCCTTTCGGTCTATGCGACCGCCTCCCGGGGGATCGTGAAGGCCGGTGAGACCGCTCTTCCCGAATACGACACCGACGATCATTCCACCGCCGTTTTGCGGTTCCCCAATAACGTGACCGCCACCCTGGTCAGCGGTTGCTACGTAAAACGGAACGAAGGTGTGCGCCCCAATTGCGGGCTGATGATCTCCACCCCGGAGATGGTGATCGACTACCGCTTGCGGAACAACCTGATCTTGAAGACCCCCGGCGAGACCCGGGATATCGAAGCCAAGCGGGATCAGACCTACTGGCTGGACAAGGCCTTTTTGGATGCGGTGCGCACCGGCGATCCTTCCGGGATCCGCTCGCCTTATAGTGATGCGATGAAATCTTTGCGGCTGGCCTTTGCCGCCAACAAGTCCATGGAGACCGGTGAGGTCATCTACTTTTAAGGAGAGAATAAAATGCGTTTAAGTGTATGTCTGCCTATGTTTTTTAAAGGCGTTCCCATCCCCGAGGCCATCCGCAAGGCCGCCGCTCTGGGCTACACGGCGGTGGAGCTGTGGAAATACGAGGATCCGGATATTGAAGGTGTTTTAGAGGCCTGCAAGGAGACCGGTGTGGAATTTGCCGCCATGTGCACCGGTTTTTTCACCATGACCGATGCCGCCTGCCACGAGGAATACCTGACCACCCTGCGCAAAAGCGCCGCAGACGCTCAAAAAATGGGCATTAAGCGGCTGATCACCCAGGTGGGGGCTGATACCGGCGCTCCCCGAGAGGAACAGCACGCCAATATCGTGAAGGTGCTGAAGGCGGCAGGCCCCATCCTGGAGGAATACGGCGTGACCCTGGTGATTGAGCCTTTGAACACCCTGGTCAACCATCCCGGCTATTACCTTTGGTCCTCCGCCGAGGCCTTCGACATTATTCGCGAGGTAAACCATCCCCTGGTGAAGGTACTGTTCGATCTCTACCACCAGCAGGTGATGGAGGGCAACCTGATCGCCAACGTGACGGCCAACCTGGATCTGATCGGACATCTGCATTCCGCCGGCTGCCCCGGCCGCAACGAGCTGGACAACGGCGAGTTGGATTACAAAAAGATCTTTGCCGCCATCGACGCGGCCGGCTACCAAGGGGTCTGTGCCCTGGAATATAAGCCCCTTCTGCCTCCGGAAGAAAGCCTGAAGCATACCCTGGAATTATTAAAGTAAACGAACCAAAAGGGACCTTGAAAAAAGGTCCCTTTTAACCCCCAAAAACTTTCAATCTATGACGTTTCAGGTCAAAAGTTTTCGAGAGGGGTTATAGGGGAGACCCTTTTTCAAAAGGTTCTCCCCTGATGACAAAAAATAAAAAGCACCGTAAAACGGTGCTTTTATTTTTTGTTGTTCCTTATGCAGCAGCCAGAACGTTCATAGCGATAACGCAGATACCGATCAGAACAGCCAGGATGATGGTGATCTTAGCCAGGATCGCATCACGGGTGCGATTCTTGTTCTTGCTGAAATAGCTATCGGAAGCATCGGAGCCACCGGCCATAGCGCCCAGACCCTGGGACTTACCCTGCTGAATGGAAATGCAGACGATAATAGCCACAGCCATTACCAAAATTGCAGAACCCAATACATATAATGCCATCGATTTCACGACCTTTCAATCCAAAATTTAACCCTGCCGAGAAAGGCAGATTTTTTGCTATATGCTATTATAACATAGGTGTTTTCAAATTGCAACTGTTTTTTAACGTCAAAAGTTTTCAACTGTTTTTTGCACAGGCTTGTTTACTTGCAATTATGGTTTTGAACAGGCTGAACGCCCCGAAAAACCGCATTTTTAGTCGAAAATGCCGCAGTTTTTCACATTTTGAACAGAGTTTTCAACAAGAATTATGTAAACAAGAATTATTTTCGGGATTTTTTCAACAGGCCGGCAACCACCAAAAAAGCCACCTGCAAAGCCAAATTTCCGTAAGCCACGGCGGCAAAGACGTCGCTGTTCACCGGCAGCCAAACCTGCCCGAAAAGACAAATGACCGAAAGTGCAAAGGGTACCAAAGAGACCCACCCCGGCATCCGAAGCCGGGGCTTCAACTTTTGGAGGAAAAGTGCCAACAGCTCCACCAGCAACAACCCGCCCGCAAAGACGGCCGCCGCCGCCAAGGGGGTCAGGTAGGCGTATTCCACGCTCATCATAATGGGTGCAGAGGGAGAACGGTAGACAGTATAGTAGCAGATCGGCAACAGCCCGAAAAGAGTTGCCAGCACTGCCTGGACCCCCGCACCGGGACGGCGCAGATGATACAGAACGTAAGCCACCCCATAACCGATATAAAAATAAAACAGCAGTTGGGTGGTCAGCTTAAAGATATTGAAGCCCACACCCTTCATCACGCAGGCGGGCAACCCAAGGGTCAACACCAGGGGTACCAGCAGGTACACCACGAAGGGCAGGTTGATGATCCGCTCCGTATAAGTGCCCTTTTGCCGCATCAGCAACACCACCGCCACGATCAGCCCCACCAGGGCCAGCCCCGCCAAAATCGGCAGAACGGTGGGCAGATACCGGCGGAAAACGTAATCGTACCGATAATGGGCAAAGTTTTCTGCCAGCAGAACCAGGCTCAAAAATGCACTCCAAAAGATCAGCACCGTTGTCCGGATAGAAAAGCGCTCTAATTTAGAAATTCCTCTTTTTCTTCTCATCTTGTTTATCTCACTCTAATATAAATTTCCGCTTCGGTCCAAAAGGATCGGCAGTAAAAAGGCGGCGGCATCCTCGGTCCGCAGGATCCGCTTACCCAGGCTGATGCAGGGCAGCTGTGCCGCCTCTTCGGGGGCGAGACCGCCTTCGGGCCCCACTAAAATGGCGATATGCCCCTCCTTTGGTAAATCCACAGGTATGGGTTCGGTGGCCTTTTCGTAACAGATCAAGGCCAGGTCTGCCTCTTTCATCTGCGCAACCGCCTCTTGGAAGGAGCAGCAGGGGGCGAGTTCCGGCAGAATACTGCGCCCGCTCTGGGTGGCGGCGGAAAGCACGATCTTTTCCCACCGCTTTTGTTTATTTTCGTTGGGGCTGCCACCGATGACCCGGCTACTTAAGACCGGCACGAAACGGGTCACGCCCAGAGGAGTGCACCGATGGAGCACCTCCTCCATTTTATCCTGCTTTGGCAGACATTGAAAGAGGCTGATCTTCAGCCCACATTCCGTTTCGGAGGGGAAGGAATCCAAAATACGGAACACCGCCGTATCCCGGGTGCATTCGATCATCTCTGCCCGGTGGTCGGTGCCTCTGCCGTCGCTGAAGATCACCTGATCCCCCATAGCCAGCCGGCGGGAGCGGGTCAGATGCCGATAGGTATCCCCCTCCACCCGGATCCGGTCACCGGATAACTCCGGTAAGAAAAAATGCTCCATTTATACAGCACTCCTTGCGGTAATGGCCACCCAGCCCCGCTCCTCGGCCACGGCCTCCACCGTTAAGCCTGCGGCAGCGATGGCGGCCAAGATCTCGTCCTTGCGGTCATCGATGATGCCGCTGGTGATAAAGAGTCCGCCGGGCTCCAGCACCCGATGCAGATCCTTCAACAGCATCAAGATCACGTCCGCCACGATGTTAGCGGTCACCACGGGGTATTGACCCTCCACCACGGAGAGCAGATCCCCTGCCCGGTATTCTACCCGGTCACCCAAGCCGTTCAGTTCCGCATTGCGGCCGGCGACCTCCACAGCCAGCTCGTCGATATCACAACCGAAGGCACTCTCTGCCCCCAGCAGTACACCGCCGATGGAAAGGATCCCGCTGCCGCAGCCCACGTCCAGGATCCGCTTACCCTGCAGATCTGCCTTGGTCAGGGCCTCCAGGCAAAGACGGGTGGTCTCGTGAGCGCCGGTACCAAAGGCCATACCGGGGTCGATCTTCATCACCGTTTCGGTGGGCTTGGCCTCGTAGTTTTCCCAAAGGGGAACTACCACCAGCCGCTCCACGTGGATGGGCTTATAATATTGCTTCCAGCCGCTTTGCCAATCCTCCTCGGGAAGATCGCTGACGGTGATCTCCAGGGTGCCGTAGAGGGCTTTTTCGGGGGCGTTGCGCAGTTCCTCTACCCGGCGTTCGATCTCCTTTAAGGTCTGGGCACCCTGATCGTTATCGGCCACGTAGACCTTGATCAGGGTACGGTCGCTGCGTTGCTTCAAAAGAGCCTCGTCCACGTAATCCCAATGGGGAGTCACAGTATCCAAAAATTCCTGAAAATCCCGAGGGTCGATCACCTCGAAGCCCCCTACCCCAACGGCCACCAGCAGGTTGCTGACTGCCTCCTGGCCGGTGGACAAGGTCTCGATGTTCATCTGTTTATAATTCATAGGGTCAAAATCTCCGTTATAATGGTATTTGATAGGTAAAAGCCCCGGTCGTTCAGGCAAAAGCGCCCGTTCTGTACCGTAGCGAAATCCCGGTAGCGCCCGGGATCGAAATTTGAGGGCAGAGCCTCCAGGGGAACCCCCTCCCTCATCCGCAGACCCAGAAGGATCTGCTCCTCCCACGCCTCTTGGGGCGGGATCGGTTCCGGGTTCTGCAAGGGATAAGGCGCTCGCAAAAAGGCTGCCGTATCCTCCCCGAAGGAATAGCGCACTCCATCCACAAAGGAATGGGCGGCAGGCCCCAACCCCAAATAGTCGGTGCGCCGCCAATAGGCGCTGTTGTGGCGGGATGCAAAGCCCGGCCGGGCAAAGTTGGAGACCTCGTAATGCTCCATTCCCGCATCCCGGGTCTTGGCGCAAAGCAATTGATACAGTTCTTCCTCCGCCTCTTCCTCCATGGGGTTCACCCCCCGCTCATAAAGGGGTGTTCCCTCCTCCCATTGGAGGGCATAGGCCGAAAGATGGGTCAGGGGCAAAGCCAACAGGGTATCTAAAGTCTCCCCGAAGGTTTTGGGAGTCTGCCCCGGCAAACCGAACATCACGTCGGCGCTGACGTTGGTAAAGCCTGCCTCAAAGATCCGCTTCAGGGCGGTCAGAGCCCCTGTACGGTCATGGAGCCGCCCCAAACCCTTTAATTCATCCTCCTGCAGGGACTGTACCCCCAAAGAGATCCGGTTCACACCGGCTTTTTTTAACTGTGCCAACAGTTCCGGGGTGGTGCTTTCCGGGTTCAATTCCACGGTGACCTCTGCCCCCGGTTGAAGGCCGAAGCTTTCACGGGCGGCTTGGATCAGCCCCGCCAGGGCGGTGCCGCCCAGCATAGCGGGGGTGCCACCCCCTACGTAAATGGTATCCAGGGGGCGCTTCAACTCCCCGCCGTAACGGCGGATGGCCGACTCCAGCCCCCGGGCATAGCGTTCTTTTTCCTCCCCGGTTCCGCAGGCGGAGTAAAAGGCGCAGTAGGCGCACTTTTGTTTGCAGAAGGGGATATGCAAATATAATGAAAACATCGGATCAATCGGAATCCAGCTTCAGCACCGCCATAAAGGCCTCCTGAGGAACCTCTACGCTCCCCAACTGGCGCATCCGCTTTTTACCTTCCTTCTGTTTTTCCAACAGCTTCTTCTTACGGGTGATATCACCGCCGTAGCACTTGGCCAAAACGTCCTTCCGCATAGCCTTTACAGTCTCCCGGGCGATGATCTTACCGCCGATACAGGCTTGTACCGGCACCTCGAACAGCTGCCGGGGGATATGCTCCTTGAGTTTTTCCGCCATCCGCCGTGCCCGGGGATAGGCCTTATCCGTATGCACGATGAAGGAAAGGGCATCTACGATCTCGCCGTTAAGCATAATATCCAGTTTAACCAGTTTGCTCTCCCGATAATCGGCCAGTTCGTAATCCAGGGAAGCATAGCCCCGGGTACGGGACTTCAACGTATCGAAAAAGTCATAGATGATTTCGCCCAAGGGCAGTTCGTAATGGATATTCACCCGATCTGCATCGATATAACTCATATTCTTAAAGACACCCCGCCGATCCTGGCAAAGTTCCATAATATTCCCCACGTAATCCTTGGGGGAGATGATATCCGCCTTCACGAAGGGCTCTTCCGTCATGGCGATCTCTGCCGGGTCGGGGTAGTTGGTGGGGTTATCGATCTCCAGACATTCGCCATTGGTCTTGGTGACCCGATAGCTGACGGAAGGAGCAGTGGTAATGATATCGATCTGGAATTCCCGCTCGATCCGTTCCTGAATGATCTCCATATGCAATAATCCCAAAAAGCCGCAACGGAACCCAAAGCCCAGGGCCACGGAGGTCTCCGGCTCGAACATAAAGGAAGCATCGTTCAGCTTCAGCTTGGCCAGAGCCTCCTTCAGGTCATCGTATCGGGCGCCGTCCGCCGGGTAGATACCGGAAAAGACCATGGGCGTGCAGGGCTTATAGCCGGGCAACGCCTCGGTGCAGGGGCGCTCCGCCAAGGTGACGGTATCACCTACCCGGGTATCCTCCACACTTTTAATGGAGGCGGTAAAATAGCCTACCTGACCGGCCTGCAGCTTACCGCTGGGCTCCAGCCCCAGGGGGCGCATCCAGCCACATTCCACGATATCGAATTCAGCCCCGGTGGCCATCATACGGATCCGATCCCCGGTCTTTAAGGTGCCTTCTACCATCCGCACGTAAACGATGACCCCCCGGTAGCTATCGTAATAGCTATCGAAGATCAGGGCCGATGCGGGAGCATCGGGATCGCCGGTGGGGGCAGGGATATTCTGCACCACAGCCTCCATCACGGCGGGCATATTGATATTATTTTTTGCAGAGACCCGGGGCGCATCCAAAGCGGGGATGCCGATCACGTCCTCGATCTCCCGGGCTACCCGATCGGGGTCTGCCGCCGGCAGGTCGATCTTATTGATGACCGGGATCAGCTCCAGGTCGTTATCCAAGGCGATATAAGTATTGGCCAGGGTCTGGGCCTCGATGCCCTGGGAGGCATCCACCACCAGCACCGCACCTTCGCAGGCAGCCAACGCCCGGGAGACCTCGTAGTTAAAGTCCACGTGCCCCGGGGTATCGATCAGGTTGATCTCGTACTCCTGGCCGTCCTCGGCTTGATAATCCAGGCGGACGGCCCGGGCCTTGATGGTAATGCCCCGCTCCCGCTCCAGCTCCATATTGTCCAGCAGCTGATCCTCCATCTCCCGCTTTTCAACGGTGTTGCACAGCTCCAAAAGCCGATCGGCGATGGTGGATTTACCGTGGTCGATATGGGCGATAATGGAAAAATTTCGTATGTTCTTCTGATTCAAAACAGTTCTCCTAAAATTTGATAAAAGGGGCGGTAGCCGCTATCCCCCAACAGTTGATGGGAGGCGGCGGTGGCCCGGTGGATCCCAAATACACAAAGGAACCCGGTCAAAACTAAAATTACAACAATTAAAATGATCCTTCTCATAGGATCATTTTATCCCAATGAAACCGAATTACTCCTCTTCCCCGTCGGTTTCTTCCTCCACCTCCGGTAATTCGGAGATATATTCCCGTAAAAGCTCCAGGTCCGGCGTTTCTGCCGTCTCCGCCCGTTCTCCCGCCGGATCTTGCTGCTCCGGCTCCTGCGCCGTGGGCAGTTTTTTCAAGACCAACAGGGCAATCACCATATAAATGATACCGTACAGAGACCGGACCACCAGTTCCCCGGCCCCGGTCTGCCAAAGGATCAACCGGAACAGGGGAGCCACAAAGGCAGTAAAGCCCAGCACCAGCAAATAGCAGCAATTTCGCACCAGCCGTTCCTTGGAAAGGGTGCCGCCGGCCATCCCCCGCACCAGCTGCAGGTTCATTAAAAGGATGACGCACAGCCCCAGCATCCCGAAGCTGTATTCCGAAATATGCAGATAGCGGTAGGTGTTCCAGAAATACGTTACCACACAAGCGCCGGAATGGAGCAAGGTCAACAGCCCCCAAAGGTTCCCCCGGGGCGCACCGCAAGCCAGCAATGCCCATCCCAAAGCGCCCACCAGGTAAAAGGAGCCTTGGGGCGAAAAGCCGTTCTTATTCAAAAGAGCCAACGCCATATCCAAGATCGCCACGGCCGCCAAGGCCAAAAACAAAAGCCGCACCGGGTAGGTGATCCATTTGCTCTCGTTGCCGTTCATAGGCGGCTCTTTTTTGCCGTGGCTGACGAGCCAAACAAATCCAAAGCCCACCAACAGCAGCCCCACCAGGGCACCCTGCAGCACCTTGGAAAGGGGGTTCAGCAAAAAATAGCCCTCCCGATCCATGGCCACAAAATATTGCACCACCCTTAAGAGCCCGGCCAAGCCGCCAAGCCCCAGGGCGCCGATCATCGCTCGCTTGATTTTCATTCTATATTTTCCTTTCAAAAGGGATATAATTATACATATTAATTATACGGTTTTTAAGCAAAAATGTAAAGGGCTTTCAGGAAATTATTGCAATTGATCAAAAAGTATGGTAATATATTTTAGATATAACAAAACGAGGTAATTTTATGATCATCATTGAAGAATACAAACAGAAACTGAACGAATTCAAAAAGGACCTGGATATTTTGGAGGAAGCCCTGAAGATCGCCGACCTGCGCAAGCAGATCGAAGCCGACGAGGCTTTGACCGCCGCCGAGGATTTTTGGAACGATATCGCCAACTCCCAAAAGGTCCTGCAGACCATTAAAAATAACAAAAGCACCGTTGAAAACTTCGAAAAGCTCCTTTCCTCCCACGAGGATCTGGGCGCCCTTTTGGAAATGGCCGAAATGGAGCCCGAAGAGCTGGAGGACGAGGTGCAGGCGGAATTTACCGATTTTGAAAAGCGGCTGGAGCAAGCCAACCTGCAGACCCTTTTGAGCGGCGAATACGACCACAGCAACGCCATCCTGACCTTCCACGCCGGTGCCGGCGGTACCGAGGCTCAGGATTGGGTGGAGATGCTTTACCGGATGTATCTGCGCTTTGCTCAGCGCCACGATTATAAGGTCACCGTTCTGGACTATCTGGACGGGGATGAAGCCGGCATCAAGAGCGCTTCCATTCTGGTGGAAGGCCAATATGCCTACGGCTACCTGAAGAGCGAGATGGGCGTTCACCGCCTGGTGCGGGTTTCCCCCTTTGATGCCAGCGGACGGCGGCAGACCTCCTTCGGCTCTGTGGAAGTTATGCCCGAGATCGACGACGATTGCGACGTAGAGATCCGCCCCGAGGATATTAAAATGGAAGTGTTCCGCTCCAGCGGTGCCGGCGGTCAGAAGGTTAACAAGACCTCCTCTGCCGTGCGGCTGATCCACCTGCCCACGGGCATCGTGGTCTCCTGCCAGAACGAGCGGAGCCAGTTCCAGAACCGGGATATGTGTATGAAAATGCTGAAATCCAAACTGGTGGAGATCAAGGAGCGGGAAAACCTGGAACGGATCGAGGACATCAAGGGCGACCAGATGAGCAACGGCTGGGGCAGCCAGATCCGCTCCTACGTGTTTATGCCCTACACCATGGTCAAGGATCACCGCACCAACTTCGAAATGGGTAACATCAACGCCGTCATGGACGGCGACCTGGACGGATTTATCAACGCTTATCTGATCTATCTTTCCCAAGGTGGTAAATAATAAAATAAAGCGCCGCGGATTGAAAAGAATACACGGCCTTTTTGTATACAAAAAGAGGAATTTAAACTTTTTTCTCGGCGCTGTAAACGGTGATGCTTTCGCTGGCCGAGCCGCTGTAAACCTTGCAAACAGCCTTCACCCGTAAGACAGGGAACCGTCCCCTGTCTTCTTAGTAAGATGAAGAAAAGCTCCCTATCTTTCTGCATAAATAAAATTAATGCAACATTTTGCCCCTTTGAATCGTATTATAGATGAACCGAAAGGAGGGAATTTTATGAAAAAATGGTTATCACTTCTGTTGATCTGCCTATTATTGTGTCTTTCGGCTTGTAAGCAAGAAGAGGCGGGGCAAGAGATTCTTTCCCCTCAAGATCGACCTGTATCCGAAGAACAGACTCTTTCCAAGGAAGAAAAAGTTCCTTCGAAAGAAGAGAACCATCAGCATCCGGAAAACGATGGAGATCACGATTATTCCTGGGATGATATCTTTTTGGCGAATGGGGTTCTGTATTACGAGAAAAACGGCGGTATTTTGCAGCTGAATACAGAAACGGGAGAGAAAAACACCCTTTCCGCCAAAGGTGCCTTATTAGGCGCAAGCAAAGAATGGGTGTATTATCAGGTTGAGAATGCTTTGATGGCAGCCCGAGATGGTGATTCCCCCGTTAAACTGATAGAGGGGTCCAAATTTTATTGTCTCGAAAGCGGCGAAGATCTGTTTGTGAGCACAGATAAAGGTGCCTACTTACTAAAGGGAGCAGAAATAAAAAAAGTATTGGAAAAGGAATCTTATTTATGCCTTTCCTTGAAGGAGAATTCTTTGTATTGGATTCGGCTGGCACCTACTCGAGCTTTGTGCAAAACCGATCTTGCTGACGGCGTTACCCAAGAATTGGGAGCCCTTCCCTACGGTGCAGGGAAACCACGGTTACAATGGGTAGGGGAACGACTTTACTATTTCCAAAGCAATGGTCTGTATTGTTATACTCAATCTCTGGGGCTGCAATTAATCAAAGGTTATGAAAAGGATCGCCTTTGCTACTTTGCCGATAATTATGCTTATGTCTATGATGAGTCCCCGGGAGATCCGTTGTTGGAGGTGTTTGATCTTTCTGTTGGACAGATCCTGCGCACAGACGAGATTGCCCCCAAAAGTATTGGCTGCTTTGGAAACGTAGGAATTGCCTATTACACCGGGGAGCGGGAAAACATGGTGAAAGAAACACCCGATAAGGAAGTGGGCAGCTTTTCTTTGAAAGAATTTAATGATATTCATATGGTATATCCATTGGAAAATGGATATTGTGTTCAAACTGCTGATCCCGCAGGTTGCTCCCTTTGCGGAGATAGTTCTTTTTGTTTGATCATAGAAAAAAACGGAACCATTACAACTACAGAATTTTAATAAGACAGGGAACGGTTCCTTGTCTTGTGATCTATCTTTCTCAGGGCAATAAGAAAAAAACACCGCAGATTCTTTTGAATCTGCGGTGTTTCCTTTTATTCTCTTCTTTCGTTGCCGCCGTAGATATAAAGATTACTGCCCTTGGTGATGGGGCCAACGGTACGTTGCACCTCCAGGCAATGATCCAGATGAGCCTTACGGTCGGCGGGGATCCCCTCAAAGGGCTTCAGGCCGTAGAATTTTTGATAAAATTCTTCCACGGTGCCGGCCATAGCGCCCAGGAGCGCACCCACGTCCTCGCCCTCGGCGTAGCGGCGCATCAAAACCCCCTCGCCGTAGCACAGCCGCCAGGTCTCCGCAAAATAATGATCCCAAAGGAACCGGGCGAACCGCACCAGCCGCAGGCTACCGTAGAACTGAACGTTATACTGGCTCCCCTCGGTTACCTCAGCGGCCAGGGTATTGCCGGCCTTGATGGCCTCCAGGATGGCTTCGGTGGTGTTTGCCTTGGCAAAGGCGATGGTGACCCGCCGGGCAAAATTTTTATTCTGCATAAAATCGTGGTTATGAGAATCACTGCTGCCCACCGGCGCCAAGGTATTCCCCTGCATCATCTGATCCTGCCACAACGCCACCTGCATATTGTTGGTGCGATCGTTACTGCCGCCCAGCACCTCAAAGGCATCGAACATTTTGCTATCGAACAGCAATTGGATAAATTCATCGGAAAGATTGTTGCGGTTAGGGCACCAATAGGGATGGGCATAGATGGCTACCCCGCCCACGGCGTGGATCCTTTCGCAGGCCCACTTGGCCATGGCATAGCGGCGGCGGTACTGTTCGGGGATCTCCGGCAGGGTGGCGGCAATGGCATCCACCTCCGCCTCGTATTCCTCACGATGATGGATATAATAATCGCAGACACTCTCCGCTCCCCCGGCGTGTACCAGATGCAAGAGGGAGCCGGGGGTATGAACCTCCTCGCCCCGCATCATATGGATTCCCAAGGGGATGTCTTTATAGAGTTCCGCCTGCAACTTCGCAGGATACATCCGATTGTGGTCGGTCAGGGCATAGAAATCAAAGCCCTCCTCCCGATAATCGGCAGGAACAACGGTCACACCGTCCTGTCCGTCGGAATAATAGCTATGAGAATGAAGGTCCCCCTTCAGAGGGCGCAATCCGTAAAGATCCTCGTCGGCGGCGAACAGCTTGATCCTTTCTTCCTTGCCGCCTTTTTCGCAAAAGCGAATGGAATACTCCTGCTCCCGATCAAAGGTGTGTTTAAAGCAAAGGCAACCGTTCTTCAGGTACCATTCGTGATCCAAAGGCACAGGATCGTGGTAATCCAGTTGATCTGCCCAAAGATCTACCACGCCCACCTCGTATTCCTTTTCCTCCCGGAAGATCCGGCTGGTATCCCGGGGAAAAACCATCACTTCTGTTTCCTTGCCCACGCAGACCACCGAGGGATAGCAAACAAACTTTGCATTCAGATTACGCATCGTTAAAACCTCCAATTAAAATACTAACTGTATTAATACCATATAACAAGCCGTGCCGCCGATAATGCTGATCAGAGTTTGGCGGAGCCAGAGATGAAGCCCCACCACCACGGCACAGGAAATCAGTTCCGGTGCTCCAAAGGGGCTTTGCAGAAAGGTGATATTCTTCAAGCAGAAGACCACCAGCATTCCCATAATGGCATAGGGCAGATATTTCCCCAGATAGAGGATAAAGGGCGGCGTCTTGCGGCGGCCGAAGACCCAAAAGGGCAAAAACCGCAACAGGATCGTAACGGCGGCCACCACCGCTACCAGCAAAATATTATGCATCGGTGAGCCCCCCTTTCCCCCGCAACAGGGTCAGAAGCAACACAATCAAGATCATAGCGGGGATCAGAAAGTTTTCTGCTCCAAAAATCAACAGGCACAACGCCGAGCCGCCCAATCCGATCAGGGCGGGAAGATGTTTTTTGGTGCCCAGCCATTGCTCGGTAAAGACCGTTACGAACAGGGCGGTCAAAGCAAAATCAATACCGGTGGTATCAAAGGGGATGATACTGCCCAAAAGGCTCCCCAGCAGGCTGCCGGTCACCCAGTAGCAATGATCCAAAAGCGAGACCCAAAAATAATAGCGTGTTGGATTTTGAACGCCCTTTAAACCTTCTTTACTGCAAACCAACGAATAGGTTTCATCCGTTAACGCAAAGATCAGATAGGGTTTCACCTTCCCGGTTTTTCGATAGGCGTCTACCATCGAAATACCATAGAAAAGATGCCGGGCATTCACCGTCAGAGTGGTGAGAGCCGCCACGATCAAAGAAGCGCCGGTGCTTAAAAGATCAATGGCAACAAACTGCATAGAACCCGCATAAATGCCGGCGCTCATCGCCAATGCCCAAGGAAAACCAAAGCCTTTGGTTTTTAAAACCACGCCAAAGCCTAATCCCAAAACCAGATATCCGGCCATCACCGGCAACGTGGCAATAAAAGCCCGCCCCAGCTCTTTTCCCTTCATAGCATCCCAACTTTCAGATTTTTCCTTATTCTAACACACAATATAACAAAAAGCAAGGGGAACCCTCTTTTTCAAAAGAGGGTTCCCCTATCCCCTCCCAGAAAACTTTCAATCTGGGAGGAATAAAGTTTTTGAGGTTTCCAAAGGAACTTTTTTCAAAAAGTTCCTTTGGCGGGGTTTGGGGCGGCGCCCCAATCAAAGTCCCTTGGGGATCTTAGGCTTCCATTCGGTGATGGTGCCGGTTTCCCGGGTTTTGTTCATATCGATGAGCCGCTGGTTTTCGCTGCCCCGGAACAAAAGGGTAATGTTCTTCAGTTCCTTTTTAAAGCGGCCGTCCACCAGCACGTCGATGAGGCTCAAAAGCTCGTCGGTGACCTCGCATCGGGGGTAAGAGCCCTCCTGCCACAGCTCGTCGTCCAGCCGGAAGCCGGTAAAGCACCAAATATCCTTTTCCGGCAGTTCCCGGCGCACCCGCTTCAGGAAAGGGAGCAGCGCCCGCTGGTTTTTGGGTTCCATGGGCTCCCCACCCAAAAGGGTCAGCCCCCGCACGTAGGCAGGCTTCAGGGATTCGATCAGTTCCTGCTGGGTCTCCTCGGTGAAGGGATCACCGTAGTTGAAATCCCAGGTTTCCGGCTGAAAGCAATCCTCGCAATGGTTGGTACAGCCCGAGACGAACAGCGTTGTCCGAACCCCTTCCCCATTGGCGATATCGCACTTTTTGATGTTACAGTAGTTCATTACAGATGCAGCACCCGTTCCTTAATTTCCTGGGTTCTGCCCTGGTTCCAATACTGGGTTCCGATATAGCCGCAGGTACGGCGGGCCACGTTCATCTTATTCTGATCGGTATTGCCGCAGTTGGGGCACTTCCAGATCAGCTTGCCGTCCTCTTCCTCGATGACGATCTCGCCGTCGAAGCCACATTCCTGACAGAAATCGGACTTGGTGTTCAGCTCGGCGTACATAATGTTATCATAGATGAACTTAATGACCTCCATAACGGCATCCAGGTTATTCTGCATATCGGGCACTTCCACGTAGCTGATGGCGCCGCCGGGAGAAAGAGCCTGGAACTGCGCCTCGAAGGCCAGCTTGGTGAAGGCATCCACTTCCTCGGTCACGTGGATATGGTAGCTGTTGGTGATATAGCCCTTATCGTTGATACCGGGCACGATGCCAAAGCGCTTTTGCAGGCACTTGGAGAACTTATAGGTGGTGGACTCCAGGGGCGTACCGTACAAGCTGAAGTCGATGTTATGCTCGGCCTTCCAGCCCTTGCAGGCATCGTTCATATGCTGCATCACCTGCAGAGCGAAGGGAGTAGCGCTGGGATCGGTATGGCTCTTACCGGTCATATACTTCACACACTCGTAAAGACCCGCATAGCCCAAAGAGATGGTGGAGTAGCCGCCAAAGAGCAGCTTATCGATGGGTTCGCCCTTCTCCAGGCGAGCCAAAGCACCATACTGCCACAAGATCGGAGCGGCATCGGAAAGAGTACCCTTCAGCCGGTTATGGCGGCAGAGCAGAGCCTGATGGCAGAGCTCCAGACGCTCGTCAAAGATCTTCCAGAATTTATCAAGATTACCGCCGGAACTCAAGGCGACATCCACCAGGTTGATGGTCACAACGCCCTGATTAAAGCGGCCGTAATACTTGGGCTTTCCGTTTTCGTCCACGTAGGGAGTCAGGAAGGAGCGGCAACCCATACAGGTATAGCAATGGCCGTCGCCGTTCTTATCCACCTTCAGCTCCAGCATCTTCTTTTCGGAGATGTAATCGGGAACCATCCGGCGGGCGGTACATTTAGCGGCCAGCTTGGTCAGGTAATAATAGGGAGAATCCTCGTGAATATTCTGTTCTTCCAGAACGTAGATCAGCTTGGGGAAGGCGGGGGTCACGTACACGCCGGCCTCGTTCTTCACACCCTGATACCGCTGGAGCAGAGTTTCTTCGATGATGATCGCCAGATCCTTCTTTTCCTGCTCGTTCTGTGCCTCGCCCAGATACATAAACACGGTCACGAAGGGAGCCTGGCCGTTGGTGGTCAACAGGGTCACCACCTGATACTGGATGGTCTGCACACCACGGCGGATCTCGTCCCGCAGGCGGGCTTCCACGATCTTATCAAATTGCCCCTGGCTCAGCTCGATGCCGGCCATTTCTTCCCGCAGGGTAGCGGTGATCTTTTCACGGCTGACCTGAACAAAGGGAGCCAGATGGGTCAAAGAGATGCTTTGGCCGCCATACTGGTTGCTGGCCACCT
>JAZQAR010000106.1:0-26499 GCA_045545315.1 Eubacteriales bacterium | reverse complement strand
TTTTAAAAGATCTAATTTTCCATTTAAAAATGCCTGCTTGGAAAATTCCCCCGGCTCTGCCATCCGGCAACCCTGCCGAAGCAATAGTTCCAATACACTTTGCAGCACGTAAAGCCCGCCATGGCAGCAAAGCTCCGCCGTATCCTCTCCGGTATAAGAGTGGGGAGCAGGATAGAAGGTTACCACCCCTTCATCATATACCTCTTCCTCTTTCACGATCCGGCAAAGGGTGGCCTTCCGTGGGCAGAAGGAAACAGCCTCTCCCTTTTGATTCTTCAAAAGAGGGGAGAGGAGTTCTTTTGTTTGGGGGCCGCTGACCCGAATGATCCCCAATGCCGCGGTGGCAGGGGCTGTTGCGATGGCGCAGATGGTATCAGACATTTTATTTCCTCTTCTATTTCTTTTTACAATATTTTATCATATCATAGATTTATAAGATTTTCAATAAAATATCAAAATCCCTTTTAATTGGTAAATTAGGCCTAAAAAAGGAAGCACATTTTTGTGCTTCCTTTTTGTTCTTTCCTGATTTCAACCGTTTATCTCTTGTAGCTGACCACAACTCTTCTCTTGGGCTCGCTGCCAACGGAGAAGGTGGTGATGCGGTCACGGCCGGTGAGGGTGGCGTGGATGATCCGCCGCTCGTAGGCACTCATGGGTTCCATGGTGATATTCCGCTTATACTTCATTGCCTTTTCGGCGTTCTTTTCGGCCAGAGCCTGCAGGGTCTTGATCCGCTTTGCCCGATAATTTTCGGTATCAACGGTCACCCGGATCTTATCCTTGCTGCCCTTATTGACCACCAGGCTGCACAGATACTGGACCGCATCCAGGGTCTCGCCCCGACGGCCGATCAAAATGCCCATCTTGGCACCGCTTGCTTCCACGTAATAGTGGTTTTCTTCGCCGATACAAACGGTAACGTCGCTTTCTTCCTCGGCGCCGATCTGCACCAAAAGGCCCTTCATAAATTCAACGATCTTTTTGGAGTTCTCGTCGTCCACGGGCTTCTTTTCCACCTCGGGCTCCAGCTCCAGGGGAGCGGGGGCGGGCTTCTTTTCAGCCTTGGGCGCATCCTTTTTGGCGTTATCCTTCTTGGGTGCATCCTTCTTGGCGGGTTTATTCTTCTTGGAAAGCTTTTCCGGCTCCCAAGCGGGGATGGCGGGGGCCTTTTTCTCTTCCTTCACGGGGGCGGGGGCGGGAGCCTCCTCTTCACATTCGATCTCTACCTTGATCTTGGCGGGGGTGGCACCGATGCCGAACAAGCCCTTGGTGGGGGTTTCTTCCACGGTGTAGGCCAAAAGGTCTTTGTCCTCGCCCAGTTCCTCGGCGGCTTTCTCTACAGCCGCTTCGATGGTCTTTGCTTCAAAAAACAATTCTTTAATTGCCATATTAGCCTCTCTTAATTTTTCTTGGAATTCTTGGAAGCGGCGATGGCGGCCGCCTTCTTTTCGGCAGCAGCGTGGCGCTTTTCTCTCTTTTGATTCTTTTCTTCTTCGATCTTACTCTCTACCTCAGCCAGTACCTTCTTGGGATCGTAGATCTTGTTCAGAAGGAACAGCTGGCCGATTCCCAAAACGTTCCCGATGATCCAGTAAAGACCCAGGGCGCAGTTCAGGGTATAGCAGAAGTACACCGACATAATGGGCATCAGATACATCATCATCTTATTGGAGCCCGCGGTAGAGGGATCCTGGACTTGTTGCATGGGGCTAAACTTCTGGCTCAGCCAGGAAAGCAGAAAGCTGGTCACACCTGAAATAATGGGGATCAACAGCATCCAGCTCCAAAAATCGGTGTTGGGGGTTCCGGATAAGGGGATAAAGCCAAAGAGCTTATCACCGGCGATGTTGAAAACGTCGCTCATCTTATCGTAGATCTGCAGTTCATAGTTGCTGATGGTGGTGACAGCCGCATCGCCGGAGGCGATCTTTTCAAAGACTTTGGCGATCTTTTCGGGGAAGTTATTGAACCCGAAGGCCTGGACCTTATCAAAGATCTGCTGGGCGGTATCGGCGGTGTAGTATGCACCGTAGTGCACGTAGGTGATGGGGTGGCGCACGATGGAATAGATCAAAAAGATCAGGGGCAGCTGGATCAGCATCGGCAGGCAGCTTCCCATGGGGTTATAGCCCTCCCGCTGATACAGTTTTTGCAGTTCCATACTGTAGCGCTCCCGATTGCTGCCGTACTTTTTGGCCAAAGCATCCTGATAGGGCTTCAGCCGCAGCATCGCCATCGAGCTTTTTTGTTGCTTGATGGCAAAGGGTAATACAATGATCTTGGTGATCAGAGCATAAAGGACCATTGCCAATGCGTAGTTGCCGACCAGCTTCATACAAAACTGCATCAGCCACGCAAAGGGAACGATCAGCGTGTTCCAGAAACTCATTTTTTTGTTCTCCTTTTAAACAACTGATCGGGAACGGGATCAATGCCCCCCTTGGACCAGGGGTTACAACGTAAAATTCGCCAGACAGCCAAACCTCCGCCGATCAATATGCCGTAGCGCAAAATCGCCGTTAAGGCGTAAGCGGAGCAGGTGGGGTAATATTTACACCGGGCGGGAAAATGCGGAGAGATCCATTTTTGATAGGCACGGATGGGCCACACCCATACCTCCCGAAGCTTTTTCAGTTTGCTCACGCTGAAAAAATCTCCTTTAAAAGGGCTTCGATCTCCGTACTTTTTGCGGTGACGGCGGCGGAACGGGCCACGATGATAAAATCGCACCCCTCCGGCAAAAGATGGCTCTGACGGCGCACACCCTCCCGCAGGATCCGGCGCACCCGGTTACGCTTGGGGGAGTTCCCCAGTTTTTTGCTCACCGTGAGCCCCAACCGTTTTTTACCCAGTTTATTCTTTCGCCAATAGACCACCATCAATTTAGTGACCGCAGATTTTCCCTGATAATAGGCTCTTTTGAAATTTACGTTTTCTTTAACACTTTCGATCTTCATTCAAAAACCGTTCCGATCCGAAAAAGATTGAAAAAGGCCGCAAACACAAGAATGCGGCCTTTACTATTAGTGAGTTAATCTTTTTCTTCCTTTTGCCCTTCTTCTGGCCAAAACCTTACGTCCGTTGGCAGTCAGCATTCTTTTTCTGAAGCCGTGAACTTTACTTCTCTGACGCTTCTTAGGTTGATACGTACGAACCATTTTCTATCCTCCTTCTGTATATGCATAGGATATACAACTTCATTTTTGAGCAAAAATCATTATAACCGACGAAAACCGGTTTGTCAACTTAATTTTTTTAAAATTCCAAAGAATTGCGGATAAATTCGTTCAATTCTTCGATTTTTACCCGTTTTTGTTCCATGGAATCCCGGAAACGGATGGTAACGCATCCGTCCTCTTCGCTTTCAAAGTCGTAGCAGATGGAGAAGGGCGTACCGATCTCATCCTGACGGCGATAGCGCTTACCGATGGAACCGGCATCGTCAAATTCCACGTTAAACTCCTTACATAAAGGTGCATAAACCTTTTCCATAGCCTGCTGGCTCAGTTTTTTGGAAAGGGGCAGGATGGCGGCCTTTACGGGAGCCAGGGCGGGGTGCAGTCTCAAGACCACACGGACGTCGTTCTTTTCGGCATCCAGCACCTCTTCGTCATAGGCATCACAAAGGAAGGCCAGCAACACCCGGTCGGCACCCAAAGAGGGTTCTACCACGTAGGGAATATAATGCTCGTTGGTCTCGGGATCGAAATATTCTAAGCTCTTGCCGCTTTCTTCCTGATGGCGGCCCAGATCGTAATTGGTACGGTCGGCAATGCCCCACAGCTCACCCCAGCCGAAGGGGAACAGGAACTCGATATCGGTGGTGGCCTTGGAATAGAAGGAGAGCTCTTCCTTAGAGTGATCTCTCATTCTCATATTTTCTTCCTTCATACCCAAAGCGATCAGGAAGTTCTTGCAGTAATCCTTCCAATAATAGAACCAATCCAGGTCGGTATCGGGCTTACAGAAAAATTCGCATTCCATCTGCTCGAATTCGCGGGTACGGAATACAAAGTTGCCCGGGGTGATCTCGTTCCGGAAGCTCTTCCCGATCTGGCAAACGCCGAAGGGCAGTTTTTTCCGGGTGGTTCTTTGGATGTTGGCATAGTTAACGAAGATCCCTTGGGCAGTCTCCGGCCGGAGATAAACTTCGTTTTTAGCATCCTCGGTCACGCCGATATAGGTCTTGAACATCAGGTTGAACTTACGGATATCAGTGAAATCCTTGGCGCCGCATTCGGGGCAAGTGATCCCATTTTCATCAATAAAAGCCTGCATCTGCTCGAAAGTCATACCCTCGGCCTGGGCACCGAAATCCTCGATCAGCTTATCGGCACGGTGGCGGGCCTTACAAGCCTTACAATCCATCAGAGGATCGGAAAAACCGCCCACGTGACCGCTGGTCACCCAGGTCTGGGGATTCATAATGATGGCGGAATCCAAACCCACGTTATAGGGGGATTCCTGGACAAACTTCTTCCACCAGGCCTTTTTCACGTTGTTTTTGAATTCCACACCCAGGGGGCCGTAGTCCCAGGAGTTGGAAAGACCGCCGTAGATCTCGCTGCCGCTGTATACAAAACCGCGGTTTTTGCAAAGATTAACGATCTGCTCCATTGTTTTTTCTGTATTATTCATGGCAATTCCTCCCATTTATTATCTAAAAATAGATTATACCTTGAAAAATTGCCCTTGTCAACACCCCAAAATTCCGTTCTGCCCGTCTAAAAGATATTATATATTATAATCTTAACTAAAATATATATTGCATTTATATTTAAAATATGATAGAATAATAGCGTGTTACTATATATGCGGCCAATTTAACCAAAGGAGATGATTTATGATGCAATCTTTCAAAGATGTTTGGGAGCGGGCTCTGACCGTGCTGAAGAACGATCTGAACAACACCAGTTACGAAACCTGGATCCTGCTTTTGACCCCCATGAAGATGGAAAACGACACCGCCTATTTCTGCGTGTCCACCTTGTTCCAAAAGAACATCCTTGATCAACGATATAAAGACAAAATCGAAGATGCCCTGACCTCGGTAATGGGCTTCCCCGTGGTGGTGAATATCCTCTACGGTGACGAGGTACCCCCTCGCTTTGATAACGAGGCCCAACGCAAGACCGACGAAGTGGAAAAAATGATTCCCAAGATTGAAGAGGAAGAGGAACTGCAGATCCACAAGGATACCCTGACCTTTGAAAACTTCGTTATGGGTAAGGAAAACGAGTTTGCCTGCGCCACTGCCCTGGCCATCGCCAACAACCCCGGCGGTACCAACTACAACCCCTACTTTTTGTACGGGCACAGCGGTCTGGGCAAGACCCACCTGATCAACGCCATCGCCAATAAGATCCGGGAAAATAACCCCAACGTCAACATCCTTTACGTGAAGGCGGATGAATTCACCAGCGAGCTGATCGACGCCATCCAGTTCAATACCCAGCGTCAATTCAAGGAAAAATATCGCAAGGTGGACGTTCTGATGGTGGACGACGTCCAGTTCATCAGCGGTAAAAAAGCCGTTCAGGAGGAATTTTTCCATACCTTTGATTCCCTTTATGAAAATAATCGGCAGATCATCCTGACCAGCGACCGGCCCCCCAAGGAGCTGGTGACGCTGGAGGAGCGGCTCCAAAGCCGGTTCACCATGGGCTGGCTGGTGGATATTCAGCCCCCCGAATATGAGACCCGGGTGGCCATCATCAAAAAGAAAGCCAGTCTTTATAACCTGGTGATTCCCGACGAGGTGGTGGATCTGATCGCCTCTAAAATTAAAACCAACGTACGGGAGCTGGAGGGCACCATCAAAAAATTAAAGGCCTATAATTCCCTTTACGGAAAGACCCCCACCATCACCCTGGCCAAGGAGGCCATGGAGGCGGTGGTACGGGAAAATACCAGCACCGTCATCACCCCGGCCAACGTCATCGAGCAGGTAGCCCGCTACTATAAGTTCTCCCCGGACGTGCTGGTCAGCAAAAAGCAGGGCAAGGACATCGTCTTCCCCCGGCAGGTGGCTATGTACATCATCCGGGAGATCACCAATCTTTCCCTGCCGGAGATCGGCAAGGAAGTGGGCGGCAAAAACCACACCACCGTTCTCTATTCCATCCGTAAGGTGGAGGAGGCCATGCAGATCGATCCCAAGATCGCCAAGATCATTGCCGAGCTGATCGAAAATATCAAAAAGTCTTATTAACAGGTTTTTGCACAATCAACAGAGGATTGTGCACAGTATCCACAGCGAGGGATTTTTTAAAAAAAGAGCGGTGGAAGCTGTTGATAAAGAAATGACAGTTTTAACAGAGTTTTGAACAGCCTTTTTCCACACGCCACCTTGCTTTTGGGGGCTTTTGCCCATTATACACAGACCAACAACCACAACAACAATAAACAGAGAAAGTGAAAAAAAGGATTTTTGCTTTCGCTGGATAAAGAAAGGATTTTCAGCATGAGATTCAGTTGCGATAGAAACGTTTTGAACGATGCCATCAACATTGTTCAAAAGGCCGCCAGCGTAAAATCCACCATCCCTGCCCTGGAGGGCATCGAGATCCGTATTAAGGAAGATGGGATCGTCCATTTCAGTGCCTACGACCTGAGTATCGCCATTACCTATGATATTGAAGCGGATAACACCGAAAAAGGCACCGTTGTCCTCTCCTCCAAGATCTTCGGTGAGATCGTACGCAAGCTGCCCCACTCCTGCTACGTGGACGTGGAGATCGATACCAAGACTTATCTGACCACGATCAAAGGTGGAAACTCCAACTTCACCATCACCGGTATGAGCCCGGAAAACTTCCCCGAGCTGCCGGAGGTGCTCAGTGAAGACGGCGTATCTCTCACCTATTCCAATTTTAAAACGATGGTCAAACAAACGATCTTTGCTTGCTCCATCACCGATTTAAAGCCCATTTTGACGGGTGTTCTGTTTGAACTGAACGATGCGGGCACCATGAACGCCGTGGCGGTGGATAACTTCCGCCTGGCCATCCGTCGGATGCCCTATGCCCAGATCCAGGGTGAATTCCGTAAGGTGGTCATCCCCTCCCGGGTATTGAACGAATTGTTGAAAATTTTGCCCGACAGCGAGGAGGAGCTGATCCACATCCGCCACAGCAAGAACTTCGTTTCCTTCAATTTTGAAAGCGTTGTGGTGGTATCCCGTCTGTTAGAGGGTGAATTTTTGGATTATAAGGCCGCCCTGCCCAAGGATTATAAGTTCCGGGTAGAGGTGAAGGTCAGCCAGTTCCGTCAGGTGATCGAGCGTGCAGCGCTGATGGCCAATTCCACCATCATCAGCCCCATCCGCTGTGAATTCGATTACGATCAGATCCGCATCTCCACCGCCTCCAATATCGGTAAGTTCGAGGATTCCTTCGACGTGGACGAGTTCAACGAAAAAATGACCGTTGGCTTCAATTATAAATATATGCTGGCAGCCTTGAACGCCTGTGAGGATGAGACCATTATGATCGAGTTACAATCCAATCTGGCACCCATCCTCCTGAAGCCCAAGGAAAAGGACGATTATCTCTTCCTGGTACTGCCGTTGCGGATGAAGGAATAAAGGTATGGAAAAATTAGACATCAGTAGTGAATATATCCGCCTTTGCGATGCTTTAAAATTCGCAAATTTAGTGGAGACCGGCGGCGTGGCCAAAATGCTGATTCTGGACGGCTACGTGAAGGTCAACGGAGAGGTTTGCCTTCAAAAAGGGAAAAAACTGTATCCCGGCGACCGTTTTTCCATCGACGAAGAAGAACAGTTTGAAATTCAATGAAGATCCGTTCCTTAAGGTTAGAAAATTTCAGAAATTTTCAGGACGAGACCTTTGATTTCACCGATGGGATCAATATTTTGGCGGGTCACAATGCCCAGGGTAAGACCAACGCCATTGAGGCCATCTATTTTTGCACCTGCTTAAAAAGCTACCGGGTGATCCGGGAGGAGCAGCTGATCCGTTTCGGGCAGGAAAATGCGGCCATCACCTTGAATTTTGAGATCGACGGTCAGCAGGAGGAAATGAAGGTCCTGTTCCAAAAGAACCGACCCAAGGAATACCGCTATAACGGGCTGAGCGTTGCCCGGCTGCGGGATCTGTTGGGGTGTTTTCAGTCGGTGATCTTTACTCCCGACCATTTAGAGTTGATCAAGGAGGGACCCCAAAAGCGCCGCAACTTTTTGGATATGGCGCTGTGCTCCCTGGATCGGCCCTATACCGACCGGCTGTTGGAATACCAAAAACTGTTGAAAAATCGCAACGCTCTGTTGCGGAGAGCCCAGACGGAGGTGATCCCTCCTGAGCTCTTTGAGGTGTGGGAGGAAAAGCTGGCGGAGGCGGGCTCCTATATTGCCTGGTGTCGCCAGCAGTATATCATCGAGCTTTGCGGTTTTGCCCAACAGTTTTATCAGGAAATCTCCTCCGGCGGGGAAAAAATCAAATTACTTTACTTAAATCAGTTTTCTAAGGATCCCTGTACCCGGGAGGAATTCCAATCGCTGATTCAACAGCGGCTGGTACGTACCCGGATGAACGATATTGAACTCGGACAGACGGTCAGCGGGGTCCATAAGGACGATATATTGATTTTGCAGGCAGGAAAAAGCATGAAGTTTTTTGCCAGCCAGGGGCAGATCCGCTCGGCGGTACTGGCCATCAAGCTGGCAGAGGCGGAATGTATCCATCAGAGGACCGGCACCGAGCCGGTATTGCTGCTGGATGATATTTTATCGGAGCTGGACAGCAAGCGCCAGCGGTTCATCTTCCAAAAGATGGACGGACGGCAAACGGTGCTTTCCACCTGCGAATTGGGAAAGATCCGCCAAAAGGGCGACAAGGTATTTTCGATCAAAGAGGGAAAGGTGGCTAAAATCCGTGTATCTGCATCTGGGGCAAGAAGTGCTGATCCGAAAAAATGATATTATCGGGATCTTTGACCTGGACAAGGCCACCGTCAGCAAGCGGACACGGATGTTCCTGACCGCCAAGGAAAAGGAGCATCGGGTCATCAACGTGGCCACCGACCTGCCAAAGTCCTTTATCGTTTGTGATGAAGAAGGCGAAACGGTGGTGTATATCTCCCAGATATCGGCTCAGACCCTCTTAAAGCGTTGTAGTTTTATTCAAAAGATATCCTATATATAAGAAATGGAGTTAAAAAAAATGGATCAGGAAAAAGTGACCAACCAATATGATGAATCTTCCATTCAGGTATTGGAAGGTTTGGAAGCGGTGCGGAAGCGGCCCGGTATGTATATCGGGTCTACCTCGGTGCGGGGTCTGCATCACCTGGTGTATGAAATTGTGGATAACTCGGTAGACGAGGCCCTGGCAGGCTATTGCGATACCATCAAGATCGCTATTCTGCCGGGAAATATCATCGAAGTGGAGGATAATGGCCGCGGTATCCCCGTAGGCATCCATCCCAAAATGGGCATCCCCACCGTGGAAGTGGTCTTTACCGTTCTCCACGCCGGCGGTAAGTTCGGCGGCGGCGGATACAAGGTATCCGGCGGTCTCCACGGCGTAGGTGCCTCCGTTGTAAACGCCCTTTCCGAATGGTTAGAGGTGGAGGTACACGACGGTAAGAAGATCTACCATCAAAAATACTTCCGGGGCAAGAGTGAAGGTGTGTTGAAAGAGATCGGTACCACCGATCATACCGGCACCAAGGTGCGGTTTATGGCCGACGATCAGATCTTTGAGACCCTGGAATACGAATACGACGTCCTTTTGAAGCGGCTGCGGGAGCAGGCCTTCCTGAACGCCGGGCTGAAGATCGAGTTTTCCGACCTGCGGGGTGAGGAACCCCGTAAGAAGGTGATGCATTACGAGGGCGGTATCAAGGAGTTCGTGACCTACCTGAACAAGAACAAGGAACCCCTCCACGAAGAGATCATCTATATGTCCGGGATGAAGGGCACTTCTACCGCAGAGATCGCCATGCAGTATACCGGCCGTTACGACGAGACCATGATCTCCTTCGCCAACGACATCAACACCACCGAGGGCGGTACCCACGAGACCGGCTTTAAGAGCGGTCTGACCCGTATCATCAATAACTATGCCCGGAACAAGGGTTTTCTAAAGGAAAAGGACGATAACCTTTCCAGCGACGACGTGCGGGAGGGTCTGACCGTCATCATCAGCGTAAAGGTGGAGGAAGCCCAGTTTGAAGGGCAGACCAAGACCAAGTTGGGCAACAGCGAGGTCTCCGGCCTGGTCAGCTCCCTTTTGAATGAAAAACTGAACGAATTCTTCGAGGAAAATCCCAAGGTGGCCAAGATCATCATTGATAAGGCCATCACCGCCGGCAGAGCCCGGGAGGCCGCCCGAAAAGCCAGAGAGACCGCCCGGAAAAGCGTTCTTTCCACCAGCGCCTCCCTGCCCGGTAAGCTGGCCGATTGCCAGAGCCGGGATAATAAGTATACCGAGATCTATATCGTCGAGGGGGACTCCGCAGGCGGTTCCGCCAAGGAAGGCCGGGATCGGCGCTTCCAGGCCATCCTGCCCCTTTGGGGTAAGATGCTGAACGTGGAAAAATCCCGTTTGGATAAGGTTTATAACAACGATAAGCTGATGCCGGTGATCACCGCTCTGGGCACCAACATCGGCAACGATTTCAATATTGAAAAGCTCCGCTACGGTAAAGTCATTATCATGGCGGATGCGGACGTGGACGGTGCCCATATCCGTACCCTGCTCCTCACCTTCTTCTTCCGGTTTATGAGACCCCTGGTGGAGGGTGGATACGTGTATACCGCTGTACCGCCCCTTTATAAGTTAGTGAAGGGTAAGGAGACCCGCTACGCCTATTCCGATGAGGAACGGGATCGGATCTCTGCCGAGATGCGGGGACCGGAAGGAAAGGCCAAGGTGGAGATCAGCCGGAACAAGGGTCTTGGTGAAATGGATCCCAAGGAGCTTTGGGAGACCACCATGGATCCCGAGACCCGCACCCTGAAGCAGTTCACCCTGGGCGATGCCATTGCCGCAGACGAGATCTTCACCGTCCTGATGGGCGAAAAGGTGGAGCCCCGCCGGCAGTTCATTGAAGAAAACGCCCGGTACGTGACCAATCTGGACGTGTAAGGAGGTTATAAAAAATGGCTAAAAACGAAATATTTGATACGACCTCCTATGAGAACCAGGTCATCGTTCCCGTTGATCTGGAAAAGGAGATGCGCAATTCCTATATCGACTATGCAATGTCGGTCATCGTGGCCCGGGCCCTGCCCGACGTGCGGGACGGCCTGAAGCCGGTGCACCGCCGGATCCTTTACGCTATGTACGAGGATAACCTGACCAGTGACCGCCCCTTCCGGAAGGCGGCTACCTGCGTGGGTGACGTGCTGGGTCGGTATCATCCCCACGGCGACGCCTCCGTTTACGATGCTTTGGTGCGTTTGGCACAAAGCTTCTCTCTCCGTTATCCTCTGGTAGAGGGGCACGGGAACTTCGGTTCTATCGACGGCGACCCCCCGGCTGCCTACCGTTATACCGAAGCCAGAATGAGTAAAATTTCCAACGAAATGCTGCGGGATATCGATAAGGATACCATCGATTGGGATCCCAACTTCGATGAGACCCGCAAGGAGCCCCGTGTTCTGCCTGCCCGGTACCCCAACTTGCTGGTGAACGGTTCTTCCGGTATCGCCGTTGGTATGGCGACCGATATTCCGCCCCACAACCTGCGGGAGGTGGTGGATGGGACCATCGCCCTGTTGGATAACCCGGAACTGGAGTCCGACGACCTGATGGAATACATCCAGGGTCCCGACTTCCCCACCGGTGCTATTATTATGGGGCGCAGCGGCATCCGTCAGGCTTACCGCACCGGCCGTGGCAAGGTCTACGTCCGTGCCCGGGCAGAGATCGAGGAATGGAAGGACGATCGCTATAAGATCGTGGTCACCGAGATCCCCTATGGGGTGCGGAAGTCCGCCCTGATCGAAAAGATCGCCGAGGAAGTTAAAAATGAACGGATCGTTGGGATCAGCGATATCCGGGATGAATCCGATAAGGACGGCCTGCGGTTTGTGGTGGAACTGAAGAAGGAAGCCAATCCCCAGGTCATTCTGAACCAATTATATAAGTATACCGAGATGCAGGCCACCTGCTCTATGATCATGCTGGCGCTGGTCAACGGCGAGCCCAAGATCCTGACCCTGAAGCAGATCCTGGAACAGTATATCCTCCATCAAAAGGACGTGATCCGTCGCCGTACCGCCTTCGAGATCAAAAAGGCCAAGGCCCGTGCCCATATTTTGGAGGGCTTGATCAAGGCCATCGATCATATCGACGAGGTCATCGACATCATCCGCCATTCTGCCAACATCAACGATGCCAAGGAAAAACTGATGGCACGGTTCGAACTGGACGATCTGCAGGCCCAAGCCATCGTGGAGATGCGCCTTGGTCAGCTTTCCGGCCTGGAGCGGGAGAAGGTTGAAAATGAATATAAGGAACTGATCGCCAAGATCGCCGACCTGGAAGAGATCCTGGAAAAGGACGAGCGGGTGCGGGAGATCATTAAGGAAGACCTCTTGAAGATCGCTGAAAAATACGGTGACAGCCGGAAGACGGAGATCGGGATCGGTGAGATCGGGCTGGAGGACGAGGATCTGATCCCCGTTGAAAACAGCATCTTTACCCTGACCGAGGCCGGCTATATCAAGCGCCAGCTGCCCGCTACCTACAAGACCCAGCACCGTGGCGGCCGGGGGATCACCGGTATGAAGACCAAGGAAACCGACGTGGTCAAGAACATCTTTACCGCTTCTACCCACGACGTGATCCTCTTCTTCACCACAAAAGGTCGGGTCTATAAGATGAAGGGCTACGAGGTGCCCGAAAGCTCCAGAACCGCGAAGGGGACCAATATTGTGAACCTTCTGCCCCTGCAGGCGGAGGAAAAGGTCAGCGCTATGATCCGGGTACCCGAGTACCGTGGCGAAGGGAACCTGCTGATGGTGACCCGCAACGGCGTGATCAAAAAGTCCCCGGTGACCGAGTATGACAATATCCGCAAGACCGGTGTTATCGCCATCATCCTGGATGAGGGCGACGAGCTGATGCAGGTGCGCTATACCACCGGCGACGACTGTGTTCTGATCTGCAGCCACGAGGGTCGGGGCATCCGCTTTGATGAATCCGACGTACGGCCTATGAGCCGTGTGACCCGTGGTATGCGGGGTATCCGCCTGGAGGAAGGCGACTACGTGGTGGGGATGTGTGTACCCGAGGAAGGGCAGGAGATCCTCTCCATCACCGAAAACGGTTACGGCAAACGTACCAAGATCGATGACTTCCGGGTACAGACCCGTGGCGGGAAGGGTGTTTCTGCCTACAACATCACCGATAAGACCGGCCTGGTGGCCGCTGTCCGGATGGTGAAGGAGGGCGACGACCTCCTGGCCATCACCTCCGGCGGTGTGATGATCCGCACCAAGGTGGAAGAGATCCCCACCCTCAGCCGTTCCACCCAGGGTGTCCGTGTGGTGCGCCTGGATGAGAACACCAAGGTGATCGACATCGCTCTCACCGAACGGGAAGAGGAAGTCGAGGAACAAGATAACGGACAAGTAGAAGAACAAGCAGAAGAATGATCCCCCTCCGGGGAGCAAGCGTGCTCCCCGTGTCCCCCAAGGGACAATAACGGTAATTGCAATTTATGAAAACGGCCCTGCGGGAATGAACAACCTCCCGCAGGGCTGATTTATTTTCACAGAAAATTTTAAAATACCTTGTAGGGGACGGTGTGAAATTTACCTCGTAGGGGCGACCATTGGTCGTCCGTTGGGCACGATGAAATTTTGGCGGGTCGTACCATTTTAATTTGGAACTTTTAAAATGCACAATTCAATTGGTCATTCACTTCTCAGGCCAAATCAAAAATGCACAATTGAATTGGTCATTCGTTTCTCAAGCCGATTCAAAAATGCACAATTGAATTGGTCATTCGCTACTCAAGCCGGTTCAAAAATGCACAATACAATTGGTCATTCACTTCTCAGGTCAGATCAAAAATGCACAATTGAATTGGTCATTCACTTCTCAAGCCGGAGCAAAAATGCACAATTCAATTGGTCACTCATTTCTCAAACCGGTTCAAAAATGCACAATTCAATTGGTCATTAACCCTTGAAAAAGAGAATTCGTTTCTTTAAATGCACAATTGAATTGTGCATAACGGTTGGAATTCGCATAACAGAGGGACGATTTTCGTGACACACGGAGAGGATGAAAAGGAAAGGGATTTTCTTATTGAATGATAAAAGTGCCTAAGTTCATAATATGTTTTTTCTTTTTTAGGGCTTCCTCAATATTGGGATAGGCGTTGGAATACGGGGTATTGATGTAAGCAATGACATAAGTTGATTGGCTGATCATAAACGAGTTTCTTTTTCTGATAGCAAACCGAGCGGGCGTTTTTGTTAAGATATCGGGAAAAATTGTTTTTTCCATATTATAATAGGGATACGCATCAGGCCGATTTAAATATGGAAGGACAACGAAAAGTTCTATGGGATATTTCTTTTCCAGCGTGCAAAGTGCCTCATAAACAAGGCGGTCGAAGGCGCCTTGTGTGCCAACGTAAAAGCGGTAAACCTGTTTCTCTGTAATGAGTGTTTCGATGGTAGATAGAAGGAGTTCTTTTAAATTATCCGGGCAATTTCTATGATCGATAAAGCAACAGCTTTCCATCCTTTTCACATCCTTTTATGAATAGTCTAAGGGAATATCTCTTAAAAGTCGATAAGGCAAATTCCCTTAGGGCATAATTATCTTACGAGGTGATCATGATGTTTAAACGATTAAGGGATCTGCGAGAAGATCAAGATCTAACCCAAAAACAACTGGCAGACTTATTGAAAATACATCAAACGACGTATTCCGATTATGAGATCGGTAAATTAAACGTTCCCATCGACGTTTTTATAAAGCTTGCAGAATTTTATCAAACAAGTATTGACTATCTTGCCGGGCTGACCGATATCAAAGAACCATATCCCCGCAAAAAATAAAAAAGTAGTGGCTACCTATTTCTATCGAGCAATAAAAATAGGTAGCCGCTATTAATTATTTTTCATTTTCCACGGTCTGCGCCATTTCGGTCAGAGAGAAAACGAAAAAATGGGGAAGGCACCCCCGTGCTCAAAAATGAGTGCAGATCCTTTCAAAATGATCCGAAGCTGTATGTAGATACTGCGAGAGGTCATTTTGGAAGGAAGTGGAAAATTACAATAAAAACTCGGTCTTGCCGAGTTTTTTCCTTTAAAAAGGGATTTATTAAAAAAGAAAAGGGCTACCTATTTCTATCGAGCAATAAAAATAGGTAGCCGCAATTAATTATTTTTCATTTTCCACGGTCTGTGCCATTTTTGAGTGCGGGGACTTATTTGGCGAAGTCGATGGCACGAGACTCCCGGATCAGGTGTACTTTGATCTGGCCGGGATACTCCAGCTCGTTTTCGATCTTCTTCACGATATCGTGGGAAAGGATGGTCAGCTTATCATCGGAGACCTTTTCGGGGTTGACCATAATACGGATCTCACGACCAGCCTGGATGGCGAAGGTATTTTCAACACCGGGGAAGGAGTTGGCGATCTCTTCCAGCTTCTCCAGACGTTTGATATAATTTTCCAGATTCTCACGGCGGGCGCCGGGTCTGGCGGCGGAGATGGCATCGGCAGCCTGCACGATGGCATCATAGATGGTCTTGGTCTCCACGTCGCCGTGGTGGGCGTGGATGGCGTGAACCACGATCTCGCTTTCCTTATACTTCTTGGCGATATCCACACCGATCTGGATATGGGAGCCTTCCATTTCGAAGTCCACGCTCTTACCGATATCGTGGAGCAGGCCGGCCCGTTTTGCGATGGTCACGTCGGCGCCCAGTTCAGCAGCCAGCAGGCCGGACAGCTGGGAAACCTCGATGGAGTGGTTCAATACGTGCTGACCGTAGCTGGTACGGTACTTTTGGCGACCCAGCAGTTTGATCAGGTCAGGATGCAGGCCGTGGACACCGGTTTCGAAGGTGGCACGCTCGCCTTCCTTCTTCATGGCCACTTCCAGATCCCGGCGAACCTTTTCTACAGTCTCTTCGATGCGGGCGGGATGGATGCGGCCGTCGCCGATCAGTTTTTCCAGCGTCTGCCGTGCCACCTCGCGGCGGATGGGATCGAAGCTGGAAAGGGTGATGGCCTCGGGGGTATCGTCGATGATCAGGTCCACACCGGTGATGGTCTCCAGGGCACGGATGTTCCGACCCTCACGGCCGATGATACGGCCTTTCATTTCATCGTTGGGCAACGCCACCACGGAAACGGTGGTTTCCGCTACGTGGTCGGCGGCACATTTCTGGATCGCCAGAGAGAGCATCATGCTGGCCTTTTCGTCCAGATTCTCACGGAAGCGATCCTCGTGCTCGGTGATGCGCTGGGCATATTCGTGCTCCAGCTCGGAATCCATCATATGCAGGAGTTCCGCCTTGGCGGCCTCGGCGGTATAGCCGGAGATCCGCTCCAATACGGCGATCTGGGACTGCTTAACGGTTTCCACCTCTTCGTAGAGGGCATCCAGGTTTTTCTGTTTTTCCGCAAGGGCTTCTTCCTTGCGGTCGATGTTATCAAACTTTTTGTCGAGATTTTCTTCTCTTTGCTGCAGCCGTTTTTCTTGGCGGGAAACTTCAACGCGGCGTTCCTTCAGGTCTTTTTCCTGCTCGGTGCGCTCCTTCATCAGGGTCTCTCTGCCCTCCAGCAGAGCTTCCTTCTTTTTGGTAGCAGCGGTCTTGACCGCCTCGTTGATGATCCGCTTTGCTTCTTCTTTCGCAGAGCCGATCTGCTTTTCGCTGGACTTTTTACGGTATAAAAAGCCGGCAATAAACATTAAAACGCCCACGATCAGGGCAACGACCACAACAGCGAGAATGACTTGCCATAATTCCATAGGTCTTCTCCTTCTGTTATGATTTTTATCGGGCAAGCTAAATGCCCTAATATATTCAGATTTTTTCTGTATATCCACCCAAAAAGGGTCAAAATTTAGAAAATATCCCAATACACCAATGAAAATTATAGTCTATTTTCGTCAATCTGTCAAGGGAAAAAACGTAGTTGATTATAATTTTATAATATGTTATAATTTATCTAATATGGAATAATATGCGCACAAGGAGTTTTAAGGATTTGGATTACTTATTTTCGATGATAAAAGGTGCCGTAAGGGGCTTTGGCGAGGGCGCCGGGCTTTCCGGTACCGGTCAGACCACCCTTTTGGATCAGTTCCTGACCCCGCCCGCCGTTTTGGGACAAGCCGGGGCGGAATGGCTGATGCGGTTCGGCGTGATATTGGCGATCTTGCTGGTCTGCCACAAAAGCGTTAGGGGGCTACTCAAGGGCTTTGGAGCGATGATCGGGGGGCTCTTCGGCGGAAAATTCCGCTGGCGGAAGGCCTCCCGGGGGCAGGTGACGGCAATTTGTCTGCTTTTGGCTTCTCTGCCGTTGCTGATCGCCTTTTTGGTGCGTCAATATGCCTTTGATTACGTGGGTCGGTTTGCCGGTCGGCCGGGCTTTACCGGGCTGATGGTGCTTTTGACCGCCGGGTTACTCTTTTTAGGGGATCACAGCCTGGATCAGAACAAGGAGCTCCGGGATATGAAGCCGGTGGAGGCCTTTAAGTTGGGGCTGTTCGGGGTCTTTTCGCTGTTGCCCGGTCTTTCCGTGGTGGCCACCGCCATGGCCATGGGGATGAATATGGGTTTTAAGCGGAAGGATGCGGTGGAGTTTTCCTTGCTGTTGGCGGTGCCCGCTTTGCTGGCGGGCGGCCCCCTGACTTCGCCCCTGAGCCTGAACGGAGCATTGCTTCCGGTTGGGCTTGCCGCCGTTGCCGCTTGTATGGCGGCCGTGGGCGGAATTCTGTTGTTAAAGTGGTTGGAAAATAAGGATCGGTTGCTGCTCCCTACCCTTTATTGCGGGGTTGCCGGTGTGGCGCTGGTTGTATGTAGCCTGGTATAAGGAGGGATTCTTTTGCCCAGAAAAAGTAAAAAACAAATTCAGCAGGAGCAATTAGCTTTGCGAAAACAGCAAAAAGCCGCCACTCGGCGGAGTATGTGGGCGGTGGCCTTCTTCGGGCTGGCGCTGTTGATGGCTGTTTATATCTATATTCCCGGTCTTCAGGTGCCCCTGAAGGATTGGTTGGTAAATCATTTTCTGTTCGGGATGTTCGGCTTTGCCTCGTACCTGTTCCCTGTCTTCCTGGTCTGGTTAGGGGTGGATGCCCTGGATAAAAATAAAAAATATTCCACCGCCGTCAAGCTTTGGACCGGGCTGGTGCTGGCGGTGATCATCTCCGGCATCAGTTACCTTTTTTGGTACCCCGGCGACTATTCCTTCAGTGAATTCTTCACCGAAGGCATCCCCCGGTTTTGGATGCAGGGAATGGAATTGAAGGGCGGTGTGATGGGCGGTATCGTGGCCTGCCCGTTGATCGCCCTGATGAGCAAGGTGGGCTTTACCATTCTGGTGCTGGCCGCCTCCATCATCGCTATTTTATTCTTCTTTGATCTGACCCTTTACGAGATGGCTTATCCCATCCGGATGCTGATCAACCACGCCAAGGAGCAAAAGGAAAAGCCGGTGATCGTGGAGGATCCCGAGGCTGAGAAGATCAAACGGCATTTTTCCGATCTAAAGGCCGACGAAAAGCGGCGCAAGGAGGAAGAGCCGGTGGTGACCCCCTCCACCGTGGACGTGACTCCGCCGGAGCTGGTGACCGAGGTGGTGCCCGTGTTTGTTTATGACGACGTGACCCCCGCCGGGAACATCGATCCCATGGATATCGGCAATTTTGGACAGGAGAGCGACCCTGCCGCCGAGGCGGGCTTTGGTGACGAGATCGAGTTGGAACCGGAGGAAAAGCCTACCCACAGAACCCGGACTCCCCGCCCCAAGACCGAGGCGGAGCCCCCCAAGCCGATGGAGGGCGAGCAATTACACATCTACAACTTCCCGCCCCTTTCTCTGCTGACTGCACCCAAGCAGACCGGCGGTACCACCCAAAGCGAGCTGCGGGAAAAGGAACGGATCCTGGTACAGACTCTGCGGGATTTTGGCATCGAGACCACTATGCTGGGCACCGCCGTGGGCCCCAACGTAACCCGCTTTGAACTGGCGCCCAAGGCCGGTACCCGGGTGAGCAAGATCGCCGCCCTTTCCGATGACCTGGCTCTGGCTTTGGCCGCAACCCAGGTGCGGATCGAAGCCCCCATCCCCGGCAAGGCCGCCGTGGGAATCGAGATCCCCAACAAGAACGTCAGTACTGTTTTTATACGCGAGGTATTATCTTCGCCGAGTTTTACGGATGGTAAAAGTTCTTTGACCTCTGCCTTGGGCAAAGACATTGCCGGTAATCTGATCACCTTCGACGTGGCCAAGATGCCCCACCTGCTGGTGGCAGGTACCACCGGTTCCGGTAAATCGGTTTGCATCAACACCATTTTGCTTTCGATCTTATATAAAGCATCGCCGGAGGACGTGAAGCTGATCCTCATCGACCCCAAGGCGGTGGAGATGGATATCTACAACGGTATCCCCCACCTGCTGGTGCCGGTGGTGACCCAGCCGAAAAAGGCGGCAGGCACTTTGCAATGGGCCTGCACCGAAATGGATCGCCGCTACGACTTGATGAAAAATACCCAAGTGCGGAACCTGGATGCATACAATACCTATTGCGAGTCTCATCCGGACTTCCAGCCGATGCCCCGGATCGTGGTGGTGATCGATGAGTTGGCCGATCTGATGATGGTCTCCTCCAAGGAAGTGGAGGATTGTATCTGCCGTCTGTGTGCCAAGGCCCGTGCCGCAGGGATCCACCTGATCGTGGCCACCCAGCGACCCAGTGCAGACGTGGTCACCGGTCTGATCAAGGCTAATATTCCATCCAAAATCGCATTTACCGTGGATAACTCCATCAACAGCCGGATCATCCTGGATGAAAACGGCGCCGAGAAGCTGCTGGGTCGGGGCGATATGCTCTATAAGCCCGTGGGTGCCAATAAGCCTCTGCGGGTGCAGGGCTGCTTCGTTTCTGACGGCGAGGTGGAAAAGGTGGTCAATTACGTGAAGACCAATTCCATGGGCTCCGATTACGATCAGGATGCGATCCAAAATATCGAGACCTTGTCCACTCAGGGGAATAAGAGCAACAACGCCTCCGACAGCGAGGAGGGCGGCGAGTATGATGAGATGCTGGTGGCCGCCTGCGAATGTGTTATCGAGGCGAAGATGGCATCTACCTCCCTCTTACAGCGGAAGTTGAAACTGGGCTACGCCCGTGCCGCACGGGTGGTGGATCAGATGGAAGAGTTGGGCGTGGTCGGACCCTTCGAGGGCTCCAAGCCCCGCCACGTACTGGTCACTATGGACGAGTTCCGGGAACTCTGTGTCCAGCGCGGCCTTTGAACCCCCTCCGCGGAGTAGGCGTACTCCGCGTGTTCCCCCTTCCAAGGGGGAACAACCTACAAGTAATTGCAATATTGCTGACGGCGCACCGGGAATAAACGATCTCCCGGTGCGCTGTTTTTATTTGCGGGGAATCCTTGTAGGTGCGGGGGTTCAATCAGCCACCGGGCTGTATGTAATCGCCCAACGGGCGTATGTAATCTGTGCGGAACGGCCTATGTGCCGTTCCTCACTGTATGACACCACACCGAAGGCGTGTATAATAATTGAAACCATTACAAAATGCACAATTCAATTGTGCATTTAAAGAAACGAACTCTCTCTTTACGGGTTAATGACCAATTCAATTGTGCATTTTTGATCCGGCTTGAGAAGTGAATGACCAATTGAATTGTGCATTTTAAAACAAAGTTCCAAATTAAAATGGTACGACCCGCCAAAATTTCATCGTACCCAACGGACGACCAATGGTCGCCCCTACGAGGTAAATTTCAAACCGTCCCCTACAGGGTATTTTGAAATTTTCTACATAATAGATCGGCGCCCCGGGAAGTCGTTTTTTCCCGGGGCGCCGTACGCAAACTTTAAATTACCTTTTGTTTGTTCCCCCTCGGGAGGGGGAACACGACCTATTCGCTAATAGGTCGGAGGGGGTCGGGGGATTAGAAGGACCAGAGGAGGTGGGAGAGTAAGGCGGAGGCATCGTTGGTGGTGAGGGTGCCTTCGGGATCTTCCACCAGATCGGCGTTTTCTACGTTTACTTGATCTGCGGAGCCGGCCAGATGACGGAGCAGGATCAAGGCATCCAGAACGTTGACGGCATCGTCGTTGGTGACGTCGCCCAGTTCACCTGCAGGCAGGGTGGGAACGGGGCTTTCGAGGCCTGCGGTCCAGAAGAGCTTGTTTTGTGCGTCGGCGAAATCCGCGGAGCGCAGGGTCAGATCGTTGACGGTCTCGGCATCGCCTTTGTCGCCCCGCACCTGGTCCCAGACGGTACAATCAGCTTGCCCGCCGGGGGCGATGGCATAGAGGGTAGGCGCATTCAGGATCCCTCGGCTGATGCAGAGGGCGGTACCGCCCTTTCCTGCGGCGGCGATGCCACCGACGGTGCCCTGATCGGCCACGATGCGGGAAACGTTGAGACAGTTACGGATACTGCCCCGATTGGTGGCGGCGATGCCGCCTGCCAGTTGGGTACCCACCACGAAGTTTTCAGCGGTGCAAGAGAAGATAAAGCCCTCGTTGGTGTTGACGATACCGCCGGCCGTTTGGTTCCCGGTGATCACCAGGTTTTTGGCGTCGATATAGGAAACCACGCCGTGGTTCACGTCTGCAACGGCGGCGCTGCCCTTCACGGTGGCGTTTTGCAGGGTCAGCTTAGTGACCTTACCGCTATGGGTAACGGTTTGGAAGAGGGGCTGTGCCAGGCCGGTAATGGTGCTGCCCTTACCGTTCAGAGTTCCTGCGAAGGTGCCGCCGGAAAGGGTGACGGAGGAGGCATCCACGTCCTGCATCAGGTAGAAGGTGTAGCCTGCCAGATTTTGGGTGGCGGTAGCCTGCAGCAGAGCGGTCAGCCCGGCGGTGTCGGTGATATAGTAGCCGCCGGCCTCACCCAGCTCGGAGATGGGCTTGCCCAGCTTTTTCAGTTGGTATACCACGGTGGTGGGCTCGCTGATCAGCAGAGCGGTCTCGGTGGTGGGAATGCCGTTCACGGTAACGGATTCCAGATAATAGGGGGTGCTTAGCTCCAGGCTGAGGGAATCGCCGTCCTCGTAGTAGCTGACGTTTTCGGAAAGCACCTGATCGCCGATCTTCTTGACGACGGTCACGGGGATGGTCTCCGTGGTCACAACGGGCTTATGAACGGGGCCCTCTTCCCCTGCCTGCCAAACGTTGCTGACAGCGTTCAGGTTGCTGAGCAGGGTACCGTTTTCCAATTCTTCGGCGGTGAAGGTGGGGGTGGTATGCTTATCGGTCATTTCTTCGGGGGTAGCGCCGGCCAGGGAGTAGCAGTCGGGGTAAGAGGTGCCGTCCCCAGCCTGGCGGGCGATGGGCGAGCCTTCCACCGTGCCGGTGAAGGTGAAGATACCGGTGTTATAGCAGTTGGTAACGGTCAGAACGCCGAAATTGCTGTGGCCGCAGATGCCGGCCAGGCCGGTAACGCCGGTAATGAGGCCGGTGTTATAGCAGCTGATAAAGGTACCGCCTTCCCGGGCGATACCGGCGATGCCTGCGGCATCGGTGCCGTTGAAGGTAAAGTTGCCGGAATAGCCGGTGACCTCCACGGTGGCGGCGTTGCTGCAACGGATAAAGGTACAGGCATCGGCCATCCCGCAGATGCCGCCCACCCGGGTGCCACCGGTCAGGTGACCGCTGGCCACGTGGACGTCGATGAAGGTGGCGCCGTAGGCAGCACCGAAGAGGCCAACGCCGGAGCGGTTTTCCCGATCCACGACTACGTTATAGATCTTATACCCGCCCCCGTTATAGGTGCCACGGAAGGCGTGGGGCGCGGTGGAGGAGGAGACGGGGTTTTCCCCGTTGGGCACCTTACCGATGCGGTTATGGGTATCGGCACGGCTACCGCTCAGTTGGGTCAGAGTAATATCGGCGGTCTGTAGAACGGTTTTGCCCTCGAAGGAGGTGCCGCCGTTGACCAGATCGCTGAACTTGCGCAGTTCCGCCTCGTTGCTGACGGTATAATAGGTGGCGGAGGAATCGTAATCGGTCATACTGACCAGAGTATTGTTCCCTGCCGTAGTGGCCAGAGGCTTGATATTGCTCAGGGGCCATTGGGAGGTCATCCATTCGGAGCGACCCTTGATGTAGGACTTCAGGTAATCGATGGTGCCTTTATAGGTGGGGCCGCCGGTATCCAGGTTTTGGATGTTCAGGGCGGTCAGGGTGTTCCAGACCACGTGGTTCATCTGGGCAGAGGTGCCCAGGTGGGTGGTATAGAAGCTCAGGGGCTTGGTATAGGTATTGGGATCGTCGGCGGTGCCCAGGGCTTCGCTGATAATGGGCAGGAAGCTGCCGTTCCATTCGGCGATAACGGCGTTCATAAAGCTCTGGTGGGTCTTCATCTGGCCGTAATATTTACAGTTGGTACGGTAGGGAGTTTCGTAGGTGGCTTGGCCGTCGACGTTGTTGCTCTTGTTGGCGGCGGTCCAGCCTTCGTATTGCCGGGTGTTGTTGTAATTGCCCAAGGAGTTATCGTAGTCCCAGACGGGGGCGCAGTAGGCAATGGCGGCCTCGCCGTCGGCGGGCTTATAGTAGAACTGGCTGGTCATGTTGGCATCGATGTTGCGGGTCAGTTCCTCGATGATATACTTGCGGGCCAGGGAGGAAAGATCGAAATATTCGTCGTACCGCTTGCCGGTCTTGGGGTTGATACCGTCGGCGGAATAAAGGGCGTCTTCAAACTCCTGGAAATAGTTGGAGATATAGGCTACCTGGGCCTCGCTGGCGTATTCCGGTTCTTTGATGACCATAGCCTGCCCCCGGGAGGTGACAAAGCCGCTGACCTCGTTTTGATAGCGGGGGTGGGATTCTACCTCTAAGAGGTAGCCGCCGGTGATATCCTCGGGGTCGTTGGGGATCTTATAGCCCTTGCCGGAGCTTTGCTCGGGGACGTTGGGGCCAAAGCGATCGAAGGAATCCAGGTCTACGTCCGGATTAGCATCCTCGGTGGCGCCCTCCAGGTCGTTGATCTCGATACGGTTATCGCCGATCTCCACCTTTTCGCAAACGGAATAGGTACCCTGGTATTCGTAGTTGCAGTATAGATCCACAAACTGCATCATAGGATTGTTGGCGGTGGCGCTGACGTCGTTGGCCAGGTCGTATACAAAGGAGTTGCGGACCATAGTCTGCTCGCCGTAGTTGGCCATCAGCAGCCAGGTCTTATGCTTACCGGCGCCTTCTACCAGCTCGACTTTTTTATCGGTCTTGATCTGGTAGGGCTTTTTGGGCTTGTTCCAGGTGGCGTTACCGCGACCCTTCATCTGGGTCAGCCGGTTATCGTAATAGATCTTGGTGCCGTCGGCATTGACCATCTGCATATCGCCCTTATCTTTGTTATCCTTGCTGGCGTGAACGTAGTCCAGACTGCCGGTATCGGTGGTGATATACATAGCGCCGATGTTTTTGGAATACATGACCTCTACGGTATAGGGTGTATTCCCGAAGCGAACGATATGGGTGCCGGCGGTCAGAGCTCGGGTGGAGCCACCCAGCTCGATGGGGTCACCTTCGTCCACCGTTACGGTGGTGGAGCCATCGAACCAAAGCTGCAGCAGCTTGCCTCTGGCCTCGGTGGGCAACAGCAGATAAAAGGTATTGCTGCTTTTATACCACTTTACGGCGCTGATGGGCATTGCATCTGCAAAATCCGCAGCGGTATTGCCCCGCACCGGTGATACGTAAAGTACGTGGGTGCCTGCCGCCCAGCCGGAAAGGGGCAGGGCGCAGAATATCATAATGGAGACGATCGAGATTGCAATAAATCGTTTCAGGGTTGATTTCATAGGTCTTCTCCTTTTTTAGAGTATAGTTATGATAATATCATTATAACATACCAACAGACCAAAAAAGAATAACCGCATTGCACCAAAAATCAACACAATGTGGATAAACGGCGGAGCAAACAGAAAAACACCCCGGGAGCAAAACTCCGGGGTGTTGGCGCTGTTATTTAAAAATAGAGGTTATAAGCGGCGATGCGGGCCATTAACTTCTCTTTGATGGCACCGTAGGCGTCGTCCATATTGATGAGGGGATCGGTGAGCCCCTTGAAGTAGGTCTCGCAAAGGGTATCGATGGCCGGATCCCGGAAGATCAGGTGCGCCTTGGCTTCGGTGAATCGGGTATAGGCCTCGTAATCGGCGGCGGCGATGCCGGCCCTCATCAGGTTGGCGGCCCGGGCTTCGGTGTAGCGGTTACACCACAATTCCGCAAAGGTCAGGGCGGCCAGGTCGTTGCCTTCGTCCTTTTGGTACTTGGGCAGGGCGAAGAAGGTGCCGCCGAAGGATACGGCGCCGGTCTCCCCTGCCGTTACGGCGGGCAGGGTGGCATAGCCGAGCTTGGTGCCTTCGGCCACGGTGGGAACGTTCAGGCCGTAGGCCATGGCCAGGGTGCCCTTTTCGAAGGAATAGGTTGCGTCCTCGTCCCCCACGAAGGCGGGCAGCTGGGTGGTCACGGCCCGCAGGGAAGCAAGGGCGGTTTGGGTCACTTTTGCATAAATGTTGGTGTCCAGCTTGCCCTCCAGCAGGGTCAGGGGGCTTTTGCCGCTGAGCAGCGCCCAATCCATGGTCAGGGACATTTCCAAGGGCTTATGACCCCGGGTGGTGCTGTTTTGATAGATCGCCTTATATTGCTCCACCGTCCAGGCGTTTTGGGCAGAAAGGGTGGCAGGATCGGTGGCGGCGGGCATCAGGGTGGGATTATACCAAAGGGTATTGGCGTTCCCCAGGGGAGCGAATAGGGTCTGCTTGCTTTGGTTCAGCACAGCGGTGCTGATGCCGTAGGTGGTGGCGCCGGTATTCAGGTATTCGGCGGCGGAGCGGCTCAGGCTCATCCCCAGGGCCAGCTGGTCGTCGGTCATCTGGATCAGGCTCAGCTTTCGGCCCGCATAGATAGCGGTGCGCTGGGCTTTGAGGGAGATGCTCTTGTTTTTGATGGTATATTTCAGTTGGAAGCCAAAGGCCTTGGCCATGGCTTCTGCCCATTGCCATTCGTTGACGGCCACGCCTTTTTCGTTCAGGTAATCGAAGGCGGGGGTCTCGTCGGCGGTATAGAAGGTGATGGTACGGTTCTTTAGGGCGGCGGCGGTGCTGCCGTTTTTGATAAAGCCGCTGGCGGTCAGCGTGCCCTTGGCATCGGTGGCAGGCTTATAGTCTGCAGAATACAAGGGGTTGGTTTTAAAGGTTGTTTCGGGCACAACATCTTGTGTTTTATTCTCTTCCGGAACGGTCTCCGGGGTGGCTTCGGGGGTAAGTCGGATCGTAGCCATGTC
>JAZQAR010000105.1:0-21085 GCA_045545315.1 Eubacteriales bacterium | reverse complement strand
GACTAACAAAGAAAGAGAATATTAAAAACACCCAAAGTTTTTGTGAAAAACTCTGGGTGTTTTCGTATCTTGTTGTTGTATTGTTGTACTGTCCTTAATTGTACGGTTCTTAGGAATCGGGCTTTTTTTATCGAAAAGGATTGACTTTCCATTATTTATATGGTACTCTTTTTCCATAATTTAAACAAAATACCAGCCGATGGAGGCGCGGTTCGCCAAGAGTATGGCCGTTTTGGGGTTGAAAAACGGTTTGAAAGGGGCAACCGCCGAAGTGATTTTTCGTTCCCCCGTTTTGCGAAAAATTGCTGGGTCGGCGCAAAATATGCGCCGGACTGTCACGATTTGTGGAGTGCCATCTTATGTATGCTCGTAACCTGCATAAGGCCTCCCGTTGTGCCTGATGCAGGTTTTTTGTTGCTTTTTAGGAGGATTTTATGAAAAACGCAAAATTGCGCAAGATCGGCCTGATCCTGATCTCTGTTTTGCTGATGGTGGGGTTGTTCTCCATCGCCTGCTTTGCCGAGGAGGAGGCCGCAGAGGAGGTTTACACCTCTTTCTTTAACGAGACCGCCTGGTCTTTGTTGCCCCCGGTCATCGCCATCGTGCTGGCGCTGATCACCAAGGAGGTTTATTCCTCCCTGTTCATCGGAATCCTCTCCGGCGGTATTCTGTATGCGGTCGGAGACGGCAAGTTCAGCTTTGAGACCATGTTCAACGCCGTTGTCAACGATGGCCTGGTGGCCAACCTGGCCGATGCCTGGAACGTGGGTATCCTGATCTTCCTGGTCGTTTTGGGCGCCCTGGTGGTAATGATGAACCGTGCCGGCGGCAGCCGTGCCTACGGCGAATGGGCCGCCACCAAGATCAAGGGTCGCCGGGGTGCGCAGTTCGCCACCTTCGGTCTGGGCGCTTTGATCTTTGTGGACGACTATTTCAACTGCCTGACCGTGGGCAGCGTAATGCGCCCCATCACTGATAAGCATAACATTTCCCGGGCAAAGCTCGCTTATCTGATCGACGCCACCGCCGCTCCCATCTGCATCATCGCCCCCATCTCTTCCTGGGCAGCCGCTGTCAGCGGTACCGTGGACGGGGTGAACGGCATCTCTCTGTTCATCCAGACCATCCCCTATAACCTCTACGCTCTGCTGACCATCGCCATGGTGATCATCATCTCCCTGGGCGATTTCGACTTCGGCTCTATGCGCCGCCACGAGGAGAACGCCCGCAAGGGTGACCTGTTCTCCGATGCCGGCAACCCCTATGAAAACGCCGAAAAGATCCCCGCCAACAGCAAGGGTAAGGTCATCGACCTGATCTTACCCGTGGTGGTACTGATCGTGTTGAGCGTGGCCGGTATGGTTTACACCGGCGGTTTCTTCAGCGGTACCTCCTTCATCGATGCCTTTGCCGGCTGTGATGCCGCCTACGGCCTGGCCGTTGGCTCCATCGCCGCTCTGATCGTAGATATGATCTACTTTATGGCTCGCCGTGTACTGTCCTTTAAGGAATGCACCGGGGCTCTGCCCGAAGGCTTCAAGCAGATGGTTCCCGCCATCCTGATCCTGACCTTCGCCTGGGGCTTAAAGTCCATGACCGGTCTCCTGGGTGCCGGCACCTTCGTATCCGGTGTGGTAAAGGGTGCCACCGCTCTGCAGATCCTGCTGCCCGTGATCCTGTTCCTGGTTGCCATATTGCTGGCCTTTGCCACCGGTACCTCCTGGGGGACCTTCGGCATCCTGATCCCCATCGTGACCGACGTATTCAAGGATTCTTTAGCCAACGTGGGCGAGGGCGGTTCCATCCCCGCTATGGTCATCATCTGCATCTCTGCCTGCCTGGCCGGTGCGGTTTGCGGTGACCATTGCTCCCCCATCTCCGATACCACCATTATGGCATCCACCGGTGCCCAAAGCGACCACGTGGCTCACGTTTCCACCCAGCTGCCCTATGCCTTGACCGTTGCAGGAGTCAGCCTGGTGGGTTACCTGCTGGCCGGCTTCGTTCAGAACGTATTCGTGGTTCTGGGCGTATCCCTGGCGCTGATGATCGCCACCCTCTTTGTGATCAAGGCCATTGTGAAGAAAAAAGCGTAATTTCTAACAAATTGAAACCGCCTTCCTTCGGGAAGGCGGTTCTTTTTTACCGTTCGTAAGAATTTTGTAATATTTCCGCAAAATATTACAGAATGTAGCCAAACTGTTTGAAAAATTAATTGGAATTTGCTCTTGACCTATGATATCTTATAGGTGAAAGGAGCGATCTCCATGAAAAACCTGAAGGGCAGAACGTTTATTTTATTGGCCGTTGCGGTGTTGACCGTCGGCCTGCTTTGCAATGCCTTTTTATCCGGCTCCGCCCCGGTGGAGGAAGCCTCCGCCGTCGCACCGCTCTATACGGTAGAGGAGGTCAAGACCGCCCTTTTGGCCTATGAACAAACCGGCAATGCCGGTGCCCTCTTAAAGGATATTATGCTCCCCGCCACCGCCGGCACCACCACCCCCAAGCTGGATGAAAGCCGGATCCTGAATACCACGCCCCTTGCCTCCTTCGGTAATGCGGAAGGCTACTACAAGGAACTGCGGGCCCACGGCGTTCTTCAAAGCGAGCTGGAGGAAATGAACTTTTCCGATTATCAGCAGCTGCGCGCCGGCTGGAAGCTGGATAAAGCCACCGCCAAGACCCTGAAGCTGCGGTATCCCGAACTTTCCGAAGTGGATCTGAGCCAATGGACCTACGGCACCTATGATTATTACCTGCGTGAGCAGGAGGTTGCCCACCTGAAGGCTCAGTTCACCGAAGCCGAGCTGGCTCGGTTAGAGGCCATGGGCATCCGTATGGAGGATACCCGTCATCTGCTGATGGTCTATGGCTCCCCCGCTGCTCTGCTGGAGCAGCCCGCCGAGACCCTGGTGGCCGCCATTGAAGCCCGCTATCGTCAAGAACTGAACCTGCTCCTGGGCGCCGACTGGCGAATTTCTGCCAAGGGAAGCTTGTAAAAGCAAAGGGACTTTTTGAAAAAAGTCCCTCTGCACTCTTCAAAAACTTTTGAATAAAAAGAAGGTTCCCGATGGGAACCTTCTTTTTTCAGCGTGTCAAAAAACTCTAATTGTTATTTTTGACACGCTGGCAGACGAACAAAAAAGAGTGCCGATTTCGTCAAAACGGCCCGAAGCTGTATGTGGATACTGCGAGAGGGCGTTTTGGCGGAAAGCAGAAAAAATTCAATAAAAATACGGCCTTTAGCCGCATTTTTTCCTTTAAAATATCCCCTCGCCCCTTTAGGCAAGGGGCGCTTATGGGGAACATACATTTTTTCTGCGGTCGGTGCCTTTTTTGACAGTCTGAAAAGAAGGTTCCCAAGGATACCCTTGGGAACCTTCTTTATCTTTTACAATTTTGAAAAACCGTTACAATTGACCAGGGCGTCAATCTTTACCCCTGCCTTACACAAGGGGCATTCGTGGGAGGGCCCATTCACGTAATCCGGCAGGTCAGTGGGGTTGAATACAGAAACCACCGGGTAATCCTCGATCTTTTCGGCGGTGGCGAATACCGATGCCACACCGGCTACCATCCCACCATAATAGCGAATGGCTTCCAAGGCACCCTTCACGGTACTACCGCTGACGATGGAGAGGGCCAGCACCAAAACGTGCTTGCCGGCGATCATGGGTACCAGGTTATCCCGGAAGATCAGTTGGCTGTTGCTGGTGGTCTCCGGCGTTACCACGTAGATGGTCTGGTGGGCGTTCATATTGATATAGTTGCCCTCGGTCAGCCGGTCTGCCAGGCAGGTGCCGACAACCTCCATCCCATCCAGGCAAAGGATGGTATCCACCACGGTGGAATGGGCGTAGTAGCTGCAGATCTCCTTGGCCATGGACTTGGCTTCGGAAAGGCGGGCCTTTTGGGCGGCTACGTCAATATAATAATTGGTGTGGTGCTGGCCGGTTACAAAATGGCCCTTCACCACCCGCAAATGCAAATTTTTACGCTTTGTTGCGTATTTGAACGTATCTAAAGTAGGCATCTTCCAGAACTCCTTTTTCTTTATTATATAATTTCTCCGCCAAAAATACAAGGATTTTGTTTAAATTTCCCAAAAAAGTTTTCGACATTTTTAAAAATATGGTTGACAATGCAACTATTTTTCGTTATCATTTAGTTGATTATGCAACTATTTTCAAAGGAAGAACGCTATGGAGAACTACAAACGGTATTTTTACGGCATTTCCCGCACAGCCCAGCGGTATTACAACAGCCATATGACCGAAGAACTGACCGCCCAGGAGGCCCACGCCCTGCGGGTGATCTCCATCCACCAAACCCTGAACCAGCAGTTACTGGCGGATCGCCTGGGGATCGATAAATCCCAGGTTACCCGGTTGGTCAACCGGCTGGAGGAGCGGGGCTATATCACCCGCGAGACCGATCCCCGGGATCGGCGGGCAAAATTAATTACCTCTACCCCCAAAGCCGATGCGGTCAAGGCTATGGACGTGGAGCTGACCAACCGCTACTATGAATGGCTCCTATCGGAGCTGGAGGGTGCGGAAAAGGAGCAATTCACCCAAACCCTGATCAAGCTTTATGAACGGGCCCGGGAATCCCGCAAAAACGGCTTTGCAGAATTGGAGGAGAAAGAATGAAACTGATCCTTCAATACGTAAAGCCCTATTTGGGACAGATGCTTTTTGGCTTTTTGATCAAGTTCATCGGCTCCACCATGGACCTGGTACTGCCCTACATTTTGGCACTGATCATTGACGAGATGATCCCCAAAAAGGATATGAGGATGGTATTGATCTGGGGCGGCGTGATGCTGCTCTGCTCCGCCGTTGCCTGGATCGGTAATATCGTTGCCAACCGTTCCGCCGCTTTGGTGGCAAAAAAAGCCATGTTCAAGCTACGCCACGATCTTTTCAAGAAGATCTTTGCCCTTTCCACCCCCCAGGTGGATCAGGCCACCATCCCCTCCCTGATCTCCCGTATGACCACCGATACCTATAATCTGCACCGTATGATCGGAATGATGCAGCGTATCGGGGTACGGGCACCGATTTTGGTGATCGGCGGCATTCTGATGACCTGGAGCCTGGATCCCGTGTTATCGGCGGTATTGCTGGCGATGCTGCCCATTATGGGGTTGCTGGTGTATCACATCAGTAAAAAGAGCGTGCCGCTGTTTGCAGATCTGCAGGAGGAAAACGACGCCCTGGTCCGCACCGTCCGGGAAAACGTCAGCGGTGTGCGGGTGATCAAGGCACTCTCCCGCAGTGAGGGCGAAAAACAGCGCTTTTTGGAGGTCAATAACCGGGTATACAAGGCCGAAAGCAAGGCCAACAACACCATGGCCGTCAATGCGCCCCTGATGAACCTGATCCTGAATCTGGGGCTGGTGCTGGTGGTATTGATCGGCGCCCGCCGCATCAATGCGGGCATCACCGGGGTGGGTACCATCACCGCCTTTCTCTCCTATTTCACCATTATTCTCAACGCAATGCTGATGATGACCCGGGTACTGACCGGTTATTCCCGTTCCCTGGCCTCCGCCAAGCGGATCCGGGAGATTTTAGACCTGCCCCCGGGTCTGCAGGCAGAGGAGCGGCCGGAGGCCGAAACCGATGCCGCCCTGACCTTCGAAAACGTCACCTTTTCCTATCATAAAAAGAAAAGCGACCTGGAGGCCATCTCCTTCCGGCTGAACAAGGGCGAAAGCCTGGGGATCTTGGGCCCCACCGGGGCGGGCAAGACCACCGTGGCCAGCCTATTGATGCGATTCTACGATCCCGACCAAGGACGCATTACCCTCTTGGGCAAGGATCTCCGGAGCCTGGAGCCCGCCGAGATCCGCAAGCATTTTGGGGTGGTGTTCCAAAACGATCTGTTGTTCCGGGATACCATCGGTGAAAACATCCGGATCGGTCGGAATTTGACCCCCGAACAACTGCAGGAGGGCATCATCGCCGCCCAGGCTGCGAATTTCGTGGCGGAAAAGGGCGGGTTGGAGGCTATGATCGAGCCCAAGGCCGCCAACCTTTCCGGCGGACAAAAGCAACGGCTACTCATCGCCCGGGCCTTGGCCGGACGGCCGGACTTTTTGATTCTGGACGATTCCTCCAGCGCCCTGGATTTCAAGACCGATGCGGCCCTCCGCAAGACCCTGCGGGAGGATTACGCCGGCACCACCGCCATCATCATTGCCCAGCGGATCAGTTCCGTGCGCCATTGCGATCGGATCCTGGTGCTGGAGGAGGGGCGGTGCCGGGGCTTAGGTACCCATGAAGAATTGATGGAAACCTGCCCCCTCTATCGGGAAATTTATGCCCTGCAGACCGGTGAGGAGGTGGCACAATGAGCAAAAAACGACCCATTTCCAAACACGTTTTGCTCCGTCTTTTTAAGTATCTTTGGCAATTCAAATGGGCGTTGATGATCGCCATTTTGCTTTCCTTTGCCTCCAACATTCTCTCCCTTTTGGGGCCGGAGCTTTCCGGCAAGGCCATCGACGCGGCCACCGGCGGCATCGGCAAGGTGGATTTTACCACCGTATACCGCTATGCGACGCTGATGGCAGTCTTTTACCTGGTATCGGCGGTGATGGCCTATATCCTGCGGATCCTGATGATCCACATTGCCCGCAAGGTCACCTTCCGCCTGCGGCAGGAACTGTTCGAGCGGTTGGTGGAGCTGCCGGTGGGCTTTTACGATACCCACGCCCCCGGGGATATCCTCAGCCGGATCAGCTACGATGCCGATAATATCAGCGAATCCCTGGCCTCGGACGTGATCGCCATTCTCACCAGCTTGATCACCATCGTGGGCTCCCTTTATATGATGCTCCGCATCAGCCCCCTGCTGTTAACGGTGTTTGTGATCACCGTTCCCCTTTCCATTCTGTTCACCCGCTATTTTTCCAACCGGGTGCGCCCTCTGTTCCGTCTGCGGAGCAAAAAGTTAGGAGAACTGAACGACTACGTGGAGGAAAAGATCTCCGGTCAAAAAACCTTAAAATCCTATAACCAGGAGCAAACGGTGCTGAAGGACTTTGATGAGGTGGACGAAACCGTGACGGAGGCCTATTACCAGGCGGAATACCAGGGCGGTATGATGGGCCCTTCCATGAACCTGATCAACAACCTTTCCCTGGCGCTGGTCTCCATTCTGGGTGCCTTTTTGTTCATCAAGAGCGGCGGCGCCTGGATCACCATTGGCAGTATCTCCAGCTTTGTGCTCTATAGCCGTAAGTTTTCCGGCCCCATCAACGAGATCGCCGGCATCTACAGCGAGCTGCAATCGGCCCTGGCCGCCGCAGAACGGATCTTCGGGCTGATGGACGAGACACCGGAGCCCGCCGACCGGGCAGAGGCCACCCCCCTGCCCCGGGTGGAGGGTGAGGTGGAACTGAAGAACGTGACCTTCGGTTATACCCCCGAAAAAACCATTCTGACGGGCTTTTCCCTCAAAGCGGAACCCGGCAAGCTGGTGGCGATCGTAGGGCCTACCGGCGCAGGAAAAAGCACCCTGATCAATCTTTTGATGCGCTTTTATGAAACGGAGCAGGGGGAGCTGTTCCTGGATCAAAAGCCCTTTGACCAAATCACCCGGGAGAGCCTGCGGCTTTCCTATTCCATGGTATTGCAGGAGACCTGGCTGTTCTACGGCACCATCTACGATAACATTGCCTACGGCCGGCCGGAGGCCACCCGCGAGGAGGTCATCGCCGCCGCCAAAGCGGCAGGCATCCATCCCTTTATCGAAGGGTTACCCGAAGGATATGATACTATTCTAACCGACGATGCGGCCAATATTTCCAAGGGGCAAAAGCAGCTCTTGACCATCGCCCGGGCGATGCTGATGGATTGCCCTATGCTGATCCTGGACGAGGCCACCTCCAACGTGGATACCCGCACCGAAAAGCTGGTGCAAAAGGCCATGCGGGAGCTGATGGCCCACAAGACCTGCTTCGTGGTGGCGCACCGCCTTTCCACCATCCGGGATGCAGACCTGATCCTGGTGGTCAAGGACGGCGCCATCGTCCAGCGGGGCACCCACCAAGAACTGCTGGCCAGCGGCGGCTTCTACAGCGAACTCTATAACGCACAATTTGAATAAAAAACAAAAAACAAAAAGGAACCTTTTTGAAAAAAGGTTCCTTTTAAAATCCTCCAAAAACTTTCAAACTTTTCTTTTTAAGTTGGAAAGTTTTAGAAGGGGGGGCCGGGGAGGAACCTTTTGCAAAAGGTTCCTCCCCGCTTCTTATTAGATCTCGTTCAGTATTTTTTCGATCACGTCTTTGGTTGCCAGGCCGGGCAGGCTTGCCGTTGCACCGCCGCAGGCGCTTCCCAATTTCAGGGCGTATTCATAGCCCCGGTCGAAGCCGGCCACAAAGCCGGCCACCATAGAATCCCCGGCCCCAACGGTGTTGACAGCCTTTACCTTGGCAACGCCTGCCGTCAGCACCCGGTCGGTTTCCGTCAGCAGCAGAGCGCCGTCTTTTCCCCGTGAGATCAGAACGTTTCGGGCGCCCTTGGCCTGCAGTTCCCGGGCGGCATCGGCGATCTCCGCCTCATTATGCAGTTCCCGACCCACCAGCTCTTCCAGTTCCCGATGGTTGGGCTTGATCAGGAAGGGCTTATATTTCAGCACGTTCAACAGCAGCTTACCGGTAGCGTCCACCACACAGCGGGTGCCCTTTTGCTCCAAGAGCGCCAAAATCTGCTCGTAGATATCCGCCGGCAGCGTCGAAGGAACGCTCCCCGCCAGCACCAGGGTATCCTCGGCGGTCAACTGCTCCAGCTTTTGCCAAAGGGCGGCGATGGCCTCATCATCGATCTTGGGGCCCTGGGCGTTGATCTCGGTCTCCTGTGCCCCCTTCATCTTCACGTTGATACGGGTCAAGCCCTCCTTTAATGGAATAAAATCCGCCCGGATACCCCGCTTTTGCAGATCGTCGGCCAGAGCGGCACCGGTAAAGCCGGCAATAAAGCCCAGGGCGGTATTCTCCTTTCCCAGTTCCTTCAGCACCAGGGAGACGTTCACACCCTTGCCGCCGAAATACAGCTCCTCGCTGGTGGAACGGTTGGTCTCGCCCAGCTCCAGGTGATCCACCCGGATCACGTAGTCCAGGGCAGGGTTAAAGGTAACGGTATAGATCATTTCGGTTCCTCCTATTTTTTCATAATCTCGTTATAGATCTCGTTCTTGGGCACACCCCGATCGTTGGCGGCGGCCTTGATGGCCTCCTTTTTGGTCAGGCCGGTCTGTATATAATAATCCACGTGGGCGGCGGGAGAAAGTTTTTGCCAAAAGGCCTCCTCTTGGGGTTCCTCGGTGGCACCCTCCAGCACGATCACGTATTCCCCCCGGGGGTCGTTTTCTTCATAAAAGGCGATCATCTCTACCACCGTGCCCCGTTGCACCGTTTCGTGCAGTTTGGTCAGTTCCCGGCAAAGGGCCACCCGCCGATCCCCAAAGGTATCGTAAAGATCCTGCAGGGTCCCCCGCAGCTTTTGGGGTGCTTCGTAGAAGATCAAAGTTTCTTTGGTGTAGCGCAGGCCTTCCAAATGCTCCCGGCGGTTCTTTTTGGTGGTAGATAAAAAGCCCTCGAAGGCAAACCGCCCGGTGGGCAGGCCGGAAAGCACCAAGGCGCTGATCAGAGCGCAGGGCCCGGGGACTACCGAGACCTCGTAGCCCTCCTCCGCCAGCAACTTCACCAGATCCTCACCGGGATCGCTGATGCCGGGCATCCCCGCATCGGTGACCAGGGCGCAGGTCTCACCCTGCTGGATCCGCTTCAGGATCTCCAGCCCCCGCTCCCGCTTATTATGTTCAAAATAGCTGATCAGGGGCTTATGGATGCCCATATGGTTCAATAATTTCAAGGTATTACGGGTATCCTCGGCAGCAATAAAATCCACCTGCTCCAGCACCTCGTGGCACCGGCGGGAAAGATCCCCCAGGTTCCCGATGGGCGTTCCCACCAAATATAAAACCGGTTCGCTCATCTATTTTTGCTCCCTTCGGTAAATTTGTTTCAATTCTTCGGTTTCCGATCCGTCGGCGTTATGGAGGATCAAAGTGGGCTCGATGGCCAGTTCCCGCTTGCCGCTGCGCACCCCTTCCACCAGCACCAGGATGGCCGGCTCCCCGGCCTTGGGCTCCACCAGGCGCAGGCGAGAGGGCGAAAATCCCCCCGCCTCCATTTTTTGCAAAATTTCGCCCAAGCGGTAGGGGCGGTGCACCATCGCCAGCCGTCCGCCGGGCTTGACCAAATAAGCCGCCGCCCGGATCACGTCCTCCAGGGTGCAGGCCTCCTCCCGACGGGCAAGCTCCCGATAGGGATTCTGCCCCGGAATCCCCCGCCCCACGGGTTCATAGGGCGGATTGACCGTCACCAGATCGTAACAGCCCCCCTGCACCATGGTGCGGATCTCCTTCAGATCCCCTTCGTAGATCTCCAGCCGATCCTCACAGCGATTTTCTGCCCGACTGCGGCGCATCAGCTCGCAAAGATAGGGCTGAATCTCAACGGCGGCCGCCGCATCGGCGTCCCCCTTGGCCAGCATCAATATGGGAACGATCCCGGTTCCGCTGCAAAGATCCATCAACTTCAGCCCCGGCTTACAGCGGGCAAAATCCACCAGCAGCACCGCATCGGTGCCAAACCGAAAAAAACGGCTGTTCTGCCAAAGCTGCCAGCCGTTCATTTGCAGGTCGTCCAGTTCGTCAAATCGGTTCAGTTCCGTGCTCATTGTTCCATAAAGGCCTTGCGGCGCAGATCATCCCCGTAGAAATAGCAATAGGTAAAATGCCCCAACAGGCGGGAAACGATCCGCTCGTCATAGGCATTCTGGATCCCGTCCAGGTTCAGGTTCGTAGAGAACAGCATCGGCTTTCCGCAGCGGATCCGCCGATCCATCAGATCGGTCAAGGTCGCCATCGTATAGGCGGTACGACTCTCGGTTCCAAAATCGTCCAGGATCAGCATATCACACTCAAAATAGGGCTCCAGTTCCTCCTCGCTGTCCTTAAAACGGGAAGCATCCAGCCGCCGGGCAAATTCCGGCGCACTGATATAGACCACGCTTTTGCCCTGCTCCAAAAGAGCCTTGGCAATGGCGGTAGAAAGATAGGTCTTCCCCAACCCGGTGCTGCCCACAAACAAAAGACTGCGGTTCTGCTCCTCGAACCGGGCGGTATAATCCCGGGCCAGTTCGTAGATCCGGCGCATATTCTCCCGGGGGGAGAGCAGGCCGTTTTGGGCCCGGTCGCTGAACAGCGAAAGATCAAAATTTTCAAAGCTTTGATGCTCCAGCTGTTGCTCCAGGTTGGATTGTTCAAAATTACGGGCGATCAATTCCCGCTTAAAGCATTGGCACAGCCCCTCCTCGGTGCGGCCGGTATCCTGACAAAGGGGACATTCAAAACGGGGCTCCAGATCCGCCTTTACGGAAAGGAGGAAGGCTTCCCGCTTTTGTTGCAGGTCGGCCAGTTCCTTGGCCTCGGCCTCGCCGTTGCCGCCCTTCATCATGGCGGCGCAATAGCGGCTGCCAGCCTCGGTGATCTCCCGATCCATCTGCAAAAGGACAGGGTTTTCGGTATAGACCCGCTCACGGCGCTCTGCCGCTTCGTAAATCGCCTGAGCCCGCTTGGCGGAAAAAGCCGCCCAAAGTTCTTCCTTATGGTTCATCCGTTACCGCCTCCTGCCTGCATTTTTTCGATCATTTTACGCTCCAGCTCGGAAAGTCCTTCGTGGAGCTTTCTACCGGTATCCGCTGGCTTTTGATCCACAATATCCTTGACCCGGCGGAAGCCCTTTTGGTGCCAATCCTCCAGGATCCTATGCATATAGGAAAAGCTCATCTTGCTGTTCCGATCCATACACCGGTCGTAGGCCTCCAGGATCAGTTCCTCCGTCAGCCCCATAGAAGCCCAAAGAGCGATCTGCTCCCGCTGTTTTTTGGAAAAAGCGGTGGCGATGCGGAAGGCTTTGGCTAACCGATTTTCCAAGCTACGGGCATATTCCAGCTTGCCGATATGGGCTTCGGCCTTTTCAAAGCTATCGATGCCGTTATCGAACCAATCGGCGGCCACCGTCTCCATATAGCGATAGGAAAATTTATCGATGCTGTTGCAATAAGCCACCAGCTGCAAAATCATTTCCGGGGAAAAGTGCAGATTTTCGGTCATATTGTAAAAGAGGGAGATCAGCATCGAGCTGATGCTCTTGCCGGTGATCCGCTGGATCTCGCCCACCATATCCTGAAAGCTTTTGTCGGTCTCCTCCAGAATAATGGTCGCCTGCACCCGGGGCAATTCCCGGGTCTGCACCGTCTTGATGGCGTTGACCAGCCGTAGCTTGCCCGCCTCTTTCACAAAGATATTCTCTTTGACCCAAAAGTCCACGGCAGAATCCACGTCTTCCGGGGCAATATTGCAATGGGACGCAATGGATGCGGTATCGTGAGCCATTTTATCAAAGCGCATTAAGTATAATAGCACCTTCAGTTGGGCGCCGGTGGCAATGCCCAGCAATCCATCCACTACCCGTGCAGGGATCTCCACGCATTGCATTCTGGTTTCTTCAAATTGATACTTCATCCTTTTTCTCGCCCCTTTCTGTGTCGTACAGAATATTATATAAAATTTTCTTTATAATTGCAAGGGGTGAATACAAAAACCGCTGTATCCCTTCAGCAGACAGCCTTATATTCCTTATGCTTTATCGATCATAAAGAGTTTCGTTTCAAACTGCTCACATTGAAAGATCAGCGTTTCGGTCTGTTGCTGCAGATTGCCGAAAAGTTCAGTACAACGGGATTTTTCGGGCAGTCGGATGATCTTCTCGCCTGCGGTTGCTGCGTGGATTGCCAGCATCCCGTTTCCGCAGTAAATAACGTCCCCCGAGGTGCAATAGCAATGAACCCCCAGATCAGTCAGAAGTTCTCTCAAAGCGTCGGTGTTCATCGTTTCTTTCGTGATCTGCGCATAGGGAATATGATGGTCATCCAAAAACGATTTGATCTTTTTGATCTCCCGGCTATCAAATTCGGCAGGATATGGGAACAAAACCGCATCATAGTGCAGGCATTCAGCATAATCCTCCGTCAGCAAGGCATCAAAGGGAATGCCGGTATTTCCCATTGCATCCCGCACCAGCTGCGACGAATCTTTCATCGGATGGTGCTGACCCACACGAAAAGCGCATTTTTCATCAAATAAGACTGCGAGGTGCGAGCGGGTGGCGGAGATTTCGGCCTTTAAAAATTTTTCTTCCAGTTTGCGATATTCCTGCAACTCTGTCATCAATTCTTCACAGGCATACCATCCGCCCCACATATCAAACCACCACATTGCGTTCGCATGGGTATACTGTCTTGCAAAAGATTTGCGGACCGCCCAGACCGATTGCTGAAGGGTGGGCGGGCCGATCCAGACAGGAGAATTGTATTTTTTCTGCGGATCCACGCCGGGCCGACATTCTTCCGGGATTTTGGAAAAGCAGGTGCGGATATCGTTTTCAATGAAATACAGTTTTCGATGCTGCTTGATGCTTTCCCCTGCGCAGGGCTCCGCCCAATCAATACCGAGAGCCCGTTGCTTGGCATAAGCCGCAGGGGAACAGAAAAAGTCGATATCGGGACAACGCAGTAACAGAGAAGCGCCGATGGTGCCTCTGAGTACGTTCGGTGAACAATAGCCGTAAAAAGCACCGATGATCTGCTTTCTTTGCACGCATTCTTTAGCAACCGCAGCGAAATAGGCCACGGTTTTTGCACTTTCAAAAGAAAGAAATTCAAGATATTTTTGCACAAGAGGGTCGGTGATCAAACCCTCTGTATCAATGAAGGAACGGTCGGGCGGTTCAAGTGTACCGTTTGGATCTCCTATATATTCGTTGAAACATTGCTTGGTGCAACCGCTGAAACTGCCGTTCCGATCAAAATGAAACCATTCCTCGGTATCACCGCCCGCAAGCTGATACCCGATGATGCTTTCGGCGTAATCGGACGCGTGTACGTGGGCAATGAATTCACGCAAAAGCGCCGCACCGTCTTCCCGATACTTTTTGGAATACAAGGCTTCCCGCTGATTGCCGTCCGCCGTTCTGCAAACCTCCGTTGGGTTTTCTTCAACCCACCATTGGGGCATGGAGATGCGCACGCGCGGAAAGATGGCGGCATCCGGCGCCGCCGCAAGGATGGTGCGAACGTTGGCATCAAACCGGCTGTAGTCGGGCTTTCCTTTTATGTCGAAGATGCCGAAAAGAGGAGAAAAGCCCGTGGACGAATTCAGCGGCATCCCTGAAAAGGAGGCACAAAGTGAAAAAAGACGATAACCCGCTTTGGCAAAATCAGCGCAGCAGGTTCGTTCGTCAAAATAAGTAATATAAGCGAGTGGGGCTTTTTCTTTTCCATTGACCGAAAGCACCGCACGACCGTTTTTGAATAGAATTTCACTTGGTGTCATTTCTAATCCCCTCCGTTCTTTCGTTATGGATTTGGTTTATTCTATCATAAACGACTCGTAGTGTCAATCAACGCTATCGTTAACGGAAGCGCCTTTCTTATATGCAAAAACCGCTGTACGTCGGTACAGCGGTTGGCTTTATAAAACATCATCCAATATCTGAAGGAAGAAATCCCGATAAATATCGTAGCCTTCCTGGGTAAAGTGGATGCCATCCTCCACAAAGATATCGGTTCTGACCTTGAAATAATCCCCCACGTCAGCGGGATCCGCAAAAAAGCCGGGGAAGGTGCGATGGCAAACGTAGGTGGTATCCTCGTGTTTATTGCAATAATCCTTCAAAAGAGAATTAAATTGCTCCACGTGGCGGAGCCATAACTTATCGCCCTGATAGCGCTTGGTCGGGTTCGCATCACAGGCATAAAGTTTGATACCGGGGAAATCTGCCCGGGCATAGGCAAAGATCCGGGAAAGCAGGAACAGGATCTCCGCCGGGCTGTAGCCATAGGCACGGTCGTTGGGGAAGACCCGCAAGATCAACGCCCGGGGTTCCAAGGGCTTGATCACCCGATGATAATAGTAAAGTAGTTCTTCGGCAGTAGACCCGCCGATCCCCCGGTTGATAGCGGCGGCAGAGCCATCCTTCATCCGGATATCATCTTCTAAATTCCGCATCCCCCAGCGCTCCGTTTTCCAGCGGGTAAAGCCGGAAGAACCGTAAAATACGATCTTCCCCTTTTCTGCCGGGCAGGCTTCAAAGTCCAGCACGTCCTTTTCATATTTTTTCAGATCCGGAATACGAATTTCAAACATTTACTGCGCCTCCCCCTTGGCCATTTTATCCAAACGGTAGTTGCGCACGTAAATGCAAAGATCCGCCCCTACCATTATAAAGTTCAATACGTAGAAAAATAGTACATACCATTTTTGAGCAAAATTTGCCATATAAGCCTCGTTGATCAACTTAGAGGTGATCCCCGCAATATACCCGAACAGGATCAGGCACAAAAAGGCTAAACTCTTGCCCTTGGTGGTGCGAGCCTTCCAGGATTTCATTACGTTCATAGGCCACGAGGCGCCAAAACTCAGGATCATAATAATTTCCAATAATTCAGACATTTTTCATCCACTCCTTTGCCTCTATTATACCGACCCTTCACCCCATTGTAAAGTATCAAATACCATTCGCTACTATAACTTCAAAATTACAGCAAACCCCCGCAGTTTTAACTGCGGGGTTACGTGTTATTCTTCGGAAGGTAACACTTCCCAATCGGCGGGGGGATCCCCCAGATCGGGTACATCCATTACCTTGCCGCCTTGCAGGGCGGATTGATGGGCAATCAGGCCGGGCAAGTTGAACCGGGCCACCGCCCAGATATTGGTGGGCGAAAGTTTTCCGGTAGCGTAGGCCTTGCAAAAATCGTCGATCAGGAACTGGTGGGTTCCGTTATGGCCGTTGGGCAGGCCTTCAAATTCTTTCGGCAAACGGTGCACCGGCTGGATGGGAGAAACCTCCCGGAAGCCATAGCTATGGCCCACCTCGTAAATAGCCTTATCGTAGTCTTCCTTTTTCAAGGCGGTTAAACTCGTGGGCAACAGTTCTTCGCTGACGTCCACCAGATCCACCTTGCGGGGATTTTCCGCCTGCCATTTAGACATATAGTGGTGCGCCACCGCGAATTCATAGGAGCCCTCAGTACCGTAGAATTGGGAGATATAGGTTTCCGGCGATTGCCAGGCCAGGCAACGGTTTTCGCTGATGCGGGCAATACCGCCGTTAGAAAGTTCTGCCAACAGTACTTCATTCCCAAAGGGGTTTTCATAATGGTTCACCCCGCCAAAGCCATAGATATCCGTGCGGGGACTGCCTGCATAACCAAAGGCGGTCACCTTTTTCACGTATACCCCGGGCATAGCACCCAGAATCATAGAGGTGGAATGGGTGGGATACCAGAAAGGCGGGATCCCGGCGAATTTACGCCATTCCTCCCCGCCGGAACTGGCAAAGCTCTGCTCCATATTGCGGATATCGTGGTTATACTGGGCTTCGCCGTAAACGAACTTCCCGAAGGAGCCCTTGGCGAACTCCCGTCGGCAATAAACGGTGGGCGCCCGATAATAGCCGGTTTCCCCCATGGAATAGGTCAGCCGGGTCTTGCGCACCAGGGCTTCGATCTCCATCAGTTCCTCCGGCAGAACAGCGCCGGGCACAGCGCTATAAACGTGTTTGCCCGCTTTCAGAGCCTTGATGACCATCTCGCCGTGAAGATACCGCTGAGTAAAAATGGCGATGGCGTTGACCTCATCGGAGGCTAAAGCTTCTTCAAAACTATCGATGATCGGTACGTCGAATTTTGCGGAATAATCCTCTGCCCGCTCCCGGATCAAGTCGCACACCCACACCTTTTCCACCACCGGGTGGGCCTTAAAAAGGGGCACAAAGGCCTTACAAAACCGGCCGCAGCCGATAATGGCAATTTTCATTTTTTCTCTCATTCTTCTACCCTACTTTCTGTTTTATTGCTGAATTGCCAGGGATCCTGCTGCTCCCCGGTCTCGAACTGTTTGGTGTCCAACCGCCAATCGGCGCCGGTGCGGAATTTTTTGTTGAAGTTCCGCTTCAAAACACCCTTTTCCTCCAAATGGATATAGCAAGCCCGATCGCAGGCCCGACCACAGATGGAGGTGCGATAGGAATGTTTGGCCGGCGGATAAAAATAGAGTTGATCGATGATGGAGCGGGCCTCTTCCGGGCTGGGAGTTGCCTCGCCATTGATGATCTTCAACCGATCCTCGAAGGCCGAAAGCGCATCCGGGGGCATAAAGGGATTTTTGAACCCGGCGGCGCCATTATAATAGACAGCGCATTGCCAATCCTTTCGCTCGCCGCCCGGGGCGATGGCCTTGCCGGGGCAGGCTTTGATACATTCGCCGCACCCATCGCAAAGGCCAAGGGTTTCCAATGGTGTGGGCTCCAATTCCGCATCGGTTAAAATAAAGCAATAACGGATAAAGGGGCCGAAGTCCGGGGTCAGAAGGTTGCCGGGCAAGCCCCGCTCCCCTAAGCCGCATTGCACGGCGCAGTTAACAAAGTCCAGTTGGGGCTCCGCCTCAACGCCCCGATAAACGTCCCGGTAATCCACCTCCGGGTTGGTTCCTTGCGGATCCGCTGTAATCAAGGGGCTTTTGCGCTGAGGCAAGGCCTCAAAGCCTTCCTCCTCGATCAGATTGCTGACGTTCAGAAGCGCCAGCGGCATCACCGTTTCTTCCATATTTTCAACGCCCATCGTGGTGTATTGATAATAGGTGGTGCCCTCTTCCACGGTGCGGTAGATGCCTCGCAGAACCCGGAATCCTAAACCGATCACCGTTTTAACCTCCGGGAAGATTCGAAACAGGGGATCCCCTTCCTCAAAGCGGCTGGCGGGAGCAAAGCCCACCAGATCTGCATCATAGCGCTTGGCTAATTGAATGATTTTTTCTCTCATAGTTTTCCCGCCTCCTTTAAATGCCGATAGCAAGCCGTTTCACAAGCCTTGCCGCAAAGGCAGGGCACATAGCCGAACTGGGTTTTCGGCAAAAAATTCAGTTCCGGGTAAATCTCCTTGGCGCTTTGGGAATCAAAACGTTTTTCCCCCGCCAGAATGGCCGCCCGCTCCGGATGATCCTTTAACACCGCATCGGTCATAAAGGGGTTGGAGCCGTGGGCGCCCCGATAATAGACACTGCATTGCCAGGGATCCGTTCCCTCTCCATTGATAGCCTTGCCGGGGCAGGCCTTGACACACTCCCCACAGCCATCACAAAGGGTGCCCTCAAAGGGAGCATCACACTCCAGGGGCATATCGGTAATAATAAACACGTAGCGCATAAAGGTACCGTATTTGGGGGCGATGATCTTGCCATGCAGGCCGGGCGCACCCAGGCCGCAGACGGTTGCCGCCCGCTTGGCGTCGATGATCACGTCCGGCGCCGGCTTGCCCGGAGCCACCGGGGTGGAAAACTGCAGTTCAAAAACCTGATGAACCTCCGGATTGGTATTGGGATCATCCTTCACCTTAAAACCGGGAATACTCCGCTGCAGGCAGGCATCATAACCTTCATTTTCGATCAGAGCACCCATCTTCAGCAAAAAGATTTCGGCAAAAGTTTCGTCGATGTATTTTACACCCAGACTGGTATAATTATAGAATTGATGCTTTTGCTCCATGGCCCGATAAAGGCCCCGGGGCACCTTGATGCCAAAGCCGATGATACATTTTCCTTTGGGCAAAATGGAAAGAGGGTTATGGCGGGGGTCGTCGCCCTCAAAAAGGCGCAGATCACCAATGCCGCAGGTGGCAGCTCCCAGTTCCAGAGCCTTTTGCTTAATCTCACTCGCAGTCATTTTGTTCACCTCTCCAACTTCCAGGCCTTACCGCTCCGCAGGGGATTTTTAAAGCGCCCCTCCAGGCATCCGCTCTTCTTCTCCAGCACCGAAACACAGCCCCGGATACATCCGCCGCATTTAGCCATATTATAGCCCACCCAACTGGGGAAGTATTGTTCCAGAGTGGTGTAGACCTTCATCACTTCTTTTTCGTTCGCCGTATCGGTAACCCCTTCCAACAGATCCAAAGCGCCGTTTTCATTGGCATCAAACACCTCTTTGGGAACGAAGGGATTGAAATAGCGGCCGGCGTGGGTATAAAAAGCATAACAGCGCCACATATCGATATCGCCCCATTCGCATTTTTTACCTGCCAGATCCACCTTGACGGCCCGCTCACCCACCGGGGGAATACACCCGCCGGGGCACTCCCGCACGCAGGCGCCGCAACGGCGGCACAAAGCGGGGCCACTATACATTTCATCATACTCCACCACCGCATCGGTGAAAATAAAGGCCAGCCGCTGCAGGGGGCCGAACTCCGGGGTCAGGAGCATCTTGCTCCAACCGATCTCGCCCAAACCGCAGGCCACCGCCGCCAAGCGGAACTGGAACTGCAGATCGGGGGGGACCTTATCCTCCCCCACCGGGCGGGTGAACTGCACGCTCCGATGATGGGCGGTCTTACCCTTGGCGTGATTGCTGATCTCGATCTGCTCCTCCGGGGAAAGGCTGTTGCCGGGGGTGCCGTCCATATCCGATACCACGCCCCGGGCGCCGGTATTCCGATAAACCACCGCCTCGTAGCCCGCATCCTCGATCACCTTACCCACGTGGTATAAAACCGCAGGGGCATAGATCTCGTTGATGCCACCATAGGCCATGGAGGGATATTGATAAAACTGGGTCCCCTCCTCAATGCCCCGCTGGGTCCCCCGTGGGATCCGAAAGGCCATAGCAATGCAGGTCTTACAACCCGGGAACAAATGCTGGGGATTCATCTCCGGCGGTGCGCCATCGAACCGGCTCATAGGTCCGATTCCGCAAAGATCCGCCCCGGCTTCTAAAGCCGCTTTTTTGATCATTTCTGCCGTTAACATCCTATCTCCTCCGATCGACAATCATTGATAGTATTGATTATATAATGTTTTCGTGCTATAATGTGGTTAAAATCCCATATAAAATATAACAAAACAAAGAAGGTGCGTTATAAGTGAGTCTTGCTCAACTGAATCCACATATCCGTTTCGCCAATCATTTTATTCATATGACCCGCTCCAGTCAACTGCATTATTGTTATGATTGCCGCCTGTTTTTCATCCAGGAGGGCGACGGATATCTGGAAACCGAGGGCAAACAATATGAATTTTCCGATAATACGGTGCTGTTCCTGCCCGGCGGAACAGGCTATCGCTTTTTCCTGCGGGGAAAGGATCGGAGTTTCAGCCTGCTGGTCTTCGACTTTGACCTGGTCAGCGATTACGCCCATCTGACCCGCTCCCTGATGACGGTGCCCGCCGCAGAATTCCGGCCCGAAAAAGTACCTGCCTACCCGATCCCCGAGGAGTTCAACCGGGTCATCGCCCAAAAGATGCCCGCCCTCTACGAGCCACTGAAACAATGCACCGACGCCTTTTTACGGCGCCCATCCTATTATCGGGAAACAGCCTCCGCCCTGCTCAAGTGGTGTCTTTTGGAACTGATCCGCCAAAGTGCCGTCCGGCCGGGCTGGGTACTGTTGCCCCAAGTAACCGACTATATCCACCGTCATTACCGGGAGTCCACCCTCACCAACCGGGTGATCGCCGACCGGTTCGGCTACCATCCCTATCACCTGAGCCGGCTGATGAAGGAAGCCACCGGCGAGGCGCTCCACCAATATCTGTTGCGCTACCGCCTGCAGATGGCCAAAAACGCCCTGATCTCCACCGATCGGGATATCAACACCATCGCCTGGCAATGCGGGTTCAACTCCCCCGCCTATTTCATCAAGCAATTCAAATCCCAGACCGGCCTGACCCCCCTGCAATACCGTCGCGCCCGGGCTCACTTATTGTAAACATCCCCCTCCGGGGAGCAAGCGTGCTCCCCGTGTCCCCCAGGGGACAATTTTGGTAATTGTAATATAAAACGGCCATGCGGGAATCTATTCCCTCCCGCATGGCTGATGTATTCTGGATGAAAACCTACGTAGGGGTCGGCGGTTGCCGACGACCCGTAATTCAGCAGCAAAAAGCC
>JAZQAR010000104.1:0-24283 GCA_045545315.1 Eubacteriales bacterium | reverse complement strand
CCCCATAATGCACCCTATGCATATCCCATACCCCAGCAGCCCGCCGAGGAGGTATCCACCGGCAAGTGGATCCTCTATCATCTGATTCCCTGTATTCCCTTCGTGGGCGGCCTGATCTTTATCGTGATGCTGTTTGTTTGGGCCTTCGGTACCGATAAGAACGCCACCTTCCGCAACTGGGCAAAATCCCAGCTGATCTTTATGGCCGCATCGGTGGTGATCAGCATTTTGCTGATCGTTCTGCTTTTGGTGTTGGGTCATACCGTTTTTGACGTAGTCAACGAGATGACCATGTATTAATCGGTAAAGGAGACCGTCCTTGAATATCATTCATTTAAAATATGCCGTAGAGATCGCCCGCACCCGCTCTATCAGTAAAGCGGCGGAAAATCTCTATATGGGTCAGCCGAATTTAAGCCGAGCCATTCGTGAACTGGAGGATAGCCTGGGGATCACCATCTTCAATCGGACTCCCAAGGGCATCTCCATCACCGACGACGGTGAAGAATTCCTGCAGTACGCCCGCCGGATCATCTCCCAGGTGGAGGAGATGGAGTCTTTGTATCAAAACGAAAAACGCCACCTGCGCCGTTTTTCCGTTTCCTGCCCCCGAGCCAGCTACCTGGCCACCGCCTTTGCGGATTTTGCTTCCGAACTGGAAGGGGAGGAGCCAGCGGATATTTATTACAAAGAGACCAACTCCATGCGTACCATCAATAACGTGATGAAGGAAGAATTCAACCTGGGCATCGTGCGGTATCAGGAGACCTTCGAGCAATATTTCCAGGCTCAGTTCCGTGAAAAGCGGTTCCATAGCGAGGTCATTGCGGAGTTTTCCTATCTGTTGCTGGTACACGAAGATCACCCTCTGGCTCAAAAAGAACGGGTGGTGCTGAAGGACCTGGCACCTTATTTTGAGATCTGCCACGCCGATCCCTACGTGCCCAATCTGCCCCAGATCGACGTCAAAAAGGCGGAACTTTCGGAGTTTGTGGATAAGCGCATTAATATCTATGAGCGGGCCAGCCAGTTTTTACTGCTGGAGCAAATGCCCAACGCCTTTATGTGGGTATCGCCCCTGCCGGAAGAACTCCTGCAAAAATACCACCTGGTGCAGATCACGGTGGATGCCCGCTCCCGGATCTATAAGGACGTTCTGATCTATCGGAACGGCTATCAGCTTTCTGCGCTGGATAAAAAATTTATCGAAAAACTGAACAAGGCGAAGGAGACCTTCGGGGCCATTTAAAACTATCGCTATTCATTTATCGATATATCTCTATGCTAAAATAGCATTGGTCAAAAAACAAAAGTTGAAATATAATGATATGCGAAAGTCGTTGGGCTTTCGCATATTTTTTGTTTATGAGAGGATCGGTACAATGAATTTAACGTTGACAGTCTTTCGGCGTTTATCACTGTATTTACATTTTCTGCGCCAGCTACCCCCGGAGGTTACCCGCATTTCCGCCACCACCATTGCGGCGGAGCTGGGGCTGGGCGAGGTTATGGTCCGTAAGGAATTGAGCCAGGTCAGTGCGGCGGCAGGCCGCCCCAAGGTGGGGTACGAGGTCTCTGCCCTGATCAAAGCGCTGGAAAACTTTATGGGCTATGGCAAACTGCGCCGTGCTGTGGTCATCGGGGCAGGGAAGTTGGGGCGTGCCCTGATGGGCTACGAAGGCTTTACCCAATATGGACTCCATATTGCAGCGGCCTTTGATATCAACGAAAACGTGATCGGTGTGCAGGAAAGCGGCCGTCCGATCCTTTCGATGGAAGATCTGCCGGAGTTTTGCCGTCAGCAGCAGGTGGAGATCGGTATCATCACCGTTCCCGCCACCCAGGCCCAGCTGGTATGTAACCGCCTTTGCGAAAACGGGGTGCGTGCCATCTGGTGCTTTGCGCCTGCGGCTCTTTCGGTGCCCGAGGGGGTGTCGGTGCAGTATGAGAATATGGCTGCATCCCTGGCAATGCTTTCAAAACATTTGGATTAATATATATAAGGAAGGAACAGAAGAATGGAAACCCGTATGATTGTTGATGGTGTGGAAGCCCTGGAAAAAGAACTGGCCCGGGTGCGTGCCGCACAAAAAGAATTCGCCACCTTCACCCAGGAACAGGTGGATGCCATTTTCAAGGCCGCCGCTTTGGCCGCCAACCACGCCCGGATCTCCCTGGCAAAGGAGGCTGTGGCAGAGACCGGAATGGGCGTTGTGGAAGATAAGGTCATTAAGAATAACTACGCCGCCGAGTATATTTATCACGCTTATAAGGATACCAAGACCTGCGGTATCATCGAAGAGAATAAGGCCTTCGGCACCATAAAGATCGCCGAGCCTATCGGCGTGATCGCGGCGGTGATCCCCACCACCAACCCCACCTCTACCGCTATTTTCAAGACCCTTTTGGCGCTGAAGACCCGTAACGGGATCATCATCAGCCCCCATCCTCGTGCAAAGAACAGCACCATCCACGCCGCCAAGATCGTGCTGGAGGCCGCTGTGAAGGCCGGCGCTCCCGAGGGCATCATCGGTTGGATCGATATCCCCAGCCTGGAGATGACCAATATGGTTATGAAGGAAAGCGATATCATCCTGGCCACCGGCGGCCCCGGTATGGTCAAGGCCGCCTATTCCAGCGGTACCCCCGCCTTGGGTGTGGGCGCCGGTAATACTCCCGCCGTTATCGACGAGACCGCCAACATCCTGCAGGCCGTGAACTCCATCATCCACTCCAAGACCTTTGATAACGGGATGATCTGCGCCTCCGAACAGTCGGTGCTGGTGCACGAGAAGATCTACGATGCCGTCAAGGCGGAATTCGCTGCCCGTGGTTGCTATTTCCTGCAGGAAGACGAGCTGGAAAAGGTGCGTAAGACCATCATCATCAACGGCGCTCTGAACGCCAAGATCGTGGGGCAAAAGGCCGCAAAAATTGCCGAATTGGCGGGCGTGACCGTGCCCCAAACCACCAAGATCCTGATCGGCGAGGTGGAGAGCGTGGATCTCAGCGAGGAATTCGCCCACGAAAAGCTTTCCCCCGTGCTGGCGATGTATAAGGTAGCTGATATCGAAGAGGCCTTCGATAAGGCAGAACGGCTGGTGGAAGACGGCGGCTTTGGTCATACCTCCTCCATCTACCTGAACGAGATCACCGAGCGTGAAAAGATCAATGCCTTTGCCTCCCGGATGAAGACCTGTCGGATCCTGGTCAATACCCCCTCCTCCCAGGGCGGTATCGGCGATATCTATAACTTTAACCTGGCACCCTCCTTGACCTTGGGCTGTGGCTCCTGGGGCGGGAACTCCGTTTCTGAAAACGTGGGTGTCAAGCACCTGATCAATATCAAAACCGTTGCCGAAAGGAGAGAGAATATGCTTTGGTTCCGTGCCCCCGAGAAGGTCTATATGAAAAAAGGCTGTCTGCCCGTCGCCCTGGATGAATTGAAGAATGTCATAGGCAAACAGCGTGCTTTCATCGTGACCGATACCTTCCTCTTTGAAAACGGCTATACCAAGCCCGTGACCGATAAGCTGGATGAAATGGGCATCATCCACACCACCTTCTCCAACGTGCAGCCCGATCCTACCCTGGCCAATGCCCGGGAGGGTGCCGCCCAAATGAATACCTTCAAGCCCGATTGTATCATCGCTCTGGGCGGTGGCTCCGCCATGGATGCCGCCAAGATCATGTGGGTGCTGTATGAGCATCCCGAAGCGGACTTTTTGGATATGGCTATGCGCTTTATGGATATCCGTAAGCGTGTTTATACCTTCCCCAAGATGGGCGAAAAGGCCTATTTCATTGCGATTCCCACCTCCGCCGGTACCGGCTCCGAGGTGACCCCCTTCGCCGTGATCACCGACGAACAGACCGGTGTCAAGTATCCTTTGGCGGACTATGAGCTTCTGCCCAATATGGCTATTGTGGATGCCGATCTGCATATGAACGCCCCCAAGGGTCTGACCGCCGCCTCCGGTATCGATGCGGTGACCCACGCTTTGGAAGCCTACGCCGCTATGCTGGCCACCGATTATACCGATGGCCTGGCCATCCAGGCTCTGCAGGTGATCTTCGAATACCTGCCCCGTGCCTATGATAACGGCCCCAACGATCCCGTCGCCCGTGAGAAGATGGCCAACGCCGCCACCATCGCCGGTATGGCCTTTGCCAACGCTTTCCTGGGTGTTTGCCACTCCATGGCTCATAAGCTGGGCGCCTTCTTCCATCTGCCCCACGGTGTGGCCAATGCGCTGATGATCGACCACGTTCTCCGCTTCAATGCGGTGGATGCGCCCACCAAGATGGGTACCTTCTCCCAGTATGATCATCCCCATACCCTGGCTCGCTACGCCAAGGTGGCCGATGCTTTGGGCGTGACCGGTAAGGACGATGCGGAAAAACTGGAAAACCTCATCGCCAAGCTGGATGAACTGAAGGAAAGGGTGGGGATCAAGCCCTCCATCCGGGACTACGGCATCGACGAGGCCGAATTCCTGGCCAAGGTGGACGAAATGTCCGAACAGGCCTTCGACGACCAATGTACCGGCGCCAACCCCCGCTATCCCTTGATCAGCGAGATCAAGGCCATGTACCTGAACGCCTACTACGGCAAAAATGAAACGGTATAAGGAGAACGACGATGAAATTAGATAACGTAATTGCTGTCAGAAAACATAAGACCGTCTATCGGGACGGCAACCGGGCCTATAAGGTCTTTGATGCGGATTTTTCCAAGGCCGATATCCTGAACGAGGCCCTGAACCAGGCTCGGGTGGAAGAGACCGGACTCAATATCCCCAAGATCCTGGAGGTCACCACCCTGGAGGATGGCAAATGGGTCATCGTCTCCGAATTCATTGAGGGCAAGACCCTTGCTCAACTGATGGAAGAGCACCCCGAAAAGAAGGATGAATACCTGGAGCAGTTCGTGGAACTGCAGATGCTGATCCATAGCAAAAAGGCCCCCAATCTGAATAAGCTGAAGGATAAGATGAACGGCAAGATCTCCGCCGCCGACCTGGATGCCACCACCCGCTATGAGCTCCATACCCGCCTGGAGGGGATGCCCAAGCATAAAAAGGTCTGCCACGGCGACTTCAACCCCTCCAATATCATCGTCACCGAGGACGGCACCTTCTATATCCTGGATTGGTCCCACGCCACCCAGGGGAACGCCTCTGCGGACGTGGCCCGCACCTACCTGCTGTTCTCGCTGGCAGGGGAGAAGGAACTGGCCGATCGGTATATGAACCTCTATTGTAAGAAAAATGACGTGGCCAAACAGTACGTTCAAAAATGGCTGCCCATTGTGGCCGCCTCCCAATCTGTAAAGGGCAACCCTCATGAGCGGGAATTCCTGCTCTCCTGGGTGGACGTTGTGGATTACGAATAACAAAAAAGACCGTGCATAGCGTTGTGCCCTTAAAGGCGCAACGCATCGACAAAAAACTCCCCGAATAAGAATTCTTATTCGGGGAGTTATCTTTTTTCTCGGATGTTCTGGCGAACCGCCACCTTTTGTCAATTCTCTACAATTATTTTTCACCGATCAATGAACTTTCCACAAAATGTGTAAAAAATGCAACATAGAGCAATGGTCAATTTTTCGCTATCGTGATAAAATAAAATCATATAATAGTGTCATTACACCCTCAAGTAATGGCAACCGTTATAAAATAATGAAGGAGGGACATTTTATGTTCACAAAAAAGACACGCATTTTGTCTGCGCTGTTGTCAGTCTGTATGCTGATCAGCGTTATGGCCTGTGTTGTGATTCCCGCCTCGGCAGAGGAGTATACTCCTTACGTTGAAGGCGAGCTTTACAGCGCAACAGGCTTGGTTGACGTAACCGGTCTGGACGACATCGCAACAGACTGGAATGCAGATGTAAAGGAATACCAGGTAACCAATCGTGCCGGTTTTGAAAAAATCAACGAGTTGGTTCTGGGCGGGAACACCCTGGCCGGGTATACCTTTACAATGGCAAACGACGTTGATTTCGGCTGGAAGAACTTCCCCGGAATTGGCCTGAAAAACACAGGGGCAACACCTTCTTTTGCCGGCGTTTTTAACGGCAACGGTTTCGTTGTGGAGCAATTATTGATCTCTGCTCCCTATAGCGATAACGTAGGCCTTTTTGCCCACGTAAGCACCGGATTTGCCGTTAAGAATCTGGGTATTGCCAGCGGCTTAGTAGTCGGCGGAAATGACACCGGGGCCTTGGTTGGTTGGTCCACCGGCTACATTAGTGTTTATAACTGTTGGAATGCCGCCACTGTTATTACCAGCAGCGATAGTGGTGCATTGGTCGGTGCTTTAAATAATAACACTGGTAAGCCTGCCAGCAAGATCTATAACAGTTATAATCTGGGTTTGTTGATGGTTGACCGTTACGGTGGCCCTGTCTTCGGAACAGCTCATAGTAACTATCAATTATCGGTTAAGAACTCTTATAACTACGGCGTTATGATCCAAACACGGAATGAGGCAACAAACCAGACCGCTTACGCTTCTTTTGGCCGGACCAGATTGGCTGCCGCATCTTTCAGCGGTAATGCAAATAATGCGGCGGTTGTGCAAGAACAAGGGTTTACCACCGGTTATGAGCATATCAGCGATGGCGGCACCGTAACTGCGGCTAACGATCAGGCTGTGGAATTTGCAAAAGCTGATTTCACCGGCGATGCGATCATTGCCCGGTTGAACACCTCTGTTCCGGCAACCGATCTGCCGACCGGCTATACCGTTCAGTATGACGTTGTTGAGGGTTTAGGCTATCCTGTTCTTACTTATTATAAGGATGGCGAAGCGGTGATCCGCCGTGTTGCCCATACCGAAGATAATATCGGCGAGAATACCCTTGCTGAAAAGGTTGATTTCTTTAAAACCTTCTGTGAAGGCGTTCGGGATTACGTTTACACCGATATCGATCTGGGCGTTCTGGAAATTGATTCTGCCGAAGATCTGATGGCCCTCTCTTTTATCATGTATAGTAGAGACAATAAAGAATTTGTGTCTAAAACCCATCGCCTTACAACGTTGGGGGTTACCAAACTTTCCTTCACTTCCGACATTGATATGAAGGATTGCACCCTCTTTGCGGGCGACGATGGCAAATGCGGTCTGGATGCATTCCTGCCGATCGGTGTCGGCGAAGCGATGGATGCAAATGCTTCAACCAGTTCCTGGACCGCCTTAAACGTGCCTGTTGAAGGAAACGGCCATATCATCAAAAACTGGAGTTCCGTTATTTATTCCGGCTACGGCACCGACTTGGTTGGTGCACTCTTTGGAAAAGTGGATCCGAACGTTTCCATCAGTGATCTGGGTATGGAAAATGCGAACGTGGTTTATAGCGTTCGCGATGCTGTATCTGACGTACAGCACACTCGCTATGGTATTATGGTTGGTAAGGTTGGTAACCAAGCTACAACAGATGCCAATCACGTGTTTATGAGCAATTGCTGGGTAACCGGTAAGCTCACTGTTACCGGTGTTACCGGGCTTACCGGTTATGCTCAAAGCGGCCCGGGTTCCCTGATCGCATGGGATGCCGGTACCAAGGTAAAGGTTCAAAATTCTTGGGCCAACGTGGATGTGGAACATCTGGTATATCCCAAATATACCAAGGCTCCTGCAACGGGCTACGGCACCCAAAATGCTCTGACAAATGTTTATTATGTTGCGGATGAAGACGATACGATCATCGGCCCCTCAGCTGTTATTGCGGCTCAAAAGATGGTTCCTTCTTCGGAACTGCTGAAATTCTCTTATGATCTGAATCAGGTCCTCAAGGCTGCCGGCAAGAGCCAGTATTATGGAATGAATGCCAATGGCACCAATCCCACCTGGGTTGCCGAAGCCGATCAGACCCGTAAGGTAACGCTGATTGCTACTAAAGCCAACAACACCGAATACGTAGCATACGGCAAGGCCGGCGATACCGTTAATTTGCTGACTCTGTTGGGGGCAGAAGAAGCAAACTTTGAAGTGGTGAGCGAAACCGGTTCCGTTGAAAACGGCATCTTCACCATTGGCGCCGGTGACGGCGAAGTGACTACCGACCTGGTAATGGTTTCCGATGCCGACTACGTCACCTTGAAAGCAATCTACGATCAAAAGTCCACCTACTGGGACAAAAAAGGGATCGGCGATCTGCTGACTGCCATCGGCACAAAATTGGCAGAAGATAAATACAGCAATCAGGCTGAAATGAATGCTGATATCGAAGAAGTTGCCCCTCTCTTTGTCGCTGAAGCAACCGATAAGGTTCCCGCTTCCGCCGCCTTCGAGGCTGTGACCTTGGATTGCGGTGTAACCGTTCCCTCCTTCGCAATGCCCGGGGATGCGGTTTATAAAAATATCGGTATTTACGATATTCAGGATCTGCTCTACGTTCGCGACATTCAGGCCGATAGCTATACCGGAACAAAGTATGCCGCAGATCAGACCCTCTATCTCTGTGAAAATCTGGATCTGACCGATGCCACCGATTTCGTTGGTATCTGGAATCTGGCCTCCAACTTCGATGGCCAAAACAAAACCGTTTCTAACTTTAACACCAACACCTTCGGCTTCTTTATGTATCCGAAGAATGATTGGATCAAGAATCTCCGCTTCTATAGCTGCGAGGCCACCATCGGTTCCCGTGGTGCTCTGGTGGTATACCAATTGTACAGCGACGGCAATGAGCATACCCTGGAAAACATCATCATCGAAGATTGTACCCTGACGGCCGCCAGCGGAAGCAACGGGATCGCCGCAGTGGTTGGCATGAACCGCTCGGAGGATAACGACCATATCCTGCGGAATATTACGGTGCGCGGTACCGTTTTGAACAACAAAGGCTCCGCAACCGCCGCCTCCGGCTTCATCGTTTCACTGATTCGTTTCGGTGGAGACTTCAATATGGAGAATATCCTGATCGAAAATTGTGAAAACCGTTGCGGTAAGGCAGACGGTGTCGGCTTTGTCTTCGGTAGCATTGATCAGGAATCCGGTAGCGCTGACGCCCCCCTTGATGAACACAAAATTTCTATTGATGGCTTGATTGTGCGCAATAACCGGGGTGTTTACGTCGACGGAGAAAAAACCTATAGCATTCAGACCGTTCTGGGTGGTATGTGGCAAAGAACCACTGCTGCAGGTCTTAAACTCGAAAATTACCTGACGGTGAAAAATGCACAAATTTATGGCAACGATGCGGGCGAAGCTCCCTTGGTTGCCGTTAATCCCTCTAGCGTAACGAACGGTCACGTGGTTCTGGAAAACGTTTATACCGACGTTACCAATACCGCATATCCCAGTGTGGATCCGCAAAAATTGATCTTCACTACCTTGAATACCGCAGATTTTGCAAACGGTAAGTCTGTATATTTGCATAATACCGCTGCCAAGAAGACCGTGTTTGTGGCAGATGCGTCCGGTAACATTTATTTTGCCGCCAAGGCTCCCGCCAATGCAACCGCTCCCGTGAAGGTTTCCTTCGTGGATGCAGAAGGCGCTGAAAAGCTGGCTTATTACACCGGCAACGGTGCTATGATCAAAGCAGATCAAAAGGCTGTTGATGCTCTGTACGACTGTAAACTGTTGGATGCAGAGGGTGCTGAAATGGATCTGGCCGCTGTTATGGGCGGTACCTATACTGCAGATACCGTTTACACCGTAACCAATCACGTTCTTTCCTACGCTGTAGTCGGCGATGGTAAGCATAACGTGACCTGCGCAGAATGTGATTACGATGAAGACCTCAATTGTAACACTGAACTGGATTCTGAACTTGAAAAACAGGTATTTGAACCCACCGAGGATGAAGAAGGCTATACTCTCCATAAGTGCTCCCTGTGTGAGGACGAATGGAAGGGTGAAATCCTGCCCAAGGTCATCGGCGTGAAGACTGATCTGGAGAATAACTCCGTCTCCGTTGAGACCCTGACCATCCCCGTTGCTCTGAAGAACAACCCCAACCTGAAGGGTATGGAAGTAAACGTTCAGTACGATGCAAACCGCCTGGCCCTGAAGGACCTGGATCTGAACGATGCTGATGCTCTTGTAGACAAGGGCGGCGAAGACGGTAATTATACCTACGTGATCGCCAAGGCTACCGAGATCGCAAGCTTCGACGAAACAATCACCGCTGAAAAACTCGCTGTTCTCTTCAAACTGGAGTTCGTTCCCGTGGCCGGTGCCGTGGGCGATACCGAGGTGAAGGTAAACGTTGAGGTCGTGGACGACGTGACCGACTACGAATACCTGGTGAACAACCTGACCGTGGCCCTGATCGATACCGATCTGGACGCTGCTGAAGCCGTGGATGCTTTGATCGGTGACCTGACCGTTCAGTCTTTGGACGATAAGCCCGCAGTAGAAGCAGCCCGCGCCGCCTATGATACTTTGACCGATTCCCAAAAGGCTCTGGTCAAAAAACTGCCTGCTCTGGAAATCGCAGAAGCCCTGATTGCAGATTACCAGGCTGCCGCCGATCAGGAAGCTGCCGATAAGGCCGCTGCTGCTCGTGTGAGCGAAGCCATCGCTGCTCTGGGTGAGATCACCTTGGCAAGTGGCGAGATCATCGCACAGATCAAGGCCGATTACGAAGCTCTGACCGATGCTCAGAAGGCGCTGGTTACCAACTACGCCGATCTGTTGGCCGCTGAAGAAGCATACAATGCTTTGGTTAAGGATGAACAGAACAAGGTTGCTGCCGCTCCCGTGATCGCTTTGATCGAACAGATCGGCGAAGTGACTCCGGAGAGCGAAGAAGCCATCAAGGCTGCAAGAGAAGCTTATGAAGCATTGACCGACGAACAGAAGGTTTACGTGAACAACGTTAGTGTTCTGGAAGCCGCTGAAGCTGCTTTGGCCGACCTGAAGGTTGAGGCTGCTAAGAACAATTTGGCCGAAAAGATCAATGCCGCGGAGGTTCAACTGAAGGAAACCACCGTTGCCGAGAATGCTTCCGAGGTTGCTAACGGTAAGGAATTTGTGACTTCTGCTAATGCAAAAGCATTGCAGGCTGCCATCGAGGTTGCGAAGGCTGCTCTTGAAAAGGATGCATCCGTTGAGGATTATAACAATGCAGCCCAAGAAATCGTCAACGCCACCGCAGAATTCGTGGCAGCTAAGCAGACCGGCACCTATGTGGCGATCGTAGAAGCAGATTGTATGGATGGCGACTTCCTGTATAAAGACGATGTTCGCATCAATGCGTACACCCTGGCTAAGCTGGGCGAGGATATCTACTTTGTATACGATTACCATAAGATCCTGAAAGATGCCACTGTTTACGTCGGCGAAACCTATCTGGTAGGCACCGACTTCACTCCCGGCTACTACACCTTCGATAAGAACGGTGTTATGAGCAAGGCTAACGGTGTATCCGGCGATTACTATTATCAAGACGGTGCCCGTGTTGGTTCTTATCAGCTGATCACCGACGGGACCGGCACCTATTACGTGAATGACCATAGCAAGCTGGCCAAGAACCAAGCTGTTTTCGTGACCATTAATGACGTTTACGATTGTTATTACTTCGGCGCAGACGGTAAGCTGGGCGGCGATGTGATCTATAATGGCTATGCCTTTAAGGATGGCAAGCGCGTACCCGCCTACAACGTAGTTGAGATCGAAGGCGCTACTTACTACGTGAGCGATGGTCATAAGATCGCCAAGAGCGGTGCCCATTGGGTAACCGTAGGTGATTATACCGGCTATCATTATTTCGATGAAGACGGTAAGCTGAGCGGCGACGGCCTGATCGACGGCTACGTTTATAAGAACGGTGTTCGTCAGCTGGCATATCAGCTGGTTGAGGTCAACGGCGATTACTATTTCGTAAACGACGGCCATAGAGCTACCGTAAGTAAGAAGATTTACCTGAGTGCTTACTACGTCGCAGATATCGGCCTGGAAGAGGGCTGGTATAACTTCGACGAAAACGGTAAAATGGTAAAATAGTAAGATGGTAAATTGATTGCCGACCTATTATTCTAAAAAATACCCCGGACAGAATTTTCTGTCCGGGGGTGTTTTTTTAATTTCCTTGTAGGGGTCGGCGATCTCGACGACCCGATGGTTTCGATGAAATATTGTCGGGAGGTTCTCTTCGTAGGGGCGACCATTGGTCGCCAGTCGGACATAAATGAATTCTTGTAGGGGAGGGGCTCCCCCTCCCGAAAATGGAGTTTTACATAAAAAAAGACCGTGCATCTGCACGGTCTTTTTACGTTATTTACTCGTCTTTTTTCAAAAGATCCCGGATCTCCATCAAAAGCTTTGCTTCTTCGCTGGGCTCGGGTTCCTTTTCCTCTTCGATCTTTTCTTCGATCTCTTTGTTCTTTTTGGCCAGGGCTTCCAACTTTGCTTTGGTGGTCATCATCACCTTGATCACAATAAAGATGCAGATGGCGATCAGTAAAAAGTCGATGATCGACTGCAGGAAAACACCGTATGTAATGGCAATCTCGGGGGAAGCAGCGGTGATCACGTCTCCGGTGGCGGGATCCAGTTTTTCAACTACTTCAGGCACCAAAACGTATTTCAGCCCCTTTAGATCTACGTCGCCGGTGATCAAAGCGATACAGGGGTTCACGATGTCTGCGACCAGGGAAGAAACGATGGCCTTGAATGCAGTACCGATAACAACACCGACAGCCATATCGATGATATTTCCCTGGCTGATGAATTCCTTGAATTCCTTGAAAAGAGAAGTTTTGATCTTGATTTTTTTCATATCCTTGAATCCTCCCAATTTTTATTTATTTTATCATACCATAGGAAGAATTCAAATGCAAGAGCCTATTTTTTAAAGAAGGCTACCGCAATGGCACCGGGCCCCGCATGGGTCCCAACGGCGCTGCCGATGGTGGTGTAGGGGAGTCCGTCGCATTGATCTTGCCAAAGGGCGGTGCTATCCTCCATATACTTCTTTAAATGGGCATCCGAGATCCCCGTATAACCCAATAAAAAGGGCTTATTAAAATCCACACCGCCGGCCTTGTTGATCTCGCTGACCAGCAGATTATTGCCCTGGCGGGAGCCTCTTGCTTTCCCTAAAATCTCAATATTCCCGCCCTGCAGGGAGATGACCGGCTTAATGGCCAAAAGCCCACCGGCAAAGGCTACCGTGGCCGAGATCCGACCGCCTTTTTTTAGGTATTCCAACGTGTCCAGCATCGCCACCACCCGGATCCGGCTTCGCTCCTCTGTCAAGATATCAGCGATCTCCTTGGCAGATCGCCCTTCCTCCTTCAATTGGAGCGCCACACGGGTCAGGATCCCGAGCCCAATGGCAACGCTTTGGCTGTCCACTACCCATACCTGCTCCGGGTATTCCTTGGCCGCAATTGTGGCGCTTTGGAAGGTGCCGGAAAGGGCAGAGGAGAGGGTCATGCATACCACCTGATCACCGGCCTCCACCGCCTCTTTGAAGTATTCTTCAAAGGTATAGGGCGGGATCTGGCTGGTGGTGGGCAGGTTATCGCTCTCGATCAGCTTTTCATAAAACTGATGATGGGTCAAGGTCACTCCGTCTAAAAATTCTTCCTCCCCAAACTGAATGATCATGGGGATGACGGTTACTTTTTCTTGATCCTCTGTCAAAAGATCGGCGGTGGAATCAACAATAATACGAACGCTCATATAATCTCCTCTTAGGGTCAGTTTTTGCTACGGATCCCTTCTTTGTTCATTTCCTGTAGCTTGCGGGCAATGATATCCAGGGAATTATAAAAAATTTCCCGGTCCTGATCGTTCAGACCTGCGATCTCAACGGCTTTTTTTGCGGCCTCGTTTACAGAATCGGCGCATTTTTTGCCGGTTTCCGTCAACTGCAATTTGGCACGGTAATAGTTGCCGTTTTCACTCAACCGCTTTACCAGGCCCTTTTCCTCCAGCTCGCTGATTGCCCGGGAAATCCCGCCCTTGTCCTTGTCGCAAAGCTTGCTGAGCTCCGAAACGGTGATCCCGCCGGCGTGGCAGCTCATAATAACAAGGCATTGAGCGTGAGGACCCTTCAGCCCGTATTCACACATCACTTCACGCTCAATGCGTTGAAGCTGGCGGTTGATGCAGGTAATAAATGCAGCAAAATGTTGATAACGGTTGATCATAAGTATTATCTCCACTTCTTGTTGTTTTATCAACATCTATTATATCCTATTTTTACCAACTTGTCAAATAGAAAAAGGAGAGGGCGTTACCCTCTCCTTAAAATATGATTACAATTCAGAATTTTTTCTGCCAGCATTCCCTTGGAAAAATAGTAATGATTGGCAGCCTCAAAACCGATGGCGGCGTTTTTGTTCATCAAATCAAGCATCTGCCGTGCCATTTTCAGCTCCTCTGTGGCAAAATGCTTCATTTTTGCGGCATCCTTTTGATCACGGGTCTGCACAAATCGGATCTGATTCAGGGAAGAGCGGAACAAACAATAGGCGGCCATCGCCATTTGTTTGTTTTCATCCTCCGGCTCTGTTTCGATCCATTGGAGCCCCTCCTCCCATAGGTGGCAGATCTTTTCAAATTGTTCCGCATAGACCGCTTCCGGGTAATTTTGCCGCCAATCCTCCAGCGCATCATAAGCAAAGCAGGTCATGGTGGCATGGTATCCGGTGGGTTCTTCATAGAGCAGGGTAGAAGGACCCGCATTATGGGGACCATTGTACTGCACCCGATTGGCAGAGGGGAACTCAATCATTGCAGCGCTGAATTTTTCCGTGGCCCTTTGCCAATTTTCATTCAGCGGTTCAAGATCGCAACTTTCATAAAAATACTTGGCGGCGGTGGCCAGGTTCATAGAAGGATAACCACCCAGGGTCCAACTGAGCAACAGATCCCGAACGCCTTCTTTTTTCAGTTCCTTCATCTGCTTTTCAATCAGCGGGAATACGGGAACTGCCGGAACGGTGGAGGCCTCCCAGCTGGTATTCAGCTGTAGCTTGGCGCCGATGGGCAATCCGTTTTCCCGGGCAACAGCCCATTGATTTTTCGCGTATTCACCGGGGCCGATATGCCCCAGGGAATAATCACCGATGACCTCGGTAATACCACCAATGGTAAAGGACACCCGATCCTCGCTTTTGCAGGTCAGGGTGATGTTTTTAGGCAAATAGGGGATGATCTCTTTGTCAAATTGCTTCCAGGCCCAGCTCCAGCAAAGGATCTTGATGGAGGGATCTGCCCGATGGGCGCCCTTTTCGATGCAGGATAGCACGTTACCGATGACCTCACCCATGGGCTTGTTTTTGCATCGGGGGCAGGTGCAGGTCTCCGGGGTGGAATGGGAATAGCAATTGGTGATGTTCTCGGAACGGGTAATGGTGAAAAAACCGCCCAATCCGGGCACCGCCCGACATAAGGCCTCTACGTTGTTGGTCAGATAATCCCGGACAGGCTGGGTGGAGGTGCATAAGCAGATCTTTTCTTCATTGCGAACGTGACCCGCCAACTCGGGGTGCTGTTCATAAAAAGAAACGGGCATGGAGCGGGGCTCGTTCAGGTATAAAAAGACCTTAATGCCGTATTTCCCGCAACGTTCTACCAATTCCCGCAACCGCTCCTGGCGTTGCTGCCAGCCCTTGCTGATCTCCGGCGCCAGGGGACATTCCGTTAATTGGTATAGTACCCCCTGAGTCCAAAGGCCGTTGATGCCTAATTTTTGGTAGGCAGCCAGCATTTCATCGGGACAATAGGAACGGGTGTCCACGTCAAAGGCGTGCAGATATAATCCGGAAAACCCGTAAATGATTCGGGTTTCAAATTGCTCCTTGCCGGAAAAATGAATTTCCGGAACAGAATATTCAAAATCAAAGGGCTTTCTGCCGTCCAGCGGAACGTCCTTCATGATTTCGGCAATTTTCGCCGTTTCCGCTTCTTCTTCCGCCGTCAGCTCACGCCAATATATCGGCTCACAAAAAGGCTTTTCTTTACCTAATTTAATGTCGAAAAAGTCCTCTTCTCGCAACAAAACTGCCAATTCACCCGCAGAAAGCTCCAAAAGCTCCAAAATTTGCTCGTAGGGGAGCAAATGCCACATCTGCTTGATGATGGTGATATAGCCTTTTTCAGTCCATTGAGGGTCCGGTGTTTTGTCTGCTAACCCCATTTCCACCATCGCTTTTGCAATTTTTTCAGGCGTGGTTTTTAGAATTTTTGCTATTTTTTCTTTGGTATAGAATTCGCTGGCTCTGAAAATAAAGGCTTGCTGCCGGGTGGGAAAGTGCGGCGTAGGGATCGCCGGCTTCCCAATGGGGGGTAATGAAAACTCCATTAATTTCTCCTTCTTAAAACGCCCAGGTACCGTTGCGGAAGATGGGGATCTCTTTGCCCTGATCGTCAATGCCGGTGATACAAAGATCCTCGCTGCCGATCATAAAGTCCTCGTGCAGGATAGAATCGTTGATGCCCCGATCACGGCATTCCTCAAAGGTCATATTTTCGTAACCCTTTACACATTCGTTGAAGCCTGCACCTAATGCCAGGTGGCAAACGGCGTTTTCGTCGAATAAGGTGTTATAAAAGAGGATGCCGGATCGATTAATGGGGGATTCAAAGGGCACCAGGGCACATTCCCCCAGATAACAGGCGTTTTCATCCATAGCGATCAGTTTTCCAAGCAATTCCTCATTTTTCTTTGCTGTAAAGGAGATTACCTTGCCATCCTTAAAGGTCATGTTGAAGTCTTCGATCAGCTGGGATTGATAGCATAAGGGCTTGGTGGAATAAACGATCCCCTCCGCCTTGCCCTTCATGGGGGAGATAAAGACCTCCTCGCTGGGGATGTTGGCGTTGTAATGGAGACCACCTACGGTGTACCCGCCACCGCCCAGGAAACAGGTGTCCGGGATCAAGCCTACCGTCAGATCGGTTCCGTTTTTAGAGGTGTAGTGCAGGGAGCGCAGCTTCAGGCTGTTCAGATAAGCGCACCGATCCTCAATGTTTTTGTTATGGGCTTCCCATTGTGCAACGGGATCCACGTCGGCCCGGGCGGCAGAGAGGATCGCCTCCCAAAGCTTTTCAACGGCCTGATGCTTGCTCAATTCGGGAAAGAGCTTTTTGGCCCATTTTACCCCGGGGACGGCGGCGATACACCATTGATATTTGCTGTCCATCCGATCCCGATAGGGCTTGAACACCTTGCGGCGCGCCTGCTGGGCGCCCACGTATTTTTCCTGATTGATGCCGGAAAGTCCGTCGGGATCGTCGGATTCGATATAGATCATCACCGGCAAGGTTTCTTCCTGGTGCTTCATCCGCTCGATCTCCCAATTCTCAACGGTAGAGAGGGACTTTTTGGTCTGATGGCGGGTGTGCAGCTTTTCCAGGGGCAGATGATGCCAGCGAACCTCCACGGTAGAGGCCCCTGCCTTGTAGCATTCATCTACCAGCATTTCGATAAATTCCGGCTGATCCAGCCCTGCTACGATGATGACCGGCTGTTTTTTCTGAATATTACCGCCCTTAACGGCGATCAGATGGGCGTAAGCCCGTAATTTTTTCTTTTGCATTTTGAACTCTCCCGAAAAACGTATTTTTAAAATCATTTTAAGCCATTTTAACGTCGAATGCAACCGCATTTTGCGATTTTTGCCAGCTTTGGCAGAAAAATCTTTTGCGGAGTAGTTGCCGATGGTTGACATTCTCACCATAAAAGTGTTATAATACACCCAAACAGTAATGATAAACCATCCGGCGCAGATCTGCGCCTTTTTTTACGAAAGGATAATTCGATGGAAGATAAAGGAAAAAGAATTGCGGTTTTCAGTATGAAAACGGCGTTGATCGTCATACTGGATCTGCTGATTATTTTAGGCTCCTATTTTTTTGCATTGCTCCTTCGGTTTGATTTCACCTTTTCTGAAATTCCCCGTACCCTGATTACCACTTATCTGCATTCTATGATCTATTGGTGTGTCGCAACGGTGGCAGTTTTTTATATTTTTCGCCTGTACCACAGCATCTGGACCTTTGCGGGACCTGTGGAGATGGAAAATATACTGAAAGCCTATGCGATCCTGCTGCCGGTATATCTGATCCTCGCATTTATGCTGCAGATGAAGATGCCCCGCTCCTACTACGTGATCGGCTACGTGCTCAGCTTCTGCCTGACCACGGGAATGCGCTTTTCTTATCGCTTTTTGCTCTCCTATTTCCAAAAGCCCACCCACCAGGCTAAGGCAAAATCTCAGGGACGCTATATGATCATCGGTGCCGGCGCCGCTGGGCAGATGCTCATTAAAGAACTGCTGGCTTCCCGCCATCTGCAGATGCAGATCTGTTGCGTGATCGACGATAACCCCATTAAAAAGGGCCGTTTTATCCAGGGTGTTGAGATCGTGGGTAACCGCCACGATATCGTCAATATGGCAAAGGCGTATAATATTACCAACATTATTTACGCCATTCCCAGTTGCGATCCCAAAGAACGGGCTGCGATCCTGAATATTTGTAAAGAAACACATTGTAAGCTGCAGACCATTCCCGGCATTTACCAATTGGTAAACGAGGAGGCCTCTGTCGGTAAACTGCGGGATATTGAAATCTCCGATCTTCTGGGCAGAGACCAGGTGCAGGTCAATAACGAAGAGATCTTTAAGAATATTGCCGGCAAGGTGGTCTTGGTCACCGGCGGTGGCGGCTCCATCGGCAGTGAGCTTTGCCGCCAGATTGCCCAGGCCGAGCCCAAGCAGCTGGTGATCTTCGACGTATACGAGAATAATGCCTATGCGATCCAGCAGGAACTGGTTCGTTCCTGCCCGAACCTGAATCTGGAGACTCTGATCGGCTCCGTGCGGAATACCCGCCGGATCGAAAGCGTTATGCAAAAATATCGGCCGGATATCGTGTTCCATGCCGCCGCCCATAAACACGTTCCTTTGATGGAGGATAGCCCCAACGAGGCGATCAAAAATAACGTGCTGGGTACCTTTAAGACCGCTGTGGCCGCCGCCCGGAACGGGGTGGAAAAATTCGTGCTGAACTCTACCGATAAGGCGGTGAATCCCACCAATATTATGGGTGCTTCCAAACGTCTTTGCGAAATGGTGGTACAGATGATGGATCGCCGTAGCGAAGGCACCAGCTTTGTGGCAGTGCGCTTCGGCAACGTGCTGGGCAGTAACGGCAGCGTGATTCCGCTGTTCCGTAAGCAGATCGCCGAAGGCGGCCCCGTAACCGTTACCGATAAGCGGATCATCCGCTACTTTATGACCATCCCCGAGGCCGTTGCCTTGGTGCTCCAGGCTTCTTATTATGCCAAGGGTGGTGAGATCTTCGTTTTGGATATGGGCGAGCCCGTTAAGATCGACGATATGGCCCGTAACCTGATCCGCCTTTCCGGCTATATTCCCGATGTGGATATCAAGATCGAATATACCGGCCTGCGCCCCGGCGAAAAGCTTTATGAAGAAATGCTGATGACCGAAGAGGGCCTGCAGGAGACTGAAAATAAGTTGATCCATATCGGTAAGCCCATCGAAATGGACGACGAATGGTTTATGACCAAACTGAAGGAACTGGACGAAGCCAGCCGTAGCGAAAGCGATCGGATCCGTGAAATCGTTTCCGAGGTGGTTCCCACTTATCAGTATAAAGCAAAAAAGAAATCGGTTGCTACAGCAAAATAAAAACGAAGAGAGTTGGTTCAAAAGGGTTCCAACTCTCTTTTTCTAACGAAAGGAAAACAATGAAAAAAATTGGTGTTTTAGGTGCCGGCACCTGGGGGATTGCTCTGGCTAGAATGTTGGCAAGATCTGAAAATGAAGTAACAGTTTGGTCTGCTCTGGAGCAGGAAATAAAACTGCTTTCTGCCGACCGAGTCCATCCCAATCTGCCGGGAATACAGATCCCCCAACAGATCCGGTTCACGTCCAGTCTGGAGGAAGCTTGTCGGGATCAGGAACTGCTGCTGTTTGCAGTACCGTCCCCCTTTGTGCGTGAAACGGCCCGAAAGGCTACGCAGTATGTCCGGAACGGGCAGATCCTGGTGAACGTGGCAAAAGGTATTGAGGCTGAAACATTGTTGACAATGAGCGAGGTCATTCTGGAAGAATTGCAAAAGAACGGTCTTCATAGCCATACAAAGGTAGTGGCACTTTCCGGGCCGACTCATGCCGAAGAAGTGGCTCGTGATCTGCCAACAACCATTGTTTCTGCCCATCCTGATCCGACCGTAGCAGAATGGGTGCAAGAGATTTTTATGAATACCTGTATGCGTGTTTACGTCAATGACGATATCCGGGGCGTGGAACTTTGCGGTGCTATGAAAAATATTATGGCCCTGGCCTCCGGAATGTCTGCCGGTTTAGGCTACGGCGATAATACCAGGGCCGCATTGATTACCCGAGGAATGGCTGAGATCACCCGTTTGGGTCTGGCTATGAACTGTAAGGCTGAAACTTTCAGCGGACTGGCGGGGATTGGGGACCTAATCGTAACTGCCACCAGTACTCATAGCCGAAATAACCGGGCCGGCTTCCTGATCGGTCAGGGGTATACTCCTGCAGAAGCTACTAAAAAAATTGGAATGGTGGTAGAGGGAATCAATGCATTACCGGCGGCTATAAAACTTGCTCAGAATTATCAAGTTGAATTACCGCTGACCTTTGCGGTAAACGCCGTGATCCATGGGGAAACCACCCCGGCAGAAGCTGTTCAAAAACTGATGGAACGGGAGAAGAAGTCGGAAACTAAACCTGCTCTGTGAAACAGCCCCCGATAGAAGACTGGCGGGGGCTGTTTCACACGACGAAGTCGTGTATATCATCATTGCGAAAGCTAATATTGATACACGTCTAAAGGCGTGATGAAATGCCATTGCTTTTGCAATAAATAAAAAATCTCGTTCCGAAGAACGAGATTTTTTTGGCACCCCCTGCGGGAATCGAACCCACAACTAACCCTTAGGAGATACCGAGGGAAACAGCTCTCATATCCCTCGCAATACCTAAAAATCCCCTGCTGTCAGGGGATTTTTAAGGTTAAAGTGTTATCTTTTGTTACGCCGTTACTGCTGATTTTATGCTGTTTTACATTGTTTGATTAGCAGGAAATTAGCAAATGGTATGAAATTGGGGTGGAGATAATAGGTGCTTTTTGTACCTTCAAATGACGGGTAGTGTTAAATATTGTTATCTACAAATTCATTTCCTTGTTTTTCTAACAATCTGAAGTCATATTTGTTATTTTGTGTGTAAGGCAAGGCGTCAACAATCCTAAAATATTTCGGAACTTCATAGTCTTTAAGTTCTGCAATGCATTTTTCATAAATACTTCTCTTTGCCTTTTCCGAATCGGTTACACCATCTTTAAGGACTATGTATGCCATCGGGACATGTTCTTCAACTTCGTCCTTTACTTCGACTGTAACGCATTCTTTAACATCAGGATGTTCACAAATCTTGTCTTCAATAGTATATGCGGAAATCTTAAATGCTTTACGAATAATTACCCGTCTTAATCTGCCTTGAAGCGTAATATAGCCATCTTCATCAATGTAGCCGAGATCACCGGTGTGAATCCAAACATTTCCATCCTCGTGTAAACGTTTTACGTTTTGTGTTTCTTCTTCATTACCTTGATAACACAAAAACATTGTGTCAGCAAGTGCACAAATCTCGCCAACCTTACCATAAGGAAGTTCCGTTTTGACATCGTTGTCGTAGCTAATCAAGGTTTCACCATATTTAGCAATTCCAATAGTTCCGTATTTATTAGCATTGGCAGGATTAACAGTCAAGCAACCCCAGCCCTCGTTGTTTCCATATCCATTAATAAACTTAGTCTTGAAAAGTTGTTCGAACTCTGCGTTTTCCTCGGCAGTTACCTTATCACCGCCCGATACAAAACACTCGACTTTTTCAAATCCCTTTATTTGCTTATGATTCAATTCGGAATAGTGGTCTTTCAAATATCTATAGCATACCGGAGCAGTGAATGATAATGTGAATTTGCCAAGATATTTAATAATTGTATCAGGATCAATAGTTGGAGATAAGATTAATTTTGCACCAACAGCCAAGGGAAAAATCATAGCATTACCTAGAGCATAAGCAATCCAAGGCGGCAAGACAACTAATATTTCTTTTCCGATCTCAACGGGCCAATCATAATAAGCCAACTTCTTTGCACAAGTTGTTGCGGAAAAATCGGAATGTACAATAGTCTTTGGTTTTCCTGTGGTACCACTTGATTGAATCATAATTGAAGGTCGGTTTTTATCAAAAGATACACAAGCAATATTGTTGTTTGCGTTTCCGCGTTTTACGAATTCCTTAAATCGCATAAAACGAGAATCCTTTGGAATACGACTCGCCTTTAATGAATATACCATTTGAGCAGGCAAGGGTAAATAATCAGTAGGTCTGATAACTAAAACTTTTTCGAGTTTTGTGTTGTTTATAACTTGTTCTATTTTAGGCAGTAACATATCAAAGGCAATCAGCAATTTGCAATCACCCTCATTTGCACATTCTTCAATGTCTTTTGCGCCTGCACGAATATCAAACCATTTTGTAGCAGCTCCAAGTTTATTAAGTGAAAGCAGTGTTACCATAACTTCAAAACAGCTAACCATTCCAACTAAAACCGTATCACCTTTATGTACGCCAATTTTATTAAACGCATCCACTGCTTTGTCGGTTTCTTGTTTCAACTTTTCAAAAGTCCAAGTAACTCCCATATATTCAATGGCGGGTGCGGTCATATTGTTTTTATTAGAATTGAAGACCAATTCGTAAATGGTTTGTTCTGTTTCAATTTCACGCACAGGTTTTTTGCGATAAAATCTCTCTTGTGGCCTATCAACAGACGGATAACCCGTCAGTTTCTTTTCTGTTGGCATAGTTATTTCTCCTTTTATCATTTTAATTTTTTCTTTTCTTCATAATCAGTTTTATAGTTTTCGTATGCTTGTATAATTTTGTCAGTATCATAAGCCCTGTGCCTAAAAATTTCATTCCTGAAAAATGGAATTAGCACTACTGTTGCAACGACTAAAACAATTGTCCAATAAGTAATGTTAAACCATAAATCTCCTGCAAACCAAGTTTGGTAAATACAAACTGCTACTACACCAACTATAAACAGCATTATCGGAACCATTAGAAAATTGTTGGGTATGTTTTGATGTGCCATATATACTTCGATTAATGAGGAATTCCATATATAAACATCTTTGCTTAGCAGTTTATTCATTTCTTCTTCAACTCTTGCTAAGTGTCCCCGTAAAACTGCAGTTGTGCGAAATTGATAACCCAAAACACCGAAGACTGCCAAAAACGATAGTGGAACAATATAGAAAATAAATGAATAATTATCGTGTTGACCATCCGCTATGAAGGCAAGTAATGTAATGGCACCACCAGCTATAAGTGCCATAAGGGTCAGGAATTTTTCATATCCTCTGTCTAAATCATTAACATATTGATTTAACATACTCCACTCATTTGCATAGTGATTTAGCAATTCAATATCACTTATTTTGCTGGTTTGTTCGTTAGGCATAAAATAATCCCCCATAAAATAAAAAGTGCGGCTACCGAAGTAACCGCACAAAAAACGCAAACTCCGATAGTCGCCAAACCAATTCAATATAAAGGGCAATAAAGCACACTCAAATTGATAGAATTTGCGTTTTTATCAAATTCACAATTTGAGTATGACTAAAAAAGGTATAATTATCCCTATAAAAAGAGAAATTGCCCCTATGTTTATATTCAATTGGTTTGGCAATATCTAGTTTACCACAACTTGCAACAGAATACAATAAATTTTGCGAAAAAGTCTATGGATGGAACATACGCCTGTGCAAATTAGCAGAATTTTGCTAAAAATCCAATTAGCAGGCGATTAGCAAAACACCGATTTTCTGCTAATTTCCTGCTAATCGGGATATGGTAAAAGTTTGAGTTTGTTCTACCCTCCCGAAACAAGAAAACTCACCCAATTTAATGAGTGAGCAATAAAAAGTAAAAGTGCCGAGAAGCCTTGGTTTCTCGGCACTTTTTGGCGCGCTTGAAGGAATTCGAATCCCCGACCTTCCGCTTAGGAGTAAAACCGAGACGTTTTCTCCTAATACGGTTTGGTCTATCACGACGCTAAAAACCCTTGATATTACTGGGTTTTCTAACGAACACGATATTTTTTCGTGGCTCGTATTCCTGCTAATATCTGCTGATGTTTCGAACTCCTATTAGCAAGAAATTAGCAAGAACGGCTCCCGCAAGGGTGCTCATATTTCAAAATTTGCCTATATATTATAACACAAATTAGGTTAAATTTCA
>JAZQAR010000103.1:0-10735 GCA_045545315.1 Eubacteriales bacterium | reverse complement strand
AAGGGACCTTGGGCAAGCCCATCTTCAGCCGCATGGCGTGGCCGAAGAGGAATCCGTCGAAGGCGGGATGGAATTCCATCTCGTGTTCCGAAACGTAGTCCATCACCTCTTGGTAACACTTGGTCTTGGCGGTCTCGATATCCCCTTGGGCGCCGGTGAGCAGCAGCTTGGCAAAGCGCTTTACGATCTCGGCGTGGTACCGCAGGTAATACCAGGAAAGCCGTTGGGCTTCCGCCTGGGCCAGGGCGATATTCCGCTCGATCACCGGGAGGAATTCCTCCACCAGACCCGGAATTTTGGCCGCTTTTTCGGCCACGTATGGGTTATTGATCCAATTTTTCTTATCAACCTCCACGTTTCCCAGGGCGGCTTCCTCCACTCCGTTTTTGCCGCCTACCCGCCAGTTGGAGGGGCAAAGCAGGTCGGAAAGGGTCTCCAGATAGTTACGGCAGAGGGCGGCATCGGCGCCGAAGGCGCTTTGGAAATAATCGGCCTTCAGGGCTTCGAAATCCACGTCCTTATCAAAAAGAGTGGCGCCCATAGTGATCAAGGGCAGGGAGGTGGGCATAAACATCCGATGGGTCTGGTCGTTCATACAGCCGTTGAAGGAAAGCTCCCCGATGCTCTTCATATCCCGGTTGGTCTCCCGGGAGATCTGCATATGCCCCAGGTCGCAATACATATCGGTATAATAGCGGTATTCGAACAAAAAGCTGGGCACGTTATTGCAAAGATCCTTCCAATCCCGGTGCCACTTCAGCCGCAGAGCCGCCGGGGCAGGCTTATATTGGTTGCGCTTGAATTCCGGCACGGGATCGGCAAAGGGCTCGATCAGGTAGCCCTTTTCGTAATGGAGGCCGATGGCCACCGTCATAGAAAAGCGGCGGGTGTTCTTCAGCACCAGTTTTTGGGGCGGGCGCTCGGTCTCGTTATACATAATGAACACCACCCGGGTATCAGCACCGATCTTTTCCAGTTCTGCATCCAGCTCGTTCAGCAGAGTTACGTAGTGGTCGGAGGGGATCAGCTTTTGGCATTCTTCACACTCGCATTGATTGTTGACCGAATCCGCCAGCCACATATGAACGTAGTCCACGTGGGGCTTGGATTTGATGTAGTTCACCATATAGTCCACCAGGAATTTGCGACTTTCGGGGTTGGAATAGCAAAAATGCGTATGGAAGGTGGCGTTTTTAAACAGTCCCCGCTCCCCGTTCACCAGGGCCAGGTGCTTGCGGATCTCGTCGGTCAGTTCAAACTGCAGGGAATCGTCGTCGTGGATGCCGAAGCCCTCGAACATCCAGCCGTGTCCCAGGGTATGCAGCTGCAGGCCCGCCCGTTTGACGTCCCGCTCGATCAGATCCACGTAGTCCCGTAGCATCCGCCAGCTGGTCTCCTGCCCCTTTTGGCGCATTTTAAAGTTGCCCACGTGGCCGTACCACTTGTGCATATAGCTATAGGGCACCAGCCCCTCGATCATATAAAGGTTCATCCCCACCTTGGGCAGCCAATAGATGGTATCCCGCACGTGCTCGTAGCTGACCGCCCCTTCGATACATTGACCCCGGAAGGGATAATCCGCCTTTTTGCGGTAAGCAAAGGAGTGGTGATAAAGATCGGCCTTGGGCACCAGGTCACCCCCTGCACCGGGGCGTAAAAAGCGGCACCCGGCAGAGGTGCAGTACTGATAAATGCCCATCAGGATGCTCCGCTGGTTACTACCGGCAATATAGCCCACGCCGTTTTCGATCTTAATATCGATAATATCCTCGATAAAGGGGTCCTCCAAGTCGGAGGTATCCAACCCCATTTCATCCAAAAGACCCAGCAAAATGCCATCCTCGGCCTTTTGAGGAAGCTTTTCTACACGCTCTACCGCGGGTAGGATCGCCCCACGGGACATCTGCACCAGGTATTTTTTCAGTTCTTCCACACAGTATTCAGCGGTCTCCCCCCGCTGGGCAATGATGATCTTCATTTTCATCCTCCTCTATATTCAGATACCGCCCGGCCTACCGAAAGCATTCCACGTTAAGATCTGCATCGGACACCGGCAAAGGAATCTACAAAGCCGATACAGACCGTATTTCTGTTTGGATCAATGGATCTATTATACCATATCTTTTGCAAAATTTCATCCTTTTCACAAATATAAAGATTTAAATTTTAGGCAGCCACTTGTCAAACAGAGCCGAATATGGTATTATAAAAAATAATATATTATAAAGGAATCATAAATTATGAATTATCTTTCCTTAGGGTTCGCACTTTTCGTGGCTGTTGTTCTCGTTTTATATTATCTTCTTCCTCAAAAAATACGTGGCGGCGTATTGCTGATCTCAAGCCTTTTTTTCTACGCCTGCTTCAACGTTAAATATCTGTTCTTTTTACTCTTTACGGGGATCACTACCTATTCCGTTGCCAAAAACCTTTTCCGTTTCAAGGCTAAAAAAACGGTCATTGGATGCTGCATTGCAGCCAATGCGGCCCTTTGGTTTATGATCAAAGAACTACCCTGGATATTCACGACCCTCGGCCGTGTTTTTTCGATGTTCCACATCTCCGCTGAGGTACCGGCAATTTCATTCCTTGTTCCCGTTGGAATCTCCTATTTCACCCTACAGGCCATCGCATATCTGGTGGACGTATATAAGGGGAATACGGAGCCGGAGCAGTATTTTTGGAAATATCTTTTGTTCCTCTCCTGGTTCCCGGCCATCGTGCAAGGTCCCATTTCAAAGTACCAACAGTTAAAACCCCAATTATTCAACAGCGAAAAGTTCACCTTTGAAAGAATGCGTGAAAGCCTGCTGCTCATACTTTTCGGCTTGATCAAAAAACTGGTGATCGCCGATCGTCTGGCAATTTTTGTCGGGGCCTGCTTTACCGATTACGAAAAGATCAACGGTATCTTTTTATACCTTGGTGCCGTTAGTTATTCAATTCAGCTTTTTGCGGACTTCTCAGGCTGTGTTGATATTTGCCGCGGTGTCAGCAGCCTGTTTGGCGTTGAGCTAATAAACAACTTCAACCGCCCCTACCTTTCCCGATCCATCAAGGAATTCTGGGATCGCTGGCATATCTCGTTCAGCGAGTGGCTAAAAAACTATATTTATATCCCACTGGGCGGAAACCGCAAGGGCACTGCCAGACGTTATATCAACGTCCTCGTCACCTTTCTTGTAAGCAGCCTTTGGCACGGCGCGGGCTTTGGCTTTTTGGCCTGGGGTCTTTTGCATGGAGTATACCAGATCGTCTGGGATCGGACCTTTGATTTCCGCAAGAAGATCAAAGGAGTTCTTGGGGTGAAGGAAGGATCCCTGAGCGAAAGGCTCTACCAAACCGCCATCACCTTCAATCTGGTTACCTTTGCCTGGATATTTTTCCGCGCCAACAGCTTATCCTTAGCTTTATCCTACATCGTCAGTATGTTCACCCAATTCAGACCCTGGGAGCTGTTTGACAATACCCTGTTTTCCTTTCAGGTATCTCAGAACGCTTTCACGCTGATCTTTTTACATCTGATTGGTTGGGTCGCCCTGGAGCTAAAAACAGCAAAACAAGAAGAGGTTATCCGCGGAACACTTCGCACCCACGGAATCCTTCGCTGGATCATCTGTCTTGTTCTGGTATTTGACGTTATTTTATTTGGCGCATACGGAAGCCAGTTTGATATGTCCGGCTTCTTATACGGAGGCTTTTAATGAAACAAAAAATCAAAAGAATTGCATTATGTGCTTTATTCTGCACCATCGTTATCGCCTTATTTTTGATCTTAAACAGTTTTTCATTAAATGAAGTAAACAACCGTTATTACGCGTTGGAGCAAATTCTCGCAGACGAAAATAAAACCTACGATTTGCATATTTACGGTTCCTGCCATGCTTACTCTTCCTTTGATGCCGGATATTTTGAAGATACATATCAAGTCTCCTCTTACGTTTTTGCAAACCCAAGCGAAATCATCCCCGTTACTTATTTGAGAATGGCAGAGCAGTTCAAAAAGGACACTCCGAAATATGCTTTGGTTGACGTATGGGGCATGAACCCTTACGATACTTATCTGACACCGGAATCTATCCTTGGAGAAAACACCCCGGTCAACATCGAATTGCTTCCCCATTCCCCTGAAAAAACGGAAGTGATCCGTGATTTCCCCGAAATCGCAAGCGTATTGGAGGTCAACGTTCCCCTTCTGCGATACAAGGAGCGTTTTTTAAGCAGAACCATCAGCCAATTGGATTTTCAATATTCCTTTGACCTTTTTACAAAAAAATCGGTCACGTGGATCGGGGATGAAATGAAGCTCCGAAAAAATAACAACGGATTTTTGCCCTATTACTACACCAACGACGTGAGCGAATTTTTCGATGCCCAGCCGGTTATCAACAGCTCTGAGCTTTTACCTTATGAAAGCAACCTGATGAAATATCTGGAAAAAATCGTTCAGCTTTGCGATGACAATAACGTCAAGCTTATTTTATATCGAGCTCCATATACAATGACCGAAAACGAATGCAGGAAAACCAATTGGCTGGAGCAATATTGCAACGACAATAACATTACGTACTGTAATCTGGAGCAGGAAGTTTCCTTTGATCACAGTTCTGATTTTTACGACCAATGGCATCTTAACGTTGACGGTGCCAAAAAAGCAACGGATTTTCTTGCAACCCTTATCCTGAAGGAGCAGGGTTGATCCCCCCTTTTTTACTCCGCACCTTATTTTCAGTAATAATAAACCTCTCCCTTTTTGATACGGGAGTAAAAGAGCACGTCCGGCAATAATGCCGGACGTGCTCTTTTAGTTATGGATTTCTATGCATATACTGATAAGGGGTTGTTCCGAAGTTCTTTTTAAATGAAGTAATAAAATAAGTATCGCTCTTAAAGCCAGATAATCTTGCCACGTTAGAAATACTTTCACCTTTTCGCAACAGTTTCATTGCAGCAGACATTCGCCGGTATGTTATATAATCACTAATAGAAAACCCGGTTTCTTGACGAAATAACCGACACAAATAATACTTGTTTAAATAACATAATTTTGCAAGTTCATCCAACGAAGGCTGATGAACATAATTATCATCAATATATTCCAGCACCCGTCGGATCCGCGGATCAAAACTATGTATTAAAACCGGAGTCACTTGTTGCTTCTCTCGAAAGATACGGTTCAAAAACAAAAGCAACTTACATAGTGCCAGTAATTGACCCTTTTCACTTTGCCACTGTTGTTTTTGTTCATACACCAATTCTTCTGCCAAAGCAATGAACATTCTTTGTTCTTCCGAAGTCAATTGTAGTTTATGGTTGCATTCCCTATCAGAATCGCCAAAGCACTCTAATAAAACTGCCCGATCCTCTTCCGGCAACAACTGCGGTGAAAACGTCACAATATAGCGTTCGTATTTAATGTTTTTCGGAACGATCGCTTTGTGCAAATCTGCATCTGTAAAAAGCATCACATCACCGCAATCCAGTTCGTATATTTTGTTATTCACCCCAAACTTAATGCCGCTGCTTTGTGTCATGTAGATTTCATACACATCATGGATATGCATTGTTTCCATATCATATCCCTCTGATATCGTTCTTAAGCATTGTATATTCCCGGTATTATATACTTTTTTCATTTTCATAATGATCTTGCCAAGCTGAAAGTCTCTCGGCTTCCTCCTCAGATACCAACACTCTCTTTCTATGAGGTTATTTTATTATAATTCTGCGTTTTATGAAAGTCAATATATTTAAATTTTTCACCAATAAACATCTATCTTTGACCACACAAAAGGTTTATACTATTCGCAAATATCATTTCAAAAAGGAGGCTTCCATAGTGAAACCAAGTAAGGAAACTATTTCACTGTTAGAATATATCGAATCCCGATTGGATCCCGCTGTTGAAGACGATTTTAGTGCTCAATGGAACGATTTTCTTTTTGATCGTTTTACCGGCGAAATATTTACCCCCTATCGAAAAAAAGTCACTCCTATTGATATAAAGCTGCCGAATATCCATATCAATGATACCATTCAGGATATTGATCTGATGCTACAGGCACAACTGTCAGGCGTTATACAGGCACTTTCTACACGCACGCAAAATCTTTGCATTCGTGCAAATTACGGAACGGGGATCCTTTCCTCCCTATTCGGAGCTGAAATCTATAGCATGCCCCGTAAAACAAACACTCTGCCTACTACCAAATCCTTTAATGACACCGAAATAATTCGTTCGTTGACAGAAAAAGACATCCCGTCGTTGACAAACGGTCTTGGCAAAAATGTATTTGCGTTTGGTGAATTGTGCGCTGAAGCATTTGAACCTTATCCTTTGGTTAAAAAATATGTAGAAGTCTATCATCCCGACACACAAGGTCCATTAGACATTGCCGAACTTCTCTGGGGCGGAGAAATGTTTTTCGCCATGTATGATGAGCCCGAACTGGTCCATAATCTATTAAAATTGATCCAAGATACTTATATTGCATTTCTTGAAAGATGGTTTGAACTGTTCCCTTCAAAAGGCGAGGTACACTGTCATTGGCCTTCTTTGCGGCACCGTGGTCATATTCTCTTGCGTAATGACAGTGCTATGAATCTTTCACCCCAATTATACCAAGAATTTTCTGTACCGTATGATACGGCCCTGCTCTCACATTTCAATGGAGGTGCCATGCATTTTTGCGGCCGCGGAGATCATTATATTGAATCCCTATGCTCAATTCCAAATTTAACAGGGATCAATATGTCTCAACCGCACTTAAATGATATGGAAACCATATATCGTTCTACCGTTGATAAAGGGATTAAATTACTTGCATTTTCGAAAGAATATGCCGAAAAAGGGATGCTGCGTCCGGGTGGACTGCACCATAACGTACATTGTAAACTACCGCAATAATTTGTACTTCAAAATCGGGAGGAAGTAACCATGAAATTTGAGCCTGAACTTCTGCGTTTTACAAACGGCGATCCGGACGGATAAAGGGTTCTTTGATTTCTTCGCAAATCAAGGTATTATATTTTTCCGGACGACGGTAGGCATTTCCGTGAACTTCCTCTGCCCGATAGTTACGAAGCATTTTCAGATCCAATTCTGCCAAATAGATGCCCTCTTCCTCCCCTGCCTCCAAAATGCAGGTATCCCGGGAGCCGGAAAGCTCCGGCAGATAAGCCACTCCGTCAAACACCGAAGAATGGCCGTTACAATCCGGGTATGGTGCCGGATAGTTGCAGGTGGCAATGGCCACCATGTTTTCATAGGCCCGTCCCCGCAATTGAGAAAGGCGGTTGATCTCCATCGGGCAGGCGTTGGGGACTAAAATCAGTTCCGCCCCCTTCAACATCAGAATTCGGGCACTTTCGGGAAATTCCCGATCATAGCAGATCATTGCCCCTACCTGCACCGGTCCCAACCGGGTATCCAGGGACGTCACGTAAAAATCCTCGCCGGGGATCAACCGGCATTCATCCCCAAAATCGCAGGTATGCACCTTGGCATAGTGCAACACCCGTTTACCGAAGCGATCGAAAAGGCAAAGTCCATTCCGTGGCAAGGGCTTGAACTCCTCCAAAAAGGAGATGCCGATCGCCAGTTCCAACTCTTTCGCTAAAGCCCCAAAGGCAGAAACGAATTCCCCGCAGGCGGGAACGGCCATTGCCCGAAGGGCCAGGGGCTCCTCCGGGATCTGATAACCGTTATTCCACATTTCCGGAAAAAGGGCGATATCTGCGCCCAGTTCCTTAGCCTTACGGCAGGCTTCCTTCCCCTTTTGCAGATTAGCTTGCAGGCTACCCTCCGGCATTAATTGTAGTAAAGCGATCTTCAGCATCAACCCTGCAACCCCCGGGATTGGCGATCCATATCCTCGATCACAATATCATAGATCTCACCCAATGTGGCGCAATATTCCAGCACCAGCCAAGGTTCGTTGGTATGGTAATGGATCTTGATCAGATCCTCATCCCCCACCGCCAGTAGGGAATCCCCTTTGAAATTAGCTACAAAATAATCAAAGATGGCATCCTCATCCAAGCCGGTGCCTTCGATCAAAAGCTGTGTATCATAACGAAATTCCATTGATTCTTTCTCCCTTTCCGTTCGTTTCATTCTATCGCAAATTGCGCTCGTATACCAACTTGAAATCATCAATTGCCGGTTGCTTTTTAAAAACAAACGAGATACAAGCGCCTTTTCCCTTATACGGCAGCGGTTTAAGCCCGCTTTTCCACCGCCCGGTGGGCGGCGTTCTGCAGGTCCGTTACGTGGACCCCTTCGTTCAGCCCATATTCTTTGCCTTCATAGAAATAAACCGGAACATAGGGGTTTTCCCGGCAATCCAGCCCCGTGAGGATCTCATACCAAACGCAAGCGTTCAGATACTGCCCGCCGCCCACGTCGCCATCGTGGGTGCCGTCGCCGCTGTGAAGGGGGTTCCCCGTTCCCAGGCGGGCACAGAGATTATGGGGGATGCCCTTTTCATCGCAAAAGGCCCGATAAAGTTCCCAGGCATCGCCGGTATTGATGCAATCCACTCGATCTTCCCGGCAGATGCCACGCCCCATTTGCCGCACGTTTTCGGTATGGGCGATCTGCTGAGCCAGATCCTTCATCACAAAGCCATCCGGTTTGGTATGACCGATCTCATAGGTCCAGGTCTGGTGGAAAAAGAACCGGGCCTTGGGAAACCGCTCTTTAAGATAACCGTATAAGGCGGTGCGATATCCCCGGGTCAGTTCCAGCACCTGATCGGCAGTGTACTTTCGCATTGTGTCGCCGCCCAGCTGCAAGCTGATCACATCCCAATCCCGCTGCCGCAGGCACCATTCCAGATCTACCGGCTCTGCCTTGATCTGATTGGAATTGAAGGTTTCAAAATACTGATAATGGCTTTCGCCCTTTTTCCACCAGGTATAGTGCTTTTCCAAAGGGCAGCCGCCAGCGTAGACGTTGCACACCCGCATATCGATTCCCGCCGCCTTTGCCATTTCGTACAGTTCCTCTACGTAGTAATAGCAGTAGCTGTTGCCGATCATCAGTACGTTCATAACGGAAGAGTTCTTTTTCATATTTATCGCCTCCTAATTTCAACAGTTTTGATCGATTTATTTCAACAACAGAACAACCTTCACTTTTACGGTAGGCAACCTTTTCCTTGGTTTCACAAAAATGTTGTAGTCTGTCCACTCTTCAAGCATATCAATGATCTGTGTTTTATATTCAAAACTGCCTTTTATCAACTTTACGCTTATAACAGCATACCTCCATATTAAAAATAGTATACCATATAAATAAGAATATTGCCACAAAAATACAGAAAAAGCGGCAGAGAGAAAACCTCCCTGCCGCCGTGCTTCGGTTTGTTATATATTATATCGTGATTTACGATTTCTGTTGTGAATAACAATGATAAAAATAATAGCAGACAATGAAAATCACTGCCTGCTACTATGGATTCATTGTGTTAAATCGGTATTATTCCCACTCTTTTTTAAGTTTCTTCTTTGGCTTATTTATGCCCTAAATATTATTCTAAACGGCAAATTTGAACCCACTTTTCTACTCATTATTTCATTTATCAAATTTTTTGTTGCAGAAAATGTTGCAAAATCGCCTGTGGAATAGTATCAGGTGGTTGCGAGGTAACCGCTTGTTATAACAGGTGTGCGTTTATCTTCCGCTAATCTGACGGCGGCAATAGATACGCCTTCCGAGGAATGCCAGCAGCGATGCGACGACAACGTAGATTAAAGGAACAATTTGATAGGATGTAAAATGCGTTCCAAACAGAGAAACCAACCGAATGTCAAACGTGTTCCACATAGCCAGAAAACAGGTAGGCAGATAATCCCATATCTGTCCCAATATACGATACTCTGCCGGTGGTTGAACTAGAGCTCCAGCAAGAATCATAGCTGCAGTAATAGCTATTGCAGCTATACTGCTATGAAACAGTTCAGATAGGAACATGACAAATATGCTGATCAAAAACGCAGTCACCAGCAGACAGCCGTATGCAATTAGACAGGCTTTTCCTATGGTGATATTGCCTGCATAGTTTGTGTAAAAAATTTGCATCGATGTATCAAATCCCTCAGAACCATAGATACACAGACACAGCAACCAAGTCAGTGCCGTCATAAGCAGTGCGCCAACAAATCCCACAGTAATTCCGGCGAACAGCTTGACCCAATAGAGCCGCCTTTTTCCGTTTGCAGTACACAGCATAAGCTGATCTGTTCGATGCGTGTGCTCATCAGGGAAGCTACTCGAAAGAGCGATGGCCGTAAAGAGCAGCATCATGAAACCTACGATGAGAAAATTCTCTAAGATACATCGGTATGCCTCATGGAACTGATACACAATAGGGGTTGTAATGGTATCGGCCTGTCCTTGCCAATATGCAATCTCGGCTTCGGTCAGATGGTTGTTAATGGACGATTCTTCAAACCGTCCCATCATGGTGGCATATAATGTAGCTTCATCGGGAACCCACTGTACGACTGCTTGTTTGTCCATACCCGTCCATACTCGGATCAAATTGAAGATTTCGCTGTACGGACGGGCGTAGGTCTGGTATTCTTCCGTTAAAACATAATTCGTTTCTATCGGCAAATCCTTGTAGGCGGCAATGGTTTCCTCCAGTAGAGCTTGGTCTATGGATTTGCCGCTAAGTGCTTTGCGGTATTCTTGATTGATTAGATGCTCTTCATAGTTTGTACCTACATA
>JAZQAR010000102.1:0-22994 GCA_045545315.1 Eubacteriales bacterium | reverse complement strand
GGCCTGCCGGATCAGTTCCAATGCAATGGGGTGATCCGGGCAACGAACGGCTACCGTATCCAATCCTGCAGAAACGATATCGGGGATCCGATCTCCCCGGGGCAATACCACCGTAAAGGGGCCGGGCCAAAACAGATCGGTCAGCTCTTTGATCTCGTCCGGCAGAGTATCCGTGACCATCGGTAACATCGAAGGATCACAAATATGTGCGATCAAAGGATTATTGGCAGGGCGATTTTTAACTTCAAAGATCTTGGCAACGGCTTGGGGATCCAAGGCATTGGCTCCCAGGCCGTAAACGGTTTCGGTGGGGAAGCAGACTAATTCGCCCGCCCGGATCAATGCACCGCATTTTGCCAGATCCTTTTGGGTATACAGCTTGGTTTCCATCAGGATTGCGCCCCCTTCAGCTTTTCAGCCTGATCGTGGGTGATCAGCGCATCAATGATCTCGTCCAGATCGCCGTTGAGGACCTGCTCTAATTTATACAAGGTCAACCCGATCCGATGATCGGTTACCCGACCCTGGGGGTAATTGTAGGTGCGGATCCGCTCACTGCGGTCTCCGGTACCGACCTGACTCTTACGCTCGCTGGCCACGGCGGCCTCTTGCTTCTCGCGTTCGATTTCTGCCAGGCGGGAACGCAGGATCTTAAGGGCACGCTCTTTGTTTTTATGCTGGCTCCGTTCGTCCTGACATTCCACCACCAGCCCGGTGGGCAAATGGGTAATGCGGATGGCACTTTCGGTTTTGTTTACGTGCTGACCGCCGGCGCCGGAGGAACGGAAGGTATCGATCTGCAGATCGGTGGGGTTGATCTCAAAATCCACCTCTTCCATCTCGGGCAATACGGCCACAGTGGCGGTGGAGGTGTGGATCCGTCCGCCGCTTTCGGTCTCGGGGACCCGCTGAACCCGGTGAACGCCGCTTTCAAACTTATAACGGGAAAAAGCACCCTCGCCGGTGATGGAAAAGGCGATCTCCTTAATACCGCCCAGCTCGGTGTCGTTCAGATTCAATACCTCGTATTTAAAGCCTTTGCTCTCGGCGTGCATGGTATACATCCGAAAGAGGGTGGCGGCAAACAGCATGGCCTCCTCGCCGCCGGCCCCGCCGCGGATCTCGATAATAACGTTTTTATCGTCGTTTTCGTCTCGGGGCAATAAAAGGATCTTTAATTCCTCCAGACAGGCTTCTGCGGTGGCTTTGCCGCTTTTGAATTCATCCTCGGCTAAGGCCAGCATATCGGCGTCGTCAGACTCCTTGATGAGTTCCTCTGCGTCCTTCCACTGGGCTTCGGCGGCCTGCCACTCCCGGTATTTTTCCACGATGGGGGTCAAGCGCTTCAGCTCTCGCATCAGATCGGTGTAGCATTTTTGATCGCTGACCACCTGGGGATCCGAAAGCCGACGATTTACCTCCTCGTATCGCTCTTCGATTAACTGTAATTGCTCAATCATTGGCTTCTCGCTCAATTCTCTTAATATTTTTCTCGATCTTCAGGCGAGGGGACATGATCTCCCGCCCGCATTGCAGGCATTGCAGTTTAAAATCCATACCGATCCGCAATACCTTAAAACGGCTGTTGCCGCAGGGGTGGTTTTTCTTCATGGTCAGTATATCGTTGATCCGAATATCCATCGCAGTGCCTACCTTTCCTATTTTATAATATTATAACATATAGATGCATCTTTTTTCAAATCGTAAGTTAGACAAAATAAGTTATAGAATTCCGCTTCTTTTCATATATATTTACACAAAGAAATGCTTGAAAGGAATGGAAGAGAATGATCAAGGAAACATATCGCCCGGAAGGGTGCGAACGACCGGAGGAACACCGCTATCTGGAAAGTGAGCAGGGGCTGGAGCAGGCCAGGGCAGAAGGGGTGATCCTGCAGGCGAGGTGTACCCTTTGCGATAGTGAGCATAACCTATACGTTCAATTGGGGGATCTTATGGGCTTTATACCCCGACCGGAGGCGGCTATGGGGATCCGGGAGGGAACGGTCAAGGACGTTGCCATCATCACCCGTGTTAACAAGATGGTTTCGTTTATGGTGGAAGGTTTCATCTTTCGTGAAGGCAAGCGGATGGCTCTCCTTTCCCGCAGGAAGGCCCAGGAATGCTGTGCGGCCTATTTATTTCATAGCCTGAAGCCGGGAATGGTGATCGATGCCCGGGTGACCCATCTGGAGCAGTTCGGCGCTTTTGTGGATCTGGGGTGTGGGATCATTTCTATGATCCCCATTGATCGGATCTCCGTTTCTCGGATCAATCATCCGGATCATCGTTTTGTTTGCGGTATGAAGATCAAGGTGGTGGTACTGCAGGTGGATCGGGATCAAAGCCGGATCCTCTTGTCCCATAAGGAACTTCTGGGTACCTGGGAAGAAAACGTGGCGGATTTCAGAGTTGGGCAGACGGTAGCCGGTGTGATCCGCAGCATCGAGCCCTATGGAATTTTTGTGGAACTGACCCCGAATCTTGCCGGCTTGGCCGAGGTGGTAGAGCGTGTCTCGGTGGATCGCTACGTGGGGGTCTACGTTAAAAGTATTATCCCCGAAAAGATGAAGGTCAAACTTGCTATTGTTGATATGGGGGATCCCGTTGAAAAGCCGATGCCATTTACATATTATTATGCGGGGGAGAAGCTGGAGCGCTGGTGTTATTCACCGCCGGAAAGTATACGGCAGATCGAAGAGGTGTTCAGATAAAATAAAAACGGCTACCGGAATATTCCGGTAGCCGTATTTCATTGCTAAAATACGAAGACTTATTCGGCGTCTTTTCTCTTAGCGAAGCAATCGCTGCAGTAAACAGGGCGGTCTTCTCTGGGCTCAAAAGGCACCTTGCATTCTGCACCGCAATCAGCGCAAACTGCATCATAGAAGGTCTTGGGACCCTTGGCAGCGTTCTTGCGGGCGTCACGGCAAGCCTTGCATCTCTGGGGCTCGTTCTGGAAGCCTTTTTCAGCGTAGAATTCCTGCTCACCGGCGGTGAAAACGAACTCGTTGCCGCAATCTTTACAGATCAGTTTCTTGTCTTCGTACATGGTTTTTTCCTCTTTCGTGGTAAGAATATTTTTTTAACCCTCAACGGAATCGAACCGTTCCCTCTGATCAATCAGCGCTCCGCCACAGAGCCTGCAGGGCATTCAACTATGATTAGGTCAGCTTGCTGCGGATCCGACAAAGGGCATTGGAAACCGATTTTTCGGTGATCTGAAGCATTGCTGCGATTTTTTTATAAGATAAACCGTCCAAATAGAGGAGCAGTACCTGCTTTTCTTTTTTGGAAAGCTTATCTTGAATAATTGCAAGAACCGATTCTAACGTCTCGCGGGTGATCACAAGATCCATGGGACCATCATAGCTGAATTGGTTGGCCGCTTCCAATTCCAACGAAGCGTTCAGCGGCCGGTGCTTTTTTGCGGCGGCTTCGTTGATTGCAGATATGATCTGATTATGGATACAGGTCTTCGCATAGGCGATGAATTCATTGTTTTTGGAAGCATCGTAGCTGGTGATCGCTTTATGTAAGCCGATCATGGCCTCTTGCAGAAGATCGTCCTTATCGCCGCCCATAATAAAATAACGGGATGAAATACGCTTCAGCATGGGGGAAAGCTGCAGGATGATCTGATTTTGCGCAGCGGCTTTGCCGCCCTTGGCTGCATTTAATAATTCTTGAGAAACTGTATCAGCCACAGGCATCCTGATGCTCCTAACATAGTACTTATAGAAATTATAGTATACAAAAATACTAAAGTCAAGGGAAAATTTAAAAATATTTAAAAAATGTTCGACATATATCGTTCGTTTTGTGCATTTTATAATAAAATTGCCAATTCCCCAAAAAAGAATGGTAGTTTTTTAAAAAAACACTTGATTTTAGCAAAAAAGGGTGGTAAAATATCATAGCAATTTAAATATTACGACAAGGAGGTGTATCCCATGCCCAACATTAAATCTGCTAAGAAAAGAGTTTTGGTGACCGAGACCAAGAGCCTGCATAACAAAATGCTGAAGTCCGAAATGAAAACTCTCATCAAGAATTTTGATGCTGCCGTTGCTACCGGCGATAAGGCTGCTGCAACCGATGCATATAAGTTGGCTGTGAAGAAGATTGATAAGGCTGTCGGAAAGAGTATTATTGCTAAGAATACCTCCAACAGAAAGAAAAGCGCGCTGACTCGTAAACTCAATAAGATGGGTGCTTGATTTTTGCGTCTTAAAGGCCTCCGCAATTGCGGGGGCTTTTTTATTTTGTTTGCTTGACTTTTAAGTGGGATGGCATATAATTAAATATGAGGTGAGCGAATGAAAAAGTTAACGTTGATTTGTACGGTTTTTATATTACTGCTTGGTCTGTGCGGCTGTGATACCTTTGAAGATACACCGGAGACCGATGCGGCCTTTGCCGCCTATGAAGCGGCGGTTAAGCAAACCGTAGCCCATAAAAAGGGAAGTATTAAGGTTTCCACCCTTAACGAGGATACCGTTGATCCCGCTAATAACTCCAAGGGGGTAATTGAATATTCTTTTACCACCGACGACGAGGGCAAGGTGACTTTTGAGCGCAACGATATCACTAACGGTGATCTGGTGGCTTCTTATAAAGCGGACGGTACGGCGGCGTACCAATTGGATCTTCCCTCCGGCGAGTGGCTGGACGTGACCAAGGATTCCAAGGCAATGCTGACCCATTCTACCAACTATATGAACACCCTTTCTCTGTTCCGGATCGATAATAACTTTCGTTACAGTAAGCATTTTTTTGAATCCGTGACCATGGAAGAGACTGAGACCGGTAAGGTGATCTACGTTACCCTAAAGAGTAAGGCGGTCACCGATATGTTTGCTCATTCCGACGAGCGTTCGATCCGCCGTGAACAGACCAGCCAGGTTCGTTCCTTCCATATTAATGATAAAGGTGATCTTGAAAAAATCGTGATCGATTCCTTGCAAAAGATCGAGTATAAAGGTACTCCCGGTCAGTTAAAGAACGTGATCACCGTAGAGATGGACTATGAATAAAAAACAGGTTTACGAACAATTAAGAGCGCCCAACGGTGCTGAACAACTGGCTCACGATCTTCCCGCAGCCTTTGAGGGGGCGTGGGCCTTGTTTTTAGAAGGGGATGCTCCTGCGGCCGGCCTTTTGGCGCGGGCGGCAAAACAGAAGCAATGGCGGCAGGAAATGGTCGCTCGGTTGTCTGATCGTGCGCCACTCCATGCGTCGTTGCAGAGTGATTCCTTCAAAATGCGCAAAAATGCCGCCCGCCTGGCCGGTGCCCTGGGAGATCCGGCCGATGCCGCGGCTTTGATCGCGGCCTTGGAGCGGGAGGATAAGCGAATGGTTCGCCCCTCGCAGCTGTTGGCTTTGGGGGCTCTGCAATGTGCCGAAGCAGAGGCGTATTTGAGATCCTATCAAGTGACGCCGGCTGCTGATCCCTCGGAGGAAAGCCATTGTCGGGCTGAGCAGGATGCATTGAAAAAAGCGCTTTCTACCTATTGCCAATCGGAAAAGCATCTTTTTATCGGCCTGGATCGTCCAATGCCGATTCAATTGACCTGCCCTGCGGCTACGGAACCGTTGCTGGCAAAGGCTCTGCAAAAGGCCGGGGTGGAATTGCAGGGTTTTTCAACCAAGTCCGTTCGGGCTCATTTGGGAAATATTGCTGCTCTGGAACCAATCCGTTATTGGCAGGAGTTGCTGTTCGTTTTTATGAAGGATCAACCTTTTTCAACCGAACGGATCGGCGAATGCTGTAAAAGGGAGATTCTGCCCTTTTTGAAGGCGACTCATCGGGGAAATCCGCCTTTTTCCTACCGCCTGGAGCTGCGGAATATAGCGGAACGTGGAAAGGTGGCTCGTGCGTTGGTCTCTGCCATTGATTGTCCCGAATTGATCAACAATCCTTCTGCTTACGAAGTGGAATTCCGCTTAACACAACTAAAAGATCGGGTAGAACTATGTGTAAAGTTATTTACCTTGTCGGATAATCGCTTTGATTATCGCAAGAAAGAATTGCCTGCTTCCATTCATCCCACCACTGCTGCCGGTGTTTTAGCGCTGGTAGGTCCTTATTTAAAGGAAAATGCAGTGGTGGCAGATCCCTGCTGCGGTAGTGGAACCATGCTTTTGGAACGTGCGCAGATCACAAAGTGCCGGTTGATGGGGGTGGATATTGTTCCATCCGCCCTGGAGGCCGCCCATGAGAATAGCGAGGCCGCCCAATTACCGGTGGAACTGCATTTAGGGGATGCCCGCTTTTGGAAGCCCACCGAGCCCCTGGACGAGGTGATCTCCAATCTGCCCTTCGGTAATCGGGTGGGCGGTCATCGATCCAACCAAAAACTGTATGAAAGCCTGGTGCGAAACTTGGATGAATGGCTCCGCCCCGGCGGGATCGCCGTTCTCTATACCATGGAAATTCAATTATTAAGAAGACTGGTGCTTCGGGCACCCAAACTGGTTCTTGTTAAGGAATATCGCACCGATGCAGGCGGTTTACATCCCACGGTCTTTTTGATCCTACGAAAAAAATAACTCAAATTGTGACACGGTCACAGTATTTTTTATCTTATTGTGGTAAGATTAGAACAAAGGAGAAAAAGTATGCAATATTTAATATCATTTTTAGAAGGCATCATCACCTTTGTTTCGCCCTGTCTTTTGCCGATGCTGCCGATCTATATTTCCTATTTCGCCGGCGGATCCGATAAGAATACCAAGCGGGTGATCAAAAATGCTATTGGTTTTATTTTGGGGTTCACAGTAGTGTTTACACTTTTGGGGGCCTTGGCTGGTAGCTTTGGTCGTATCTTACGGGATTACGAGATAATTGTTAATGTTGTAACCGGTCTGATTGTTTTATTTTTTGGGTTAAACTTTCTTGGCGTTTTCAAACTTCAACTTTTCAAAGGCTTTGATCGTTTTAATCCCAAGGAACTGGGCTTTTTCTCTTCCGTGCTGTTCGGTGTGGTCTTTTCGGTGGGCTGGACCCCCTGTGTAGGTGCCTTTTTAGGCTCCGCTTTGATGTTGGCCGCTAACCGCGGCAGTGTGGTAGAGGGTGTTTTGATGTTGGTGTTCTATTCTTTGGGATTGGGAATTCCGTTTTTGATTAGCGCAATTCTGATCGTTCAGTTGAAAGGGGCCTTTGGTTTTATAAAACGACATTATAGCGTAATCAATGTGATCAGTGGATCCTTGTTGATTGTGGTGGGCGTTTTGATGGTAACGGGTCTTTTTGGTAAGTTTCTGAGCTTATTTTCATAGGAGGTTTTTATGAAAGCGAATTTAAAATGGATCATCCTTGCGGCGGCGCTGGTGGTTGTGGTTGCAGTTGCTGCGGTGCTTTATCCTAAACTGAGTGATAAATTCGGCCTGAACCTGATGGAGGATCAAACCACGGAACAAACGGAAGACGGTACCGATTATTCCGCACCTGATTTTACGGTGTTGGATTATAACGGGAACGAGGTGAAGTTATCGGATCTGAAGGGAAAGCCCATCGTGCTGAATTTTTGGGCTACCTGGTGCTACTACTGTAAGCAGGAGATGCCTGATTTCAATTTGGCCTACGAAAAGTACCCCGACGTACAGTTCGTAATGGTCAACGCCACCGACGGGATTCAGGAAACCATGGAGGCCGCTAAAGCGTACGTGGAAAAAGAAGGCTATGATTTCCCGGTGTACTTTGATACTAAGGGCGAAGCTGTTGAGAACTATTATGTAACCGGCTTCCCGGCAACCTATTTTATCGATAAGGACGGAAACCTGGTGACCTATGCCAACGGAATGCTAAGTCTTGAAAATTTAGAAAAAGGGATTGGTATGATCCAATCATAAAAAGAGCCCCTCGGCCTTGGCCGAGGGGCTTACTGTTTAATCTTCTGCTTTTTCTTGCGGTTCTTCAATCATTTCACGATCCTTGGGTCGTGCATATTCAGCGGCATCGGTGGGCTTGCCTTGCTTTTCCAGTCCCTCTGTTATCCAGGAACTGATGAAGTAATAAATTACTGCAAATGCAGGAACACCCAACATCATACCTAATACGCCAAAGAGGCCGCCAAACAGGAAGATGGCAAATATGATCCACAGGGCGGAAAGCCCAACCTGTTGACCCTGAATGCGTGGTCCGATGATGTTGGAATCGACCTGCTGCATTACCAATACGAACAACAGATACCAGAAAAACATTTTAGGTTCTACGATCAAAATGATGATTGCCGGCGGTACAGCCCCGATCCAGGGACCGAAGTAGGGGATGGTATTGAATAAACCCAGGATAATGGCGTTCAGCAAAGCATAGGGGAACCCAAAGATCATCATCGCAATATAGGACATCACGGCAACTGCCAATGCATCCAAAAGTTGACCGGTGATAAAATGTAAGGTTTTTTCGTGGGCAACGTGCGCCACCTCCAAAACCCGGCGGTAATGCTCTTTTTTGCGCACAACGGCATTCAGGATCCGCTTGCAGTTGGCGATGATCTTTTCCTTACCGGCCAAAAAGTAAACGGAGATGATAGAGCCTACGAAGAAATTCAGCATCCAGGAACCGAACTGTACGGTAAAGGAGGCAAGCTTCGGCAATACCGTTGTCATATAATCACCGACGGTCTTGACCGCCTGCCCGACCATAGAATCGATCTGGGTCTTATAATTTTGATAGAATTCGTTGATACTGGGGTGATCCTCAATGAACTTTGTGGCGGTACTCATAAAGGATTTATAATAGCCTGGGATCCCGTTGACCAGGCCGGTGATGCTGTTGGCCAATTGGGGGAGCAAAAAGGCGATGACCCCGCCCAGCACTAAAACATAAATGGCATAAACGGTTATCACACTCAAAGCTCTGCGCACCTGGGGTCTTTTGACCTTTTTAAAGACCCGGTTTTCCCATAGCTTTAAAAAAGGGTTTAGAATATAAGCGATAAAAAAACCAACGTAAAAGGGTACGAATAAGGATAATACCTTTTTAACGCCGGCGGCAACACTGCTTAAATTGACCAAAAGCAGGATCAGGATCGACGTGGCGGCCAAAACGGCGAAGGCAAGGTACCCCCAGCTGCGCTGTTCTCTGTTGATCGGAAACTTCATTTTTTTCACCTCAAAAAATATTATATACGATTCGTCTTGAATTTACAATGATAGTTTGGTATACTTTTTATATATTTTTTGAAGGAGAACGAAATTGTTAACACCTCAATATCTGTTGCCCGACGTATTTGCCCTGACCGACGAGATGATCGCCGAGCTGGGAATTCAGGGAATTATTTTCGATATCGATAATACATTGGTCAGTTATTCCACCCCAAAACCCACCGAGAAGGTTCTTGCTTTTCTTAAGCATCTGCAGGGTCAGGGCTTGAAGGTGGCTATCGTATCCAATAACAGCCGTAAGCGGGTATCTCTTTTTGCAGAAGGACTTGGTCTTACCGCCTATCACCGCAGTGCAAAGCCTTTGGGGATCTTTCTTAATAAGGTGCGCCGTCAGTTTGATTTGCCTGCTAAAAGAATTGCCTTGGTAGGGGATCAGGTCTTTACCGATTCCTGGGGCGCCAATGCGGCGGGGATGATTTCCATTTTGGTAGATCCCATTGAACTGAAGGAAAACGCCTTTTTCCGGCTGAAGCGTAGCCTGGAAAAACCGATTATTGAACGTAAGCGCAGAAAGGACGGTTTAAAATGACCCATTTCGGACCCGGTGGGAATTGCGATTGGTTTAAAGAGGCCGGTAATAAAACTACCGATCAGATGCCTGCCTTTTTGAATAGTATTGGCCTGGATTCCTATGAAGTGGAATGCGGTCGGGGTGTTCGGATGAACGAAAAGACCGCAATGGCTCTCAGGAGTGAAGCAGAACGTTACGGTATTCTGCTTTCCGTTCACGCGCCTTATTATATTTCAATGTCCTCCGTGGAGGCGGAAAAACGGGATAACAGTATCCGCTACCTGCTGGAGAGTGCGGCGCTTGCCAAAAAGATCGGCGCCACCCGGGTGATCTTTCATTCCGGTTCTTGCGCCAAGATGAGCAGGGAAGAGGCTACCCACCTTGCGGTGGAGACCCTGACCAAGGCAGTGGAAGCCTACCGTGCCGAAGGCTATGGGGATATCATTCTTTGTCCGGAGACGATGGGTAAGATCAATCAGCTTGGTTCCCTGGATGAGGTGATGACCCTTTGTAAGGTGGATGATTCTATCTTACCGACCATTGACTTTGGTCATTTGAATGCTCGGGAGCAAGGGCTTTTCTTCAACGCCGAAGATTATGAGCGGGTTTTTGCGGTAATGGAAGATCAATTGGGTGCTTGGCGAGCTTCTCACTTCCATTCTCATTTTTCCAAGATCGAATATACCACCGGCGGCGAAAAGCGTCATTTGACCTTTGAGGATGCCGTATACGGACCGGATTTTGCTCCCTTGGCAGAAATTTTGGCTAAGCGGAATGCGGAGCCCATTATCATCTGCGAATCCGCCGGTACCCAGAGTAAAGATGCCCTCGAAATGAAAAAAATCTACGAGAATTCCAAGATTTTACTTGAAAAATAACATTCTATATTGTACAATAACATTTAGAGTACTATTCGAATCAGAAAGGAATATTAAATTATGATTACTGCAGGCGATTTCAGAAACGGTGTGACCTTCGATATGGACGGTCAGGTTTATCAGGTGGTGGAGTTCCAGCACGTGAAACCCGGTAAGGGCGCTGCCTTCGTTCGTACCAAGTTCAAGAACGTGATCACCGGCGCTGTGGTTGAAAAATCCTTCAACCCCACTGATAAATTCGAGAATGCCACCATCGACCGTAAGGATTATCAGTACCTGTATCAGGATGGCGATCTTTACTATTTTATGGATATGGAAACCTACGATCAGCTGCCCCTGGGTTCCGATAAGCTGGACGATGCTTTCAAATTCGTAAAGGAAAACGATATCGTTAAGATCATGTCCTATAACGGCAACGTATTCGGCGTTGAATGCCCCTTCTTTGTAAAACTGCTTGTTACCGAGACCGAGCCTGGCGTTCGTGGCGATACCGCTACCAACGTAACCAAGCCCGCCACCCTGGAAACCGGCGCTGTTGTTAAGGTGCCCATCTTCATCAACGAGGGTGAACTGATCGAGATCGATACCCGTACCGGTGAATATATGGGCCGTGCCAAGGAATAAGGAGAACGACTATGTTAGAAAAAGTTGCTTATATCAAAGGCCTTCTGCAGGGAATGAAGCTCAGCGATGAGGATCCCTATAAGGAACTGTTCCTGAACATCGTTGACGTTTTGGACGATATGGCTGCTGCTGTGGCCGATGCCGAAGATAACATCACCGAGCTGGATGAATACATCCAGGAGGTTGACGAAGATCTGGCTGCCGTTGAGGATTTCCTGGACGAGGAATGCGACGACTGCGAGGAAGACGATTATTATACGATCGTTTGTCCCACCTGTGGCGAAGAATTCTCCGTGGATGATGAAGTTGCCGAACTGGGCGAGATCAACTGCCCCAACTGTGGCGAGGATCTGGAATTTGATCTGAGCGATCTGGAAGAATGTGACGGCGATTGTGAATGCTGCGGCGTTGAGGATTGCAAGGACGCTGAATAATTGAATCAAAAGAGTGCATCGTTGTATGCACTCTTTTTATCGTAAGTATAATGAATAAACTCAAAACAAAACAACAAGTCAATCTGATGATTTTGCTGGCGATCATCGTATATTTTGCTAGCTATATTACCCGGATCAACTTCGGGGCTGTATTGGTGGATATCATCCAAACGGAGCATCTGGCAAAAACGGCCGTTTCCCTGGTGACCACCATCGGTTTTATTACCTATGGGGTAGGGCAGCTGGTCAGCGGATATCTGGGGGATCTGATGTCTCCCCGCTGGCTGATCTTCAGTGGCTTTATGGTTACGGTAACCTCTAACCTGTTGATGCCTTTTGTAACCCCGAGCATCCCTTGGATGGTTGCTGTTTGGGGTGTGAACGGCTTGGCCCAGGCTTTTATGTGGCCTCCCTTAGTCAAGATCCTTTCCAACGCTTTGACAGCAGAAGATTATGATCGCTCGGTTGTTAAGATCTGTTACGGGAGCGGTGGCGGTACCATCTCGGTTTATCTGTTCGCTCCTTTGATCATTCAGTTTGCCGGCTGGCGATGGGTGTTCTTTGTATGCGCAGCCGTTGCCTTTGTGATTGCAATCCTGTTTATGATCGTATCTTCCCGCCTTTTGAAGGGAATCTCTTTCGAATCGGTCAAAAGAAATCAAGAGGTCCAGGGTGCCACTCCCTTCAAACTGGGTCTGGTCAAGGTGATCAATATGCTGTTGCCGGTATTGCTGGTCACCATTGCCCTGCAAGGAATGCTTCGGGATGGGATCAGCACATGGGTACCTACCTTTATCTCCGAAACCTTTAAGGTTGAAAGCACGGTCTCTATTTTGGTCGGGGTTGCATTGCCCATTTTCCACGTGGTCTGTGCTTCTTTAACCTATCGTGTGATGGTTTTGCTGAAAAACGATCTGTACTTGTGCATAAACGTTTTCTTTGGCATTATCGCAGTGCTGTTGGTTTTGTTGCCCTTTGCCGGTCGTGTTTCTATGTGGCTTTCACTTTTGATTCTCTCTGCCGTTAACGGACTGTTACATATGATCAACAGTGTTCAAACCTGCTATTTCCCGCGGTATTATCAGGTGACCGGGAAGGTTTCTCTGATGAGCGGTGTCTTTAATTTCGGTACCTATATCGGCAGTGCACTGTCCACGTATTTGTTTGCGGTCTTCTCTGAAAAGTGGGGTTGGAACACCACCATTTATTCCTGGGTGATCGTTGCTGTATTGGGCTTACTGTTGACTCTGCTGTGTGGGCATAAGGTTAAAAACTATCTTCGCACCCATCACGAATAAATAAGCGGCGCAGATGCGCCGCTTTTTCATTGACTTAAATCTTTTAAAAGAGTATAATATATTTTAAAGTATTAGTATAAGAGGTTAAAATGCTTCAGGAAGTAATCGATAAAAATTTAAATAAAATGAATGACCGCCAACGGGAGGCGGTGGAACATACCAATGGTCCTTTGCTGATCTTGGCCGGGGCCGGCAGCGGAAAAACCACCGTACTGATCAACCGGATCGCTTATCTGCTCTCTCGGGGGCTTTGCGCACCCTACCATATCTTGGCCATCACCTTTACCAACAAGGCGGCAAAGGAGCTTTGTGACCGGATCGATGCTATGATGGGCAGCGATGCCTTTGGGGTCACCGCCGCCACCTTCCATAGCTTTTGCGGGCGAGTACTACGGGCGGATATTGGTGTGGATGGGATCTATAACAGTAATTATACCATCTACGACAGCGACGATAGTCAGCGGGTTGTCAAGGCTGCTATGAAGGAATTGGGGATCGACGATAATACCCTTCCTGCCCGTTCTGTGCAATGGGCGATCTCCCGTGCCAAGGATAACCGTATTTATCCTGATACCTACTGTAAGGAATACGGGCCGGATCTGCGGAATGAACAGATTGCCAAGGTTTATGCCCGCTATGAGGCAGCCCTGCGGGAAGCAAATGCCCTGGATTTTGACGATATGATCCTCAAGACGGTGGAATTGTTTGAAAACCACCCGGAGATTTTGAAAAAGTATGCCGGTCGCTTCCGTTATATTATGGTGGATGAGTATCAAGACACCAACCCCTTGCAATATCGACTGGTTTCCTTGCTGGCCTCTCAATTCGGAAACCTCTGCGTAGTGGGGGACGATGACCAGAGCATCTATAAATTCCGTGGTGCCACTATCGAAAATATCCTTCTTTTTGAAGAACGCTTCCCCAATGCAAAAGTGATCCGATTGGAGCAAAACTACCGCTCTACCGCCAATATTCTGGATGCGGCCAACGGGGTGATCGCCCATAATACCAACCGAAAGGGCAAGAGCCTTTGGACAGCGGGAGAAAAGGGCGAGCCCGTTTATATCAAGCAGGTCAGCGATGATTTTGAAGAGAGCCGTTTTATCGTGGATACCATCCAGGATCATTTGCTTAAGGGTGCTCATTTCAGTGATTTTGCCGTTCTGTACCGCACCAATGCCCAGGCAAACTCTGTGGAGCGTTACCTGGTCAAAAGTGCAATTCCTTATAAGGTTATCGGCGGTTTTCGGTTCTATGAACGAAAGGAGATCAAGGATATTATCGCCTATCTGCAGGTGATCAATAATATTCAGGATGATCTGCGGTTGAAGCGGATCATCAACGAGCCCAAACGGAAGATCGGTGTTACCACCATCGCCAACGTGGAAAGCCTGAGCGACGGCGAAGGCTGTGCTATGCTGGAAATTATGGAGCGGGCAGGGGATTACCCTTCCTTGAGCCGAACTGCCCCTCAATTGACGGAATTTGCGAAACTGATTCATCAGCTTATCAGGCAAAAGGATCAGATGCCTTTGGACGAATTTGTGGCTACCGTTGCCCGGGAAAGCGGCTATGTGGCGATGCTGGAACTGGAGGGTACCGATGAAGCCAAGGATCGCATCAATAATATTATGGAACTTTGTTCCTCGGCCAAGCAATATCAAAAGGAGAATCCTGAATTGGGGCTTTCCGGCTTCCTGGAAGAGATATCCCTGATGAGTGATATTGATGCTATGAATGATGATGACGATCGGTTGGTGCTGATGACCCTGCATAGTGCCAAGGGTTTGGAATTTAATTACGTTTTTATGATCGGGATGGAGGAAGGTCTTTTCCCCAGCCAGCGCAGTATGGAAACCGAGGAAGAATTGGAGGAAGAACGTCGGCTGATGTACGTCGGTGTGACCCGCGCCAAAAAGATTCTTTACCTGGTACACGCCCGCCAGCGGATGCTTTACGGCAGAACCCAGTTCTGTATTCCCAGCGAATTCTTAAAAGAATTGCCGCCCCTTGTGACCAAGAATCTTTCTTCTGCACCTTCGAACGACTACGGTTATACCCAGCGTACGGCGTTCCCCGATCGAAGAGGAGCTTCCCCTGTCCGCACCGGATTTAGAACGCAACCCGCCCAGCCTGCGATCCGCAGACCTGCGGCAACACCTCAGATGGTGTCCTTTGCCTTTGAGGTGGGGGATCGGGTGTTCCATAAGGCCTTTGGAAACGGTACGCTCCTTTCCAAAACGCCAATGGGTAACGATCAATTGCTGGAAGTGAAATTCGATAAAGTGGGATCTAAAAAAATTATGGCAAACTTTGCTAAACTGACAAAAGCGGAGGAATAAACAATGACAAAAATTGATATTTTCAGCGGCTTTTTGGGGGCCGGTAAAACAACCCTGATCAAAAAACTGATGGAGGAAGCCTACAAGGGCGAAAAACTGGTGCTGATCGAAAACGAATTCGGTGAGATCGGTATCGACGGCGGCTTTTTACAGGATGCCGGTGTGGAGATCACCGAAATGAACTCCGGCTGTATCTGTTGCAGCTTGGTGGGAGATTTTGGGAAGGCCTTGGAAAAGGTAATGGTCGATTATCATCCCGACCGTATTTTGATCGAGCCCAGCGGCGTGGGCAAGCTCAGCGACGTGATCGCTGCCGTTCAACGGCTGGAGTTAGAGGACGTGGTGCTGAACAGTTATACAGCCATTGCCGATGCCTCCAAATGTAAGATCTATGCAAAGAATTTTGGCGAGTTTTATAACGATCAGTTGGAAAATGCCGCTTGTATCGTGTTGAGCAGAACTCAAAACGTAACTCCGGAAAAATTGGACGTTGCAGTTAAAATGGTGCAGGAGAAGAATCCTGCAGCTACCGTGATTACCACTCCTTGGGATCAATTGGATGGGAAGCAGATTTTGGCAGCGATGGAACAAAAGGATCGCCTGGTCGATGCTATGGAAGAGCTGGAGCAAGAACATCATCACCACCATCACGATGAGGAATGTCATTGCCACGACCATGAGCATCATCACCATCACGATGAAGAATGTCATTGCCACGACCATGAGCATCATCACCATCACGATGAGGAATGCCATTGCCACGACCACGATCATCATCACCATGAGCATGGTGATGAATGCACCTGTGGGTGCCACGATCATCATCACCATCATGCCGACGAGGTATTCACCAGCTGGGGCAAGGAGACCACAAAAACCTATAGCGCAGTAAAACTCAATGAGATTCTTGAGGTTCTGGATTCCGGTGAATGCGGAACGATTTTGCGTGCGAAGGGTATGGTGGCTGACGGCAAAGGCGGTTGGCTGTTCTTTGATTACGTGCCGGAGGAACACAACGTTCGTGCCGGCAGTGCCCAGGTGATTGGCCGTATTTGCGTGATCGGTGCGCAATTAAAAGAGGATCATCTGGCCGATCTCTTTGGATTGGAGGTTTAACGGATGGAATTACCGGTTTATTTGTTTACCGGCTTTTTGGATGCGGGCAAATCCCGGTTTATTCAGGAAACCCTGGAGGATCCCAATTATAACGACGGTACCCCCACCTTGCTTTTGGTCTGCGAGGAAGGGGAGGTGGAGTACGATATCAGCAGAATGAATACTGACCGTGTGTGCATTCAGGTAATTGATTCCCCAGAGCAGTTAAAGCCCAAATTTTTGGAGCGTCTTGCTAAAAGCTGTAAAGCCCAGCGGGTATTTGTGGAATATAACGGTATGTGGTTGGGTAACGTACTGTTCGAGGCATTGCCGGAAAATTGGCTTTTGGTGCAGGAATTCTGTTTTATGAACAGCGAGGATATCTTGATCTATAACGCCAATATGCGCAATTTGGTGGTGGATAAGCTGCAAACGGCAGAGATGGTGATTTTCAATCGTTTGGATCCGAATGCGGATATTATGCCTTATCATAAGCTGGTTCGTGGGATCTCCCGCCGCGCCAATATTGTTTACGAGGACGTTAACGGTGCCGTTACGCCGGATACCATTGAAGATCCCTTACCCTTTGATCTGAATGCTCCCGTGGTGGAAATCGAGGATCGGGATTATGCGATCTGGTATCGGGATCTGACCGAGGAACTGGACCATTATGAGGGCAAAACCGTTCAATTGAAGGGGCGTGTGATCCTGGACGAACGGAGTGACGGTAGCTTCTTTGTGTTTGGGCGCCAGATGATGACCTGCTGCGTGGATGATATCCAGTTTGCAGGAGTGGCTTGTGTTTATCCTGAATCCTTTGACCTCAAAAACGGTCAATGGGCCCTGGTTAAAGCCCGGATCCATATTGGAAATCATCAGGCCTACGGCCGTCCCGGACCCGTATTAACGGTATTGAAACTGGAGGATGCCCTGCCGCCGCAGGAAGAGGTTGCAACTTTTTATTAAAACATAAAGGCGGAGTTTTAAACTCCGCCTTTTTCGTTTAGGTATTCTTCAGCGTAATGGACCGCTGTGGCTCCGTCCGCTACAGCGGTAACAACCTGCCGTAAGGCCTTGGTGCGCAAATCTCCTGCGGCAAATACACCGGGTAGATTTGTTTGAGTGGTTTCGTCTGCAATCACGTATCCGTTGGCATCTAAACTGATCTGTCCTTGCAGGAAATCTGTGGCCGGCATTCTGCCAATACTGATAAAGAGCGCATCCGCCTCTAAAATCTGCTCTGTACCGTTTGTGTTTTTGATCCTTAAACCCTTGAGCCGATCTATTGTTAAAAGCTCCTCTACCGTGCTGTTCCAAAGGAACTCCACGTTTTCCGTATTCATCAAGGGGGCGTGATAGATTTTTGTTGCCCGCAGGGTATCCCGACGGTGGATCAGATAAACCTTTTTAGCCAACCGTGAAAGATACAGGGCGTCTGCTGCAGCGGAGTTTCCGCCACCGACAACTGCTACAACCTTATCTTTATAAAAACGGCCGTCACAATGGGCGCAATAGTGAACCCCCTTGCCAATCAGTTCTTTCTCTTGGGGGAGTCCCAATTCTCTGGGGTTTGCTCCTGTGGCGAGGATCACTGTTTTTGCATAATAAATGCCGCTGACCGTATGGATCACTTTGATCTCATCCTCCAGCTTGACCTCTGTGACTTGGGTATATTCGGTCGTCGCACCAAACCGTTCTGCGCTTTGCTGCATTTTCATTCCCAGGGTAAATCCGTCGATCCCTTCTTCAAAGCCGGGGTAGTTATCAATATCACCGGTCAACGCCATTTGTCCGCCGGGGCCCATTTTTTCCAGAACCAGCGTATCAAGCCCGGCACGGGCGGCGTATAATGCAGCGGTGTAGCCGGCAGGACCGCCTCCGATAATAATGGTGTCAAAAATTTTATCCATACTTTATCACCTCAATGTTATTATAACATAATTATTAAAAAAGTCTGTAACTATATCACATTCGATAAAAAATAATTGACAAAAAGCGTTTGAAACTGTATTATTAAGATAGTACAATTAGCGGAGGTTCAGAGTGAAATTTTCATCCTTTATACAATTTGCAACCTTTGGCATCAATACAGTTCTGTTTCGCAAAAAAGACCCTATTTTGGGAACGGTGATCCTGACCGATAAGTGCAATCTTTCCTGTAAGCATTGCTCGGTCAATAATATCACAGCTGTGGTGCATCCCTATGAACAAATCAAAGGGGAGATGCTGCAACTTTATCAAATGGGGATCCGCATTTTATTTTTCTGTGGGGGAGAGACCTTCCTTTGGCGGGATGGAGAAAAGACCCTGCGGGATCTGGTGATCGAAGCCAAGGAGATGGGATTTTTGATCGTGAACGTCGTAACCAACGGCACCTATCCCTTGGATCTGCCGGAGGCGGACTTGATTTTGTTAAGCTTGGATGGCGACGAGGAACATCACAATATGATCCGCGGCGATACCTATACCAAAATATTAAAGAATATCAGCGAAGCTACCGCAGATAATATCTGCCTTTATATGGCGATCAATCAGATCAACCACGGATCTGTTGCTCACGTTTGCCGTGTTGCCCGTGATACCCCGAATATTCGAGCAGTTTCCTTTAATTTTCATACTCCATATCCGGATACTAAGGAATTGGCGTTGACCCGGGAACAAAAAACAGAGTGCTGTAATACGATCAAAAAAATGATGAAAGAGGGTTGCCCGGTCTTCAATTTAAAAAGTGCGTTCCCGTATCTGATCAATAACCGATTTCCAACCCCTTGTCATCAATGTGTTGTGATGGAAAACGGAAAAATAAGTACCTGCGGTCGGTGTATAGAGGTTCCCGGGCTATGCGAGCAATGTGGTTATTTCTTTGTGGCGGAATATACACTTCTGTTCCGTGGGAATATTCGGATCATTTTTGAAATGTTGGTTACTTATTTAAAGTATATTTGAGGTTACTATGAGTGTTTTGACCGATCTGACACGGATGTGGCTGACCAGGACTGTTAAGCCATTTACCTTTACGTCTGAATTCGACCGATCCCTGGATTTTGAGGAGTGCCAAAACCTGGGACTCTACGTTCACATCCCATTTTGCGCCAAAATCTGCAACTTTTGCCCCTATTGTAAACGGGCTTTTGATACTGAATTATGCAATACTTATATTGATCATCTTTTACAAGAAATCCATATGGTGGGTAAAGGCCTTGCCCGAAAAAAAGAGGTTACAAGCCTCTATTTTGGTGGCGGTACTCCTGTTTTAGCGGGGGAGCGCTTGGGCGAGATCATTGCCGCCTTGCAAAAATACTACGTGATCAAAGAGGGGATCGGGATCGAATTGCATCCCGATAACGTGACCGTAGAAACCTTAACGTTTTTAAAAGGGCTGGGGATCACGAAAATCAGCATCGGTATCCAATCCTTTCAAGATAAGTATCAGGATATCCTGGGCCGTAACGGTGCGGATCTGAACGCTATATCTGCGGCTCTTAGGGCGGTGCCCTTTGAAACGGTTTCGATGGATCTGATCTTCGCCTTGCCGGATCAAAGCTTTGAGGATCTCCGGAGAGACGTAGACCTGGCCTTTGAAAACGGAGCAAACCACGTGGCGATCTATCCTTTTATCGATTTCACCTTTACAAAAAGCCCCATCCGGGCGATGCCCAAGCAACAAAAGCACCGTTTGCTGGATCGGATTACTGCATATTGCAATCAAAAGGGGTATCGGCGCACCTCGATCTGGACCTTTGCAAAGGAGAACGCCCATTATTCCTCCATGACCCGGGATCATTTCTTGGGCTTTGGTTGTTCTGCAACCACGCTTTTGCGCCACCAGTTTAAGATCAATACCTTTTCGGTGGAGGAATACTGCAAGCGGATCGATGGCAAGGAACTTCCTACCTCCTTAACCATTCGATTTACCGAGCGGCAACGGATGGTTTATTATCTCTTTTGGACAGCCTACAGCACCAAGGTCGATCCTGCTGCCTTTGAGGAATTCTTTGGCGTTTCTTTGAAAAAATCCTATGGCTTTGAACTGTTTATGGCTCGGTTGCTGGGCTTTGCGGAATATAAAGACGGGATCTATCAAATGACTCCAAAAGGAGCCTTCTACTATCATTATTATGAAAACTTTTATACGCTGGCGTATATCGACAAAATGTGGGGGATTATGCGTAAGGAGGCTTTTCCTGAGAAAATTGAACTTTAAAAAAGACCGGAAGTGAACTTCCGGTCTTTTTTATTAGATATAGGCGCCCCAATCCAAAAGGGTTTTGCGTAAGGCTTCAATGTCGGCGGTCTGAACAGATCGCCCGTCCTTTCCGCATTGAGCGGCGGCCACACCGGCTGCCTGGCCTAATCCCATTACGCCAACTTGTACCCGGGCCGAAGCAAAGGCTTCCCGGTCGGCGGAAAAACAACGGGAGGGAACCAGCAGGTTTTCGTAGCCTTCCGCAATGATGGAGCGATAGGGAAGGTAGGCCGCTTTATCCAGATAACGGCAGATTTGGGTATTATCTTCAGTGTTGTGGATATCGATGGGATGGGAACACCGTGCTACAGAATCTTCAAAATGGACAGCATTGACATATTCTTCGCCAGTCAAAATATGAACGCCCTTGATATGGCGGGTTTCTCGGATGCCGATCTGGGGTGCGGTCATTAATAAATGTGCATTTTTGAATTCGGGGAAATATTTCTTCAAAAGTTCTACTAAACGGTGAACGTTTGCTCGTAAAATACATTCCGCTTCGGAGGCGGCCTTTTCGTCGGTCCAATCCACTCCGATCCGGCTCATATTAATGACAGCAATGCCGTCGCCCATCCCTGCAAAGCACCAGGGACCACCAAATTGGGGAACGTCCTCGTCCAGATTATTTAAAAATTCCCGCACGTGGCCCAAACTGCTGCCTTTATCGCAGGGGTAATACCCTTTAATAGCAGCTGTATCAACGCCACCTAAAGCGAAATACAAGGTGGCGGGCTGAAGGGGCATATTGTAGCTTTGCATAGGCACACCGGCCATATAGGCAATATCGCCGTCGCCGGTGGCATCGATCACGTAGTCTGCTTCCAGGGCTTGGGTGCCGCTTTTGCTTTCAAAAATAATATGGGTGATCTTGCCGCTATCCATTTTACATCCGGAAACGTAGGCGTGCAGATAGAGGTCCACCTTTTCCTCTTGAATCATCTGTTGGGCGGTCAACTTGTATTCCTCAGGGTGAAATACGTAATTGCCCCGGGGAGCGCACATTTTTCCACTGCCCTTAGCGTTCATCCTCTGCACGAATTCCAAAGGAATACCACCGGCGATCAACTCGCCGTTATGCATGAATTCAGTGATGGGTGCCACCATACCGGCGGTAGCCATACCACCCAAAAAACCGTAGCGTTCAACGATCGCAACCTTGGCTCCGCATCGAGCGGCGGCCAGGGCGGCGACAAAGCCGGAAGGTCCGCCGCCACAAACAACAACTTGATATTTACCGATTACCGGTACGTTCTTTTTCGTTTCAATTATTGGCATTAAGGGCTCCTTTTAGTGGATGCTGAAAAGAAGATCGTAATAAGTGGGGAAGGGCCACAATTCGTGGGGGATGTCGGTCTCGATACTGTCGATGATCCCTCTCAGGGCCTCCATTCCGGTGGCGATGTGATCCTTATAGAAGACGCCCTGCTGATAGAAATCCTTGATCTCTTCGGCATATTCCAGATCGGTTTCAAAGGCTGCGTTGCTTTCGAACAGAGCATCAGCGGCCATGGCCAAACGGCGCAAAAGAGTTTCCTCTGCCTCGCAGGGCAGATCGGCAATCGCCTGCCGTTTGTGGATGATGGCTCGTGCCAGCTGGTCTTCAGCTTTGGAAACGGCGGGAAGGATATCGTTGCTGATCATATCAATGATGGTACAGGCCTCAATGTGCAGAGTCTTGCAGTAATTTTCCACCAGGATCTCGTACCGAGAGTGCATTTCTTCCTCGGTAAAGACCTTGTGATGTGTGAACAACTGAATGTTTTCAGGGCTTACGAAATAGGGGAGTGCATCCATGGTCTTGGGCAGATTTAAAAGACCGCGTTTTTTGGCTTCCTCCACCCATTCCTCGGAATAGTTGTTGCCGTTGAAGATGATGCGCTTATGCTCCTTGATGGTGCGCTGGATCAACTGTTGCAGGGCGGCGTTAAAATCTTCCGCTTTTTCTAATTCATCTGCAAATTGTTCCAAAACGTCGGCAATAATGGTATTGAGGATTACGTTGGGGGCAGAGATAGAAGCAGAAGATCCCAGCATACGGAACTCGAATTTATTATTGGTAAAGGCAAAGGGTGAGGTTCTGTTTCGGTCGGTAGCATCCCGATTGAAACGGGGCAGAGTATGAACGCCGCCCTTCATGATCATGGCGTTTTCGGGGGCGTAAACCGTACCGTTTTCAATGGAGCTTAAAATGGCGTTCAGCTCATCGCCCAGGAACATAGAAACGATGGCCGGCGGAGCTTCGTGCGCACCCAGCCGATGGTCGTTGCCGGGGTTGGCGATGGAGAAGCGCAAAAGATCCTGATGCTCGTCCACAGCCTTGATGATGGCGGCCAGGAACAGCAGGAATTGGGTATTCTCCTGGGGAGAATCACCGGGATCCAACAGATTGGTTCCG
>JAZQAR010000101.1:0-3281 GCA_045545315.1 Eubacteriales bacterium | reverse complement strand
TTCACGAAAAAGACATTTCGGAATAATCATCGATTCAAAAAAGCGAGGGGAATTCCCCCTCGCTTTTGCTATGTATAAAAACCGCCGAAACCCTTGAATAACGCATTCCTCAATTCTTCTCACAACACCTGTTGCTTTTATACCTGATACTTTACTTTCTATGTGCGAGTACTTCAACGACGCCCATTGCTCCGCCGAAGCCAATCCACCCAATAGCCAAGAGTAGCCCCCAAGGCAATTCTTTCAGCATTTCAGGAATGCTGGAAAAAAGCCCAAATGCAGCTGTTGTTATTATACATAGAAGCATCATAATTAGCGTCATAGCGATGCCGAACATACCGCCGGCAATCAAAAATATCCACCAAAACATTCCCCATCCTGGAATCATTTTGCCGTGATACTCTTTTTGTTCCGCTTTAGTCAATTGAATACATTCTGCTTTTTTAACTGCAATCGAAATGGTAGTTTCTAAATTGTCTGCTTTGGTATCATCCTCCGTTTGTAATGGAATATAATGATGCACTGTATGAAACAAGCGTCTGCCTTTTGCATTAAACAAACAATCATATACATCTACATCCATTTCGGCTTCGCTTTTTTTAAAAAACGCCGTTCCGCAAAGGAATTGTATCGTCAGATAATCGTTTTCTTCAAAGGATTCATAACAATGAATATGGTATTGTGCTCTCTTTTCCATACCCACGAAATAGGTCATATTATATGAGTGTTCTAAATGGATACCATTCAAAACCCCATCCTTAACAAAATCGGGATATGTGCCAATATAGCCTTTGGACTCCATAAGAGCTTGAATATCATTGCGAACACTTTTAAGCAAGTCTTTATCACACAAAGAATCCACTTTATTTGGATATTCGGTTTGTGATCCTGCTATTCTATTATAAATTTCTCTCCATAAAGGCTCACACTGTTTTTGGCAGAGAATCGCCATCAATTTTTTTACAGTTTTATAAAACGCATTATCACCGGGTTTTATTGTTTCCAATTTGCCGAGCAGTATTTCCGCCTTATTGTAACCATATTGGCGAGCCGATTTTTTCAGTTCGCCAAACGAAAATAACTCTTGTTCAGGAAGATCCATCCAATATTCAAGTGCAACAATCTCCTTAACAAGCGGTAACAATTCTTTTTCTTTTGCGTTGCAATAATCTCCCGGTAAATCTGCTTTCATGCCAATTGCAAAACTAATTGTGCGTAGGAAGTCCCAAGGATTTTCCCAAAAAGTCATATTATGACAAGAATTATATATTTCAACTTCTGCTTCGGCATTTTCAAAAGTCAAGGCAAAGGGTATTGCCAATTCTTCAACAGGATCTTCCAATTCTCCATAAAAACAAAATCTGTTTTGCTCCTGTTTGAGAACCAGTCCAAGATTTTGACAATAGTATCCCTCTTTACCCACCGGGACTGCATCTACATTTTTAAGAGTAAGGATTCTTCTAAAAGCGGGGGTATCGTCTGTGATGATTTTTATATCGCCACCAACAGCTTTTATTTCCGGCCAAAACTCTAACTCAAACAGTTTCTTAAGCGCTGATTTTGCCGCCTTATCAACCACAGCGAAATCTACTTCGAATTTATTTTCTTTTTCTTTCGCTATTGATTTGCCTAAATCTACACACTCTTTCAATAACAGAAGCACATCTTTGTCGCTGTTTACTTTTGAAAAGACATCTGCTTCCTCCGACAGCTCGTGCACCAGGTCTATGTATTGGTTGCTTATCCACTTTCTTATTTTTCGTTGCTTCGCTTCAGAGGCTTCAATTGGTTCTGCACCAAAAACAAAAGCGGCGTGTAAGTAAGCACCGGCAAGTTTGGATATATATTCATCGTTTAATTTCGATATATCAATCAATCTTCAACCCACCATTCCAATTAGATTGTACCCTATTATACTATAAAAGATGGTTTTTAACAATAGTGTTTATGAGGCCTTTTAACTCTTAGTATTATATCATACCTCATTTCCCTATTCTACGAACGATTCCTGTTGCTTTCATAGGTGCAAAAATGATTTTAAGTTTTTTGCGATCTTGTTGTAATGGGAAATCTCCTGGTTTGACCAGGTATTGATGCCGATCTGTCCGCTGGTTTTTCAAGTGACAGTATAGCAGCTCTTTATTTTTCAATCTCCTTTCAAAGAAAAAGAGGCACGGATGAATGCGAAGGGGTGTACTTTTTCATAAGGCTGTGCTATAATAAACCCAAAGGAGGGAGACCCTTTGCAAGACGCATATTCGATTTTTATACTTTTATCTTTGATTGGGATATTATTAGGCATCGTATTTTTCTATATTTATGTAAAACAAAAAAGCAAAGACCCTTATTTTTTGATTTCTGCCATCTTTATGTTTTTGATCCCCGCCCTGACCATAACAGGAATGGTATTAAATTCGGAAAATCTTGCCGGTTCTGCATTCCTTTTTCCCACAGGCTTATTTATAATCGCAACCATCATAGACCTTTGTATCCGACAAAAAAAGTGTACATTTACAGTACCTGCAACTTGCATTTCATTTGAAACAAGAGGGCGAGGTCGGTACTATGCTCCGCAATTTTCCTACAAGTTTAACGGAAAAGAGATCCTTGCCTATAGTTTTACCGCATATTCCAAAAGAATGTTTAAAAAGAATTTTGAGATCAACGGCACCTGTGACATATTCATCCACCCGCAAAAGCCAACCGATTGTGTCGGCAAAAAACGCTTCTGCGCCGGTTATGCTTTCGCTTTGCTTTTTGGGATCCTTTTTTCGGTTATCGGACTCCTGCTTGCGACTTCCGGCATCGTTCTTTTGTTATTCTTTTAATATTAAAAAAGCAGAGTGAGAACTCTGCTTTTTTATTTTCCATAGGTTTTCAGGTCCCGGGGGGTGCAGCCAAAGCGTTTTTTGACCACCCGGGCAAAATATTTAGGGTCGTTGAAGCCGCTTTCATAGGCGGCATTTTCAATGGAAAGCCCGCCGGAGATCAGATTGCGGGCATAATCCAGCCGCAGGTCGGTAATATACTCCACCGGCGTTTTCTGATAATGCTTGCGAAACAACTGCCGAAAGACGGTGGCGCTGATCCCCGCCTGCCCGCAGATTTGATCCACGCTGAGAGGATTGTTCTTATAATTTGCATTCATAAAAGAAACGGCCTTTAAAAAGTGCTCCGGCAGATTGGTTTTGGTCTCCCTCTCCAGAAGCATTCCCAAAATGGTATAAAGCTGAGCCATGGTATAGACCTCATACCCCGGCTCCTTTTGCGCCCAAAGAGAA
>JAZQAR010000100.1:0-9061 GCA_045545315.1 Eubacteriales bacterium | reverse complement strand
CTTCTCTTAAAAAAACTGGCTTTTAAGTTCTGTTAATCGCTTTCCGGAGTTTTACTATACTCCTCAAAAAATACAATTAACGGGTCCTTCTTTTATGATGCTGTTTAATTTTCAAAGTCCGCTGCTTCCCTGCTCTTTTTTGCAGGTGCCCGAATATAATAACACTTTCTATCTCAAAAGTCAAGCATTATTTTTAAAAAAAATTCAAAAAAATTTGCCCCCGAAAAATCGGGGGCATATATAGGTTTTTAGCAACCCAGATCCTCAACATACAGTTCACGAACTGCGTTTTCATCAGCCTTGGGTTTGTTGCGTTCTTCCAGGAATTTGGAAGCAACCTGGGGGAACAGGGCGTAGGAGAGAACGTCCTCTTCGCATTTTGCCAGGTCACCGGCCTCGGCACGGTATTTTTCCAACTCGGGCTCCAGAAGATCGGCAGGGCGGCAGGTGATGACTTCGTCGTCACCGATGGCCTTTTTACGGATCTCCTCGTTGACCTCGCCGGGCACCTGACCGTATTCACCACGGAGCAGACCCTTGGATTCCTTGGTCACCATCTTATAGCGTTCGCCGGTCAGCACGTTCATCACGGCCTGGGTACCGACGATCTGGCTGGTGGGAGTTACCAGGGGAGGATAACCGAAGTCCTTACGGACTCTGGGCACCTCGGCCAGGGCTTCGTAATACTTATCCTCGGCGCCGGCCTGCTTCAGCTGGGAGATCAGGTTAGAGAGCATACCGCCGGGCACCTGATACAGCAGGGCCTTAATATCCACGTTCAGCACCTTGGGATCCAGGGCGCCCTCTGCCTTCATCTTATCGGCAACGCCACGGAAGTGGGCGGCCACGTCGCTGAGCTTATTCAGATCCAGGCCGGTATCCCGGGGGGTATTCTGCAGGGTAGCAACCAGAGCCTCGGTGGAGGGCTGGGCAGTACCGTTGGCCATGGGGCTCAGGGCACAGTCCACGATATCCACACCGGCCTGAACGGCCATCAAATTGACCATATCGCCGGTACCGCTGGTGTTATGGGTATGCAGATGGATGGGGATGTTCACCGCATCCTTCAGCTTCTTCACCAGGCTATAGGCCTCCATGGGCAGGAGCAGGTTTGCCATATCCTTGATACAGATGGTATCGGCACCCATACCCTCCATGGTCTTGGCCAGGTTCACAAAGTAATCCTCGTTATGAACGGGGCTGGCAGTATAGCTGAATGCGGCTTCACAAATGCCGCCGTATTTCTTACAGCTCTTCATGGCCTGCTCCATATTACGGATATCGTTCAGGGCATCGAAGATCCGGACCACGTTGATACCGTTTTCGATGGATTTTGCCACAAAGGTATCCACCACGTCGTCGGCATAGTGCTTATAGCCCAGGATATTCTGACCCCGCAGCAGCATCTGCAGCTTGGTCTTGGGCAGGTGCTTTTTCAGGATCCGCAGACGTTCCCAGGGATCCTCGTTCAAAAAGCGCATACATACGTCGAAGGTGGCACCGCCCCAGCATTCCAGGGACCAATAGCCGATATCATCCAACCGCTCCAGAGCGGGGAGCATATCGTCGATCTTCATCCGGGTGGCGGCCTGGGATTGGTGAGCGTCACGCAGGATGGTATCTGTTATAAATAAAGGTTTCTTTTCCATTAAAATATCTCCTTATCCGAACATTGCGATCAGGGTACCGGCCGCGATCGCGGAGCCGATCACGCCGGCCACGTTGGGACCCATGGCGTGCATCAGCAGGAAGTTGCCGGGATCTTCCTTCTGCCCCACCACCTGGGAGACCCGGGCGGCCATGGGGACGGCGGAAACACCGGCAGAGCCGATCAAGGGATTGATCTTCTTCTTTAAGAAGAGGTTCATAAATTTAGCCAGCAATACACCGCCGGCGGTACCCAAACCAAAGGCTACGATACCCATAGCGATGATCTTAATGGTCTCCCACCGCAGGAAGGTATTGGCGGTGGCAGTGGCACCAACGGTGATGCCCAGGAAAATGGTGACGATATTCATCAGCTCATTTTGCACAGTCTTGCTCAACCGTTCCACCACACCGGTCTCACGGAAGAGGTTGCCCAGCATCAGGCAGCCCACCAAAGCGGCGGCAGAGGGCACCAGCAGCGCAACGAAAGCGGTGACCATAAAGGGGAAGATGATCTTTTCGATCTTGGTGACGGGGCGCAGGGTATCCATTCGGATCTTCCGCTCCTTTTCGGTGGTCAGCAGCTTCATAATAGGCGGCTGGATCACGGGCACCAGGGCCATATAGGAATAAGCGGCAACGGCGATGGGGCCCAACAGCTCCGGTGCCAGTTTAGAGGTTACGAAAATTGCAGTAGGACCGTCGGCACCGCCGATGATGCCGATGGAACCGGCCTGGGCTTCGGTAAAGCCCAGATAGCGGGCAGCCACAAAGGTGGCGAAAATGCCCAACTGAGCAGCAGCGCCCAGCAAAAGGCTCTTGGGATTGGCGATCAGAGGACCGAAGTCGGTCATAGCACCTACGCCCAGGAAGATCAAACAGGGGTAAATACCCAGCTTAACACCCAGATAGAGGTAGTCCAGCAGACCTGCGCTGACAGAGGTGATACCGGTAGCCCAAACCTGTCCGTTCACCAGCAGATTGCCATCCTGGATGATCAGCCCACGGGCTTCGATAACGATATTGGCGCTTTCCGCCAACACCTTACCGGAGGCATCCACCAAAGCGCCTGCGGCATTCAGCACCGCATCGCTGTTCAGGTTGATGCCCACCACGTGGCCAAAGAGGGTGCTGCCGTTCAGGGCAACGTCGCCGTTTTTAAAGATCGAGAACAGCTCCGGGCTGGTCAGGTTGGCGGTATTCACCACCTGGGCCCCGCCGAACAGTTCCCAGTTGACGTGACCGCCGGCAAAGAGCTGCTCATGGAACATCTCTGCCCCGGGCAGGTTGGTCAGCAGCATACCGAAGGCGATGGGCAGCAAAAGCAAGGGCTCAAACTGCTTGACTACCGCCAGGTAAGACAGCAAAAAGGCCACGCCGATCATGATCAGGCACTTCCAGGTATCGCCGTCGGCCAGCATGGAAAAGCCCGTTTGATTCAAAAAGTTCAGTAAAGAATTGAGTAACTCAGCCATGAGAATAACCTCCGATCAAGAGATTATTGAATGGAGCAGAGAACGTCGCCGGAGGCCACGGAAGCACCCTTAGCAATGCTCAGGCCGGCAACAGTACCGTCGCAGGAAGCCATGATCTCGTTTTCCATCTTCATTGCTTCCAGAACGAACAGAACGTCGCCCTTCTTAACGGCATCACCGTTGGCCACGTTCACGGCCAGGATGGTGCCGGGCATGGGAGCAGTTACGCTTTCACCGCCTGCGGGAGCGGCAGCGGGAGCAGCGGCAGGAGCAGGAGCGGCTGCAGGAGCAGCAGCGGGAGCGGCAGGGGCTACGGGAGCAGCACCTTCCATTACCTCCAGAGTTACTTCGTACAGAGTACCATTTACGTTAACCTTATAAACTTTCATTTTAAATATCCTCCTAAAGTGGTTTTTAATAAAATCAGATTTTTTTCAGCGATACGATACGGATCGCATTTACGTCCGTGCCCAGTTCCTCGGCAACGGCACAGGCAATAGCGGCCACCAGCTCGCCCCGGTTGGGGATAGCGGCGACAGGAGCAGCAGCGGGAGCGGTGGCAGGAGCAACGGGAGTAGCCACCGGCCGTTTCTCTTTCTTAGAGAACAGCCGAACGATCCCGCCCATCAGACTGCACAAAACCACAATGCTGATCAAGCCCACAAACACAACGCCAAGCCCTAATAACACCACGTTACCAACGGGCATTGTGCCTGCAATTTCAAAAAATTTCGACATTCAGTTTCATCTCCTTTCAATGAAAACCACATATTTTCCATTGTAGATAATTTTACCATTTTATTCAAGCGGTGTCAACGGTTGGAGGGGGAATTTCCCGGCTTTTTTCAAAAAAATAACTTAAACTTGATATTAATCGAATATTATGATATAGTATGGAAAGAAACCTTTACATTATGTGTTGGAGGAGTTCCAATGAGTTTTTTGTGGGAAACCTTTTTGGGCAAGCTGTTGATGACCTTTTTGGTTTCGATGGTGCCCATCATTGAACTGCGGGGTGCAATTCCCATTGCCACCGCTCACGGATTGGATTGGCGGATCGCGATCCCCATTGCCATTATCGGCAATTTAATCCCCGTTCCTTTCATTATTATTTTTATTAAGAAGATCTTTGCCTGGATCCGCCGGATGATACCCAAGCTGGACGGCTTTATCACCAAGCTGGAGCAACGGGCGGAATCCAAGCGGGAGACCGTTGAAAAATACGCCTTTTGGGGATTGTTTATGTTCGTTGCGATTCCCCTACCCGGCACCGGCGCCTGGACCGGCGCCCTGATCGCCGCCATGATGGATATGAAGCTGAAGCGTGCCTTCCCCTCCATCCTGCTGGGCGTGATCACCGCCGGCATTATTGTTGCCTTTGTTTCCTACGGCGCCGCCGCCCTGTTTTTCTAAATTGAAAAAGCCTGCCACACGGCAGGCTTTCTTTTTTTGATCGCATTTGGAGTTGACCGAAGATGAGGACGGTTCCTTGTCTTTGATGATTTCGTTCTTATATTTGAATTCATCATAGCATATACCCGGCTCTTTATAAAAAGCTTACCGTAGCACAGTGGTCGGTTTTTCATTGCGGATTTTTCTCCACATGGATTCTTTTTATTTGACACTTTTTCTTTCATTATATATAATAAAGAAAAAACCAAGGAGGAAAGCCCATGAATTTCAACGTCAATCATCCAATTCTTTTTGTGATGGTCGGGCTGATTATTCTGGTGGTTCTGGCCCAATCGGCCTTTTTCCTGATGCGCGCTTTGAAAAGAGCCAAAGAAAAAGGAATGGACCCCAAAGTAATCAAAAAGACCATCATTTCCGCATCCATTTTCACCATCGCGCCGGCGGCAGCCATTTTGGTGGGCGTGGTTGCTCTTTCCAAGAGTTTAGGCATTGCCCTGCCCTGGCTCCGCCTTTCGGTCATCGGATCTCTTTCCTATGAAACCATTGCCGCCAGCACCGTTTTGGAAAACTTGGGGCTGGGCACCGGCGTACGGGTGACCGATGCTTCGGATTTTGTCAGCGTGGCCTTTGTGATGACCTTCGGCATCATCGTCGGCTTGATTTTAGTTCCCCTTTGCACCAAGCGGATCCAAAAGGGGATCCAATCCATCGAAAAGCGGGACAAAAAGTGGAGCGAGATCCTGAATAACGCTATGTTCTTAGGGATGATCTCTGCCTTTTTGGGCTACGTTTTCTGTGATGTTTCGGGGGCCTTCCAAGGAAACTTCGCAGGTCTGATCCCCGTTTTCGTTATGGGTGTTTCCGCCGTGATCATGGCGGTTTGCGGGCTATTGGCCATCAAATGCAAGCAGGCCTGGATGAACGATTATGCGCTGCCCATCAGTTTGATCGGCGGTATGGCGGCGGCGATCCCCATCACCGCCTGGTTAGGTTAAGGAGGTTTAAGCAATGAATAAGAAAAACGAAACCTACTTAGAAAGCGTCCATCGCCACGGCCGTAGTTGGGGGCTTTTGCTCTTCACATTGATCTTAGCCTTCCCCTTTGTCATCGCCCTGCTCTTCCAGGCCAGCCCCAAGTGGGGCGCTATGGCCAAGGCGGCTGTAGCCATCCTGCCTATGTATTGGGCAGTGGGGATCATTGAAATGTTTACCTACGTCCCCATGCTGGGGGCCGGCGGAGCCTATCTTTCCTTTGTGACCGGTAATATTTCCAACTTAAAACTACCCTGTGCCCTGGATGCCATGGAACGGGCCGACGTAAAGGCCAGTTCCGAGGAAGGAGAGATCATCTCCACCATTTCCATCGCCGTTTCCAGCATCGTAACCACCCTGATCATCATTGTGGGTGTGATCCTGATCATTCCCCTGACCCCCATCATCTCCTCCGACGTTTTGAAGGCAGCCTTTGATCAGTTGTTGCCCGCCCTGTTCGGCGGCCTGGCGGTGGTGTTCGTTTCCAAGAACTGGAAGCTTTCCATTGCGCCCATTATTTTGATGTTGGCTCTCTTTATCTTTGTTCCGGCCCTGAACGCCGGCACCGTTGGGATCATGGTGCCCGTGGGGGTTCTCTTCACCATCGGGGTCGCCCGGATCCTCTATAAGAAAGGACAGTTATAATGTTGTATTTTCTCATAAGCCTTGCCGCCCTGTTGCTGATTTTTGTGGCGGTGATCCTGATCCGCACCCTGCGTTTCACCCCCAAGCCATCGGTGCCGGTCCGGGAGGACGAGGTCACCTTTGACCGGGAGATCACCGTAGAGCGGTTACAGCAGTTGGTGCGGTGCAAGACCGTATCCTACCAGGATCCCACCCTGGAGGACGACGCTGAATTCGAAAAGCTGATCGGCCTTTTGCCGGAGCTTTACCCCAACGTATTCAAGGCCTGCACCCTGACCCGTCTGCCCGATCGGGCGTTGCTCTTTAAATGGCCGGGCAAGGAGGCCGGAGATCCGGCGGTGCTGATGGCCCACTACGACGTGGTGCCGGTGGAGGAAGAGGGCTGGCAAAAGCCCCCCTTCGAGGCCATCATCGAAGACGGTGTACTGTGGGGTCGGGGGACCCTGGTTACCAAGGTCACCTTCACCGGGGTGCTCTCTGCCGCCGATCACCTGATCGGTACCGGCTTCCGACCCGAAAATGATATCTATTTTGCCTTTTCCGGCGGAGAAGAGGTCAACGGAAAAGGCGCCGAGAACATCGTAGCCTGGTTTGAAGAACAAAAAATCCAACTGGCTATGGTGGTGGACGAGGGCGGCGCCGTGGTAGAAAACGTGTTCCCGGGGGTACACCAACCCTGCGGAATGATCGGCATCGCTGAAAAGGGGATGATCAACGTGGCCTACCGCACCAAATCCGCCGGCGGCCACGCCTCTGCCCCCAAGCCCAACGGCCCGGTGGTTACCCTGGCCAAGGCCTGCTGTGAAATTGAAAAGCACCCCTTCCCTGCCCACCTGACCAAGCCCGTGGCGGAAATGTTCGATACCTTAGGGCGGCATTCTACCTTCGTTTATCGGATGATCTTTGCCAACCTTTGGTGCTTTAAGGGCGTTTTGGATATGATCTGTAAAAAGAGCGGCGGCGAACTGAACGCATTAATGCGAACAACGGTTGCCTTTACCCAGATGGAAGGGAGCAAGGCACCCAACGTGATCCCGCCCAAGGCCGGGCTGGTCTCCAATATCCGGCTGAACCCCGAGGATACGGTGGAGTCCGCCCTGGAATACCTGCGCAAGACCGTGAACGACGATCAGGTGGAGATCGTTGCCCTGCACGGCATGAATCCCAGCCCCATTTCCCGCACCGATTGCCCGGGCTGGGACAAGGTAGCTTCCGCCGTGGCCTCCACCTGGAAGGGCGCTTTGGTTTCGCCCTATCTGATGGTGCAATGTTCCGACAGCCGCCATTACGGCCGGATCTCCGATAAGGTCTATCGCTTCTCTGCCATGGATCTGACCTCCGAGGAGCGGAGCACCATCCACGGCCACAACGAGCGGATCCGCCTGGAGACGATCAATAAGGCCGTTGAATTCTATATTCGTTTGATGAAGCAATGCTGATCAAAAATAAAAACCGGAGTTTTCAAAACTCCGGTTTTTATATCTTATCACTATCGCCGCAAAGCCAATCCATCGTTACACCAAGCGCCTTTGCTAACATTCGCAGTTCAGCATCACAAACGTGGCGTTGGTTTTTCTCTATGCGAGAAATGATCACGGCAGTCATATCCATTCCCATCAATTGCATCTTCCTGGCAAGATCCTCTTGTGTCATTGGCGGATTCTGCAAGGCTCGCCCCAACCTGACACGAGCAGAGCAAATGTTCCCTTGTACCAAAAACATTCCTTTTGCCATTATAGCCTCCCAATTAATATCTCAATTCGATATTTTTCATCTTACACATTGATTTTATCTTATTTTTTGATATAATTGTGTATAGTTTATATATTAATTATACAGTCTATATATTTCTGAAAAATAAATTAAAGGCAGGCAAATAGTTATGTTTAACAAGACAAGTGATGAGGAATTATACAATCAATTAAAATGCGCTCTTTCCCTCTATTTTAAAATGGACGCTGATTATGATTGTGCTAAAATTAAATTTAATCAAGCTATTACGCAATTAGCTGCCACAGACCGTTCTTTAGCAGACGATATTCTAAATCCTCATTACCAAAGAATAGCAGCAGACACCCGCTTTGCGTATGCATTAGGCTACCGGGCCAATTTAAGCCATTTCAAAAACCCTTCACTGCCACCGTTTTTTCTGGAGGATCCCTCAGCTTACCTTCAGGAATATATTATGCTTCGTATGCCCGCTCATCTTGAGGCAGAGCAAAAGATTCATGCAGTACTTCGTTCCGCCGATGAAACATTTTATCGCAATTATTTCCGGCCAATAGCAGAATACTTTTCCTTTTACGACACATTTGCACCTAAATATGCTCACCTCAAAGGCTTTTTAGATGCCGATGATACTCTTACGTATATTTTTCCCGGTTATATAAAAGACGTTGTCTTCACGGCGCAATATCGTTCATCTTTTTCGAATTTATACAATTTTAAATTTTAAAAGCACGGTTCTGAACACCGTGCCTTTTTTTACATTAAATTCATTGGCTTTTCTGCCGTTCTGTGCTATAATAAAGAAAAATCTTCAAGGAGGGCGAAAATTTGAAAGAACTTGGCAAAAAGATCCTGGAAGCATTGGTTTCCGCCCTGCCGATCACAGCCATTGTATATATTATGAGCCTGACCCCGCTCTTTGATTTTTCAAGGGCGGAGCTGATCACCTTCACCGTCGGTGCGGTGCTGTTGATCTTAGGGATCGGGCTATTCAATATGGGGGCAGACCTGGCCATGACCCCCATGGGCACCCATATGGGCGCCGGTCTTTCCAAGCAACGGCGGTTGGGGCTATTGCTGGCGGTCTGCTTTGTAATGGGGATGCTGATCACCATTGCGGA
>JAZQAR010000099.1:0-3066 GCA_045545315.1 Eubacteriales bacterium | reverse complement strand
CCTATCTTAGTGCAGCAGATCTTTGATATCATCAAGGAACTGCATAAGGCCGGCACCACCATTCTGCTGGTGGAACAAAACGCCCAGATGGCTCTGTCCGTTGCTGACCGTGCCTACGTCATGGAATCCGGCCGGATCGTGCTTTCCGGTACCGGCGCCGAACTGGCCGAAAGCGACGAGATCAAAAAGGCCTACCTGGGAGGCTAAAAAACGAATATTGGGGCGTTGCCCCAAACCCCGTTTAAACCCCTTTTTTCAAAAAGGGGTTTAAAAATCCCCAAAAACTTTAAGACAGGAGAATTTTAAGATGGATAGCCCCATTCGTGTGATTCTGATCGGTGCCGGTAACCGCGGCACCACCTATGCAAAATTGATGAAGAAAATGCCCGCCCAATATAAAATGGTGGGCGTGGCCGAGCCCATCGAGATGCGCCGTAATTATATCAAGGAGCTGTTCGATCTGCCGGAAGAGGCCTGCTACCTGGGCTGGGAAGAAATTCTGGCTCAGCCGAAAATGGCAGATCTGGCCATCATCGCCACCATGGATGATATGCACTATGAGCCTGCCATGAAGGCCATCAGCCTGGGCTATAACCTGCTGTTGGAAAAGCCCCTGGCACCCACCGCCGAGCAATGCGCCAATATGAGCCTGGCCGCCGAAAAGAACGGCGTTTCCGTTCTGGTTTGCCACGTTCTGCGCTATGCACCCTTCTTCAAGAAGGTAAAGCAACTGCTGATGGAGGGCGTCATCGGCGACGTGATGTCCGTGGTGCACGTGGAGGCTGTTGGTAACCTGCACCAGAGCCATAGCTATATCCGGGGCAACTGGCATAGCGAAAAGGAGACTTCTCCTATGCTGCTGGCCAAGAGCTGCCACGACCTGGATATTATCCAATGGCTGCTGAATAAGCCCTGTAAGCGGGTGACCTCCTTTGGCGATCTGACCTATTTTAAGGAGGAAAACGCCCCCGCCGGTGCGCCGGTGCGTTGCGCCGAAGGAAACTGTCCCATCGGCGAAAACTGCCCCTATAACTGCTTGAAACTCTATTACGACGATAAGAAGAACCTTTGGTTCCGCCGGGCGGCCACCAAGGGCATCAGCACCGCCAAGGATCCCACCGATGAAGAGGTGATGCAGGCGCTGATGACCACCGATTACGGCCTTTGCGTCTTCCACGCCAATAACGACGTGGTGGACCACCAGGTGGTGAATCTGGAATTTGAGGGCGGCGTCACCGTCAGCTTCTCTATGAACGCTTTTAATAAGGGTGGCCGTTATATCCGCTTCTTTGGCACCAAGGGCGAACTTTATGCCAATATGAGTGATACCGAGATCACCGTTTTCAACTTCGAAAGCCGTGAGCATACCATGGTGCCCGTGCTTAAGACCGAGGAGAGCATCGAGGGCGGCCACGGCGGCGGAGATGCAGGCATCATCAACGAACTGCATCAGTACCTCAGCGGCAACTATACCGGCGTATATGCAGCCGATATCCATATCTCCGCTAAAAACCATATGATCGGCTTCGCCGCAGAAGAAGCCCGCCACAGCAACACCGTGGTAGCCATGGACGAATATATGGGTAGATACGGTATTGAAAATAAATAAAAAACGTTAAGGGGCTTTTTACAAAAAGCCCCTTAACAATCCCCAAAAACTTTTAATCTGGAGAAATTAGTGATGCGCTACCCCGAAAAAGAAATCAAAACCAAAGATGGCCGTAGGGCAGTCCTCCGCTCTGCGGAGGAAAAGGATGCCCAAAGTCTGATCGCCTATTTAAAGGATACGTCTGCCGAAAGTCGTTTTTTGCTGCGGGATCCGGAGGAGATCCAATTAACGGTAGAACAGGAAAAGGCGTTTATTCAAAGCCGCAATGAGTCTTTGCGTGAATTGATGATCGCCGCAGAGGTAGAAGGTCGGATCGTAGGTCTTTGCGCCCTTTCTTCTCTGGGTGGCGGTAGACGCTATGACCATCGGTGTAACGTGTCGGTGGCCCTTTATCAGGAATATTGCGGCCTGGGCTTGGGCCGGCAGATGATGGAAGAACTGTTGGAACAAGCCAAACGTTGTGGTTATGAACAAGCTGAGTTGGAGGTTGTGGCCGACAATATGGCGGCCGTTCATCTTTATCAAAAACTTGGCTTTCAAGAATGTGGCAGATTCCCTCGTAATATAAAATACCAAGATGGAACTTATGCCGATGCACTCTTTATGATAAAACCCTTAGTTTGAGAGTTTTCGAAGAGGGGAAGGGGGAGAAACCTTTTGCAAAAGGTTTCTTCCCATAAAAAACGGCTACCCTGTCGGGTAGCCGTTTTTTTATAGAAATTTCTTTACGTAAGAGATCTGTTTCTCAACGGAGGAAACGGAGGTGCCGCCCTCGGAGATGCGCTTGGCAACGCAGGTCTCCAGGCTGATGGCCTCAAACACTTCTTCGTCGAAAAGGTCGCTGTAGGCTTTGTAGGTCTCCAGGGAGAACTCTTCCAGAACGGTACCTTTAGCAATGCAATCGCCCACGATGGTGCCGGAGATTTTATAGGCACTGCGGAAGGGCAAGCCCTTCTTCACCAAATAGTCGGCCAGGTCGGTGGCGTTGATAAAGCCGGTCTGGGCGGCCTTTTTCATATTGTCGGTTTTCACCTTCATTGTGGCAACCATAGGCGCCAGCACCTGCAGACACATTTTCACTGTATCCACTGCATCAAAGATACATTCTTTATCTTCCTGCATATCTTTGTTGTAGGCCAGGGGCAGGCCTTTCAGGGTGGTGAGCAGGGCCATCAGGTCCCCGTAGACCCGCCCGGTCTTGCCCCGGATCAGTTCCGCCATATCGGAATTCTTCTTTTGGGGCATAATGGAAGAGCCGGTGGTATAGGCATCGTCCAGTTCCACAAACTTAAACTCCCAACTGCTCCAAAGGATCAGTTCTTCGGAAAAGCGGGAAAGGTGCATCATCAGAACCGAAAGCAGGCTCAAGAGTTCCACCACGAAATCCCGGTCGGAAACGCCGTCGATGCTGTTCAGGGCAATGGTATCAAAGCCCAGTTTATCCGCCTCGAAATAAC
>JAZQAR010000098.1:0-3461 GCA_045545315.1 Eubacteriales bacterium | reverse complement strand
CCTTTAGGGGTTGCCCGAAAGTGCAATGCGGTTGGCAGACTTTTCGGTGCCCCTTTAGGGGTAGTGCCTGTATTTAGCCCTTCTAGGGCTTACTCAAGCCTCCGGCTTAGCCGGAGGTTATGACTGTCACAATTTTTTCAGCTTATCCGTTTTATGAGTTGAAAGCGCTTTTTAAAATTGTAACATTGAAGACAGAAAAGAGGAAAGGACAGGGTCGTGCTGATACTATACTTGAGTATGTTGGACTCCCCGGAAGAAAAACTCCGGGTGGAAGAGATCTACCATCGATATAAAAAACTGATCAAATATATCGCCTTTGCCAAACTGCAGGACGATCTCTTGGCAGAAGACGTGCTCCAGGAGGTTATGCTGCGGGTGATCCGCCATATCCAAAAGCTCAAGGGACGGGATCCCGAAGAACTGAAGGCCTTTATCTATCTGGTGACCCGTTCGGTCACGGTGGATCTGCTCCGAAAAGAACAAAAGCGGTCGGCAGAACCCCTTGAGGATTATACCAATCTGCTTTTTGTTCCGGATATGGCTTTTCAGAATCTGGAGGCGGAATCCCTGACTGCGGCCATTGCCCGCCTGCCGGATATCTATCGGGACGTGCTGGAGTTGACCGCCTATTATGGAATGACCCCGAAGGAGTGCGCCGAAATTCTGCATATTTCTTACGGTACCGCCCGCAAGCGCCTTTCCCGAGCCCGGGAACTGTTGCTCACGAAAGGAGGTTATGTCTATGAATGATCAACTCCGAAAAGCCTTTGCCGATTATCATCATACCCTGGTGCAGGCGCTCCCCGAAGAAAGCCTGCTGGCAGAGGTTCAGATCTCTCAAAAGACCGAAGCCCGGTTGGAACGCCATTTCAAAAAAAGCCAAAAAGTCTGGTATCCATTATTCAATACCGCCGGAAAGCGGGTGGTCTGTATTTTAGCACTCCTCCTGCTGGCTACGTCCCTGATTACCGTCAGCGCCGATCCCATTGGTGAACTGCTGGAAAACTTCACACTGAACGGCGACCGCATTTACTTCGATGGCGAATTGGATTGGGGATTGGAAGAAACTACGGTAGAGCCGATTTTGCCCAAATATCTGCCGGAAGGCTACCGCCTACTGCGGGAAAAACAAAGAGAACGCTCTTATCGATGCTTTTTTGAAGGCCCGGAGGCGGAATATTTTGTTTTTACTCAGTCCGGTGAATACGGCGGCGCAAGCTTCTATGTTAATTCAGCGTATCGGGTGATTCCCCTAACCAAAGATCAAAGTGCTTATTTCTTCGAAAACCCTTATAGTAATGCCTTGCTTTTCAATGACGGAAAATATCTTTATGAAATCAACGGAACCCTTTCCAAAAAAGAAATGGTTCGCATCGCAAAGTCTTTATTAAATCAGGAGGTGGCGGAATGAAACTGCGATTATTATCATGGATGATGGTGTTGCTGATGCTTTTAAGTGCCTGTGCCCGGCCTAATGCGGAGGAGGAAAAAACAGATGTGGAGCCCCCGGTTCAGAGCGAGACGGGAGCAGCCAAAGAACATCGGCTGAAATCCGAATGGAAAAGTCCCGCAATCACCAACGCCCAACGAAAGGAATTTTACGAATGGGTCGTTGATTATCGAATGGATGCGGTCCCCGAGTTTAAAGCAGGGGAGACGATCGATTTGGATTGGATGAAGTATTATTGTATTCATTTCATCGAAGAAAAGGACCGGGAATACGTCAGCGGCGGCACCAACTTTTCCGGCCCCGATATCGAAAAAATCGCCAATGAGCGATTTGGAATGTCCTACGGCTTGAAGGAGGGGGACGTGGTCTTTATGAAAGCCGAGGGCGGCCGCTCCGAACCGATGGTCGAACTGATCGGATATAAAACCAAAAACGTTGACGGAAAAACATTAGTTACCGCCCGTTACGTGGAGTATTTCTGGAACGAATATGCCAACTATACCTATCCCTCCGATAATCCGAATTATCCCAGGCATCGAAAAGAGATTTTTGAAGGCTCTTTATCTGATTACGATTGGTATGGTATCACGGATATATCCTACTATACCGAGCCCGATGGGAAAACGCCCCGCCAATTTGTATCTTGCTGGGGCTATGGCTATCAAGCCCTGGAAGAAGGTCGCCAGACCCTGCCGGATTTTTCCAGCCTGTGATAAAGCAAAAAAACATCGCACCCCATCGGGTGCGGTGTTTTTTTATGAAAATAATGCTTGACAACTCGATTTTCTAATGTTACAATATTAAACTGTATCAAAATGGAAAAATATCGCTTAAATTGCTGATGGAATGTAGAAATTTACCAGTTATTTCTTGATTTTATCGTGCAAAACAGAGAAATTTCAAAAAATTTTCCTATTATAAAAGAAACGGAGTGATTTTTTTGACGCCGAAAGAGAAGGTCTTAGGCAAAAACACGCGGATGAGCTTTAACAAGATCGATGAGATCCTGGAAATGCCCAATCTGATCGAGATCCAGAAGAAATCCTATGAGTGGTTTCTGAAGGAAGGCTTGAAAGAGGTTTTTGTAGACGTTTCCCCCATCACGGATTATTCCGGCAACCTGGTACTGGATTTTCTGGACTTCAGAATGGACGAAGCCCCGAAATACAGTGTGATCGAATGTAAGGCACGGGATACCACGTACTCTGCCCCCATCCAGGCACTGGTTCGTTTGACCAATAACGAGACCGGCGAGCTGAAGGAGCAGGAGATCTATATGGGCGATTTCCCGCTGATGACCGAAAGCGGCACCTTTGTGATCAACGGTGCAGAGCGTGTGGTTGTATCTCAGCTGGTTCGTTCCCCCGGTATCTACTATGCCAAGGAGCTGGATAAAGGCGGTAACCCCCTTTATAAGGCTCAGGTCATCCCCAATCGTGGCGCCTGGCTGGAATACGAAACCGATTCCTTCGACGTGATCTATACCCGTATCGATAAGAACCGCAAGCTGCCCATCACCACCTTTGTGCGGTCTTTGGGTTATTTTGCATCCCGGGATCAGTATAGCCCCTTCCGTCACCTGGATCTGGGTCAGGATGCCACCATCACCGACCTGTTCGGGGCAGGGGACTATATCGTTAAGACCCTGGATAAGGATACCACCCACAACGTAAACGAAGGCTTGATCGAAGTTTATAAGAAGCTGCGTCCCGGTGAGCCCGCCGCCGTTGAAAGCGCCGTGACCCACCTGACCAACCTGTTCTTTGACGATAAGCGCAACGATCAGTCCCGCGTTGGTATCCATAAATATAATATGAAGATGTCCTTGGCGGATCGCCTGGTATATCAGGTAACTGCCGAGCCCGTCGTTGCTCCCATGACCGGCGAAGTGTTGGCAGATGCCGGCGTGAAGATCGACCGCACCCTGGCCAAGGCCATTGAGGATGCCGGTGTCTTCAACGTAAAGGTCACCGTGGGCGAGACTACTTTGAATATCTTCTCCAACGGTATG
>JAZQAR010000097.1:0-6252 GCA_045545315.1 Eubacteriales bacterium | reverse complement strand
CCGCCGATATACATATTTCCGAGGACCACTTCTTTAACACCCATAGAATTGGCGATATCCCAAAGATGCTCCATTCCGTCGATACTGAAGCTATTGCCGATGGCAAGAATTTTCAAAGAGTCCTTATAGGGATTCTCCTCAGCGGAAAACAAGGGACCTGCCGTTTTCGGCTCGGAAGCTTCCTCCTTTTCCTCCTCTTCGGGTTCTGCCTCCGGCGGCTCGACGTCGCCGGGATTATTTTCAGGCGCGGGTACCTCCACCTTTGGCGACTCCTCGGGTTGCGGGTTCTCTTCCACATCGGGGGCTTGCTGCTCCGGCAAGGGCGTGTCCTCTTTTTCGGGAACCTCCGGCTCTTGCTCCTTCTCATCCTCTTTTGAGGGAAGCTTTTCCTCCGGCTCCTTCTGCTCGTCTTCAATATAAAGATCCGAAAACGCCGATTCTTCTTCATTGGTTTTACACCCTGTTAAAACGCTTAAAAGCAGCACGGCGATCAGCAAAATAGTTATTATTCTTTTAAAGTTCATTCCCATCCCCCTTTTTTGATTATTATACCATCGATGCGCCTTCCATTTCAAGAGATATATTGGCGAAAAAGTTTCGTAAACCATTGATTTTTTAAGCCCCCCTTGCTACAATAATGGCAAGAGGTGATTAGGATGACGTTAAAAGATATCGCAACAGAAGCCGGTGTTTCGGTCGCTACCGTATCCAAGGCATTTAAAAATGCGGCGGATGTGGGTCAGAAGACCAAAGAGCGGATCTATAGCATTGCCAAGAAACACGGCTGCTTTCATAAATATTATAAAGAAAAATATGAAAAAAAGGTGGTTGCGGTCATCTGTCACGAGGTATCCAGCGCCTTTTACACGACTCAATTGGAACATATCAAAACCTACTTTGCCAAGCGCAATACCGACGTCATCATCTCCACCGATGACTTCAATCGAGATAAGCAACGGGAGCTGATCCAGTTTCATTCCACCATCACCAAGGTGGACGGGATCATCACCTACGGTCTTTATCAGCCTATCCCAAAAGGAATCGACGTACCGGTAATGGCAATCAGCGGAGATCGAGAGCTATCCCATACCGATATCATCCGCCCCAACCACCGCAAAGCGATGTGCGCCGCCATTTCTCATCTCAAGGAGCTGGGCCACCGCAACATCGCCTTTATCGGAGAGAGGTTGACCTCAAAATATCAAAGCAGTTTCTCCTACGCTATAGGGCACTACGGACTGCCAAACGATCTGCAGGTCATTACAGAGGCGCGTTTTGAAGAGGCAGGACTTTGCGGAGTGGAGGAATTACTCAAAAAGAAAAAGCCTTTTACAGCGATTGTTTGCGCCTATGATTACATTGCCATCGGAGCCATAAAAGCCTTGCAAAACCACGGACTACGCGTTCCGGAGGATGTTTCGGTCATCGGTTCGGACAACATCCCCACAGCGGGACACCTCAATAAAGCCCTTACCACCATCGATCAGGCCTCCCCCGCCATCTGCGATATGGCCTGTTCTCTTTTGATGAAAAAGATGCAGAACAAGTATTACTGCGCCGGCTCCTCCATTGAAATTGAGGGAAGTCTGATTGTACGAGAAACCACCGGTCCATGCCCCAAAAAATAAAAAATCACCCCGTTGCTGTGTGCAACGGGGTGATTTTTTTAGACTCTCATAATAAAAACTTGGACATCGCCAGCAAAACCAACGGAATGGTAATGCAGGAAAGCAGGTGGGAGACGATGGCCATTCCTGCCGCCTCGGTGGTATCCTTTCCGTAGGCACTGGGGATAACGATGGTATTCAGCCCCAAGGGCATCGCCAAGGAGCACACCACACAAATCAAGGTAGATTGCTTCAAGGGAATGAAATACAACGCCGCCAAGGCGATGGCGGGAAACAGCAACAGACGCACCGCCGAGATCAGATAGATCTTTAAGTTCGTAAAGGTCTTTTTCAGATCGGTGGAGGCCACCGTAATACCGGTCAGCAGCATAGCCACAGGGGACATACAATTAGACGCAGAGTTGAGGGTGGTCCCGATCCAAGCGGGAACCTGAAGCCCCGAAAGACCGATGATCATACCGATCACCATGGCGATAAACATCGGGTTCCAGAAGGATTTCAATCGTTGACCGACCGTCATCTTCCGCCCACTCTCGCTCATCAGGAGAGAGGGTGCACCCCAAACATAGATCCCCGTCCAAAGAGGAAGGGTGAAGATCAGATACTCAAAGAAGAAATCGGGATACAGTTGGCTGACGATGGCGTTACCCATAAAACCGAAGTTGGAAAAGCAAAGACCGTAGGTGTAGATGTTTCTTAAATATCGGTCTTTGGGAGAAAGCAGCCGAGCCGCCAATAGTGCCAGCGGAATGACGATTCCCAATACCACGATGCTGACCACGAGTGGCTTCCACATAGTGGATAGGCTTTCAACGGTGAACTTATCGATAAAGGTCACCATAACCAAGGCGGGGATAAAAACAAAGTTTTCCATTTTGGCCAGCACGCCTGCGGCGTTGTTTTGCACCGCGCCCAGCTTGGCCATCAGATAACCCACAATGATCAGCGAAAAGAGAAACGCCATCTGGGATAGGGTAGTAGAAAATATGGCCATAGGCTCCTCCTTATACGTTTGCAGGCAATTTGGTCAAAAGATCGCCTAAATGCTCTACAATATCCAATTCAATTGCCTTAAAACGGCCGTTTTCATACTCAAAAACATTCAACGAAGCGTTGGCCGCCCAAGGAATATTCTTCATTTCCTCCACAGGCACACCCGCCGCCTCGGTAGTGACAGCACGGATGGGGGTGGCGTGGGTGGTGATGCAGACGGTCTGACCATCGTGACGCTCCGCAATGCGGCGAACCGTTGATACAATACGGGCGGAAAGCTCCTTCACCGTCTCTCCGCCGGGGCAGCCGCTGCGACCGATATCCTCCACCCAAAGAGCCGCTTCCTTGGGATAGCGGATCGCCATATCATCAAAGCCGATCTGCTCCCATTCCCCGGCTTTGATCTCACGCAGTCCCTGTTCCTTATGGATGGGAAGCCCCAGTGCCTTACCGATGGGCTCAGCGGTATGATAGGCACGCAGAAGGTCACTGGAATAGATCGCATCCACCGGATGATTTTTAAAATATTCGCCCGCCATTGCTGCCTGTTTTTTGCCAAGCTCAGTCAAATCGATATCCCAATGTCCTGCAAATTTCTTTGCTTCATTGGCAAGGCTGAAGCCGTGACGAACCATAATAATCGTAGTAGACATCTCTTTCTCCTTACAACAACACAATAAAGATCAAATACATCAACGGAATCGTTATCACCGAAAGAGTATGAGAGATCATCGCCATAGATGCGCCTGTTTTGGTCTCGCCGCCGTAAGCCGCAGGATAAACGATGGTATTCAGTCCCAAAGGGGTGGCGAAGCAGATCAGCGCCAAAGTCATAATCTCATCGGAAACGCCCAGCAGCTTCATTACCAGCATCATAACCGCAGGGATCACGATCAGCCGCAGTCCGGTCGCCACATAGACCTTTTTATTGGTGATCAATTCTTTGAAGTTATAACCACCGATCACAAAGCCTGCCAACACCATTGCCACCGGCCCCTGACATTTACTTGCATTTTCAAAAGCACTCAATAAAAAGCTCGGCATCACCTGCTTGACGTTCAAAAGACCAAGGATAATACCCGCTACCAAAGCGATGATGGGCGGGGTCAGCAATCCTTTCTTCAAGTTTGCGGCAAGCCCTGCGCTTTTATCCTTCGGAATCAAAACATACATTCCCCATCCGTTGCAAAAAATTCCCACAACGAAGGTGAAAAGCGCATATTTATAAAACATATCGTTTCCCCAAATACCCAAAACGATAAAATTCCCCATAAAACCGTAATTACCAAAGGTCAGGGCGTATTTATAAACGTTCCGCTGATAGCTGTCTCGCTCTTCTTTTTTAAAGAACAGCGCAGAAAGAGGATATGCCACCGCAATCGCTGCCAGTACGGTAACCGCTCCGTAAAGCATCAGCGTCCAGTTCTGAGCAAAACTCTCCACAGTGCACTTATTGATCATATTGAACAAAGAAAGTGCCGGGACAAAGATCCATGTCTCCGCCTTTGAAAGAACCGTACCCGCATTATCCGGCAGGATGCATTTTTTGCGCAGAAAAAATCCCACCGCGATTAAGGTGAACATCATCAGCATTTGACTAAGGGTCAGATTAAATATTTCCATTGGGTACTCCTTAAAAAACTTCAAATTACCGCATTATAAACATTGTTATTTTAACATAGTTCCACTTATTTTGCAATATAAAAAGAGAGCTTAACGCTCTCTTTTTACTGTTCCGTTTTGTGTTTCGGCGTTGGTGACGTACAGATTGGAATAATACACCTCGCCGTCCATCTTCATATTGAAGATTTTTTTGCAATTGCTCAAAAAGGCGTTTTGGATCACCACATTCTCAGCTTTGAAATCCTTTTGATTGATATCAAAATCAAAGGCGGTGGCGAATTCGTTATCTCGGTTCTGATAGAATACGTTTTCGATCACCACGTTACGAAGATCGGCGCCGTATTGCTTTTCGGTACGCGCCTCCTTGGTGGTAAAAATATAATCCACATCGTTTTCCGCATAGATATTGCCGAAATAGCTGTTTTCCAGCGAAACGTTGCAGAGCACCACACAGCCCATATGCATATGCAAATTCGTAGCATGAATGTTATAAACCTCGCCCAGCAGATTGGGACGTTCTTTGAAGTAGCCCGGCTGACCGATGCGGATCAAAGTATAAGGGGCGTTGCTCCTGCGGATGCGGTTGATATCGAAGGGAGGAAGGCGGAATTTGGGATATGCAGGATAAAGCTTTCCATCCTCAGCAGCATAATTATCGGTACAATGAATATTATCAATGGTAATGTTATAAATCTTTTTGCCATCGGTATTACGAATGCCAATGACCGAACACTCCACCGAGGTTGCAATGATATCCTTAATGATGATATCGTGAATATCAATATCATGTCCCTCAACCCGATACATCCAGCCCATTCCTTGACGGTTTTCGGGATGGTCGATAGCACTCAAGGCCACCACATCATCCCCCGCTTGGCCGGTGATCTGTTCAATCAAAATATTACTGCAGCCAAGGCGCAGGTCAATGCCGTCCTGGTTGCGGCGGTCACACTCTGCCGCAAAATGGAGCTTTGAAATGCGGCCGCGCTCTGCATGAAGCAGATTGATGGCCCACCAACGTTGATTTCGCAGCTCCAGGTTTTCAATCACAAAACCGCGGATATTATAAAAAAGGATCAAATTATTACGGGATACGTGAGGAAGACCGTCCTGCAGGCTGGTCTTTTGTGTCAGACCGTTTGGGTTGGCGCCGTCCAGCACCGCATGGCCCTGCCCGCGGATCACGATATTATGCTTTTGCTCGGCAAGGGTATGGCCCTCTGCTTCAATATCACCAAAGGTACGGAAGATATTGTCCATACAGCCGTCCGCCTGACAAAGATGGCAGTTATCCAGAACGATTTCCATCTCTGAGGGCAGGATGATCGCCCGATCGATGTTCCAGACCGGCGCTCCGGTACGCTCGTTAATGCGGGGAATGGTGACAGAATTGATCCCTTTTTCATGAGCGTAATCGACTGCATTCTGAATAGATTGAGAGTCCGTTATGCCGATAAATTGATTGGGCGTTAGCATACTATTTAGGATCCTTTCTGACTTTTTGCTTATATTGTACAACAAACAAATGCACGTTTCAACAGTTTGGATTGCGAAAGTTTTTCGTATATAAAAGAAAACCACCCCAATCGGGGTGGCCTTTTGGCGCACCTTCATAGCCTGCGGATCCCTGCGTGACAAAACGCGAGCAGTGAGAAGCGACGCTTTTGTCCGTCCGACCGAATGGGAGGAAAGGTGCACCAAAGAAAAAAGACTACCAAACGGTGCTTTTTTCTTTCCTCGCCTTAAGAGTTGTATGTAATCGAAGTGCTAATCAGCAAGCCGTTTGTAACATCGAAAAATTCGTCGCCTGCCGTTGTTGGCTCGATATTTTTCGTGTTACGGCACCTGCTAACCTGCTCCCTTCATCTGCCACAGGCAGCGGTCGCAGTCGACATCCGTTTGTAACATCGAAAAATTCGTCGCCTGCCGTTGTTGGCTCGATATTTTTCGTGTTACGGCACCTGCTAACCTGCTCCCTTCATCTGCCCCCGGCAGCGGTCGCAGTCGC
>JAZQAR010000096.1:0-30605 GCA_045545315.1 Eubacteriales bacterium | reverse complement strand
GACCGCTTGGCCTCCGACTTACCGGCAGAGATAGCAACGGGGGAGCGGTCCTTCACTTCCTTCAGGGCATCCAGGTTATCGGGGGGCACCGGCTCCTCAAAAAACATGGGCTTGAACCGCTCCAGTTCCTTGGCGATCCTGATGCCGGTGGGCACGTTGAACCGTCCGTGCCCCTCGATCAATAGATCCACTTGATCCCCAACGGCCTCCCGCACCGCCTCCACACAGCGCAGAGCCTTGTGCAGTTCGGCGTTGGAAATATTCAGATAATTCTTGCCAAAGGGATCCCACTTCATGGCGGTAACGCCCCGTTCTACGGCAATTTTTGCTTTTTCGCCGAACTCCTCCGGCTCTTTAGCTCCGGCGAACCAGCCGTTTACGTAGATCCGCACCTTTTCGTGGATCTTTCCGCCTAACAACTGATAAACGGGTACCTTCAGACTTTTGCCCAAAATATCCCAAAGAGCCATTTCGACAGCGGAAAGGGCACTCATCAGAACAGGGCCGCCCCGCCAATAGGCATCCCGATAAATGGCGTGCCAATGCTTTTCGATCTGCCGGGGATCCTGGCCCACCAGGTATTCCTTGATGTGCTCCACCGCTCCCAACAGGGCCTTTTCCTTGTATTCCAGGGTTGCTTCGCCTACTCCGTCGATTCCCTCGTCGGTATAGACCTTCACAAACACCCAATTGGTGCGAAAGCAATCTACTACAAAGGTTTTAATATCCGTTACCTTCATAATTTGATCTCCTTATAAAGTTCCGGCACCACCTTGGGCTCAAAGCCGAATTCGTTCAGATCCTTTTCGTCGAACATCCCGCAATGATAGGGAACGGCCACCTGGGGCTTGATCTTTTCACAAAAGCGCTTACCGTCTTCCATATTCATATTACAGCCCACACCGTTCACCGGCAAAAAGACTGCATAGATATCCTCAGGAAGATCTTCAAAAATATCGGTGTTATAAAGGGTATCCCCGGTGACGTAGTATTTTTTTGCTCCATCCTCGATGATGACACCGATGGGGGTGGGGTCGCTGTGGGCAGCCAGAACGGCCTTAAACCGAAGGCCTCCCTGGCTCCATTCAGTGTGGCGGTTGAATTGGACGTAGTTGTTCACCCCGCCCAGTTTTTTCACCTCGGTCCAGACAGAGGTGGGGGCCAGGACGGTTACGTCGGTGTCCGGGCCGATGAACCGGGGCGCAGTCTCCGGGTCGTAATGATCTAAATGATTGTGGGTAAAGATCATCAGATCCGGCTTGATCTCAAATAATTCTTCCTTTACCGGTACCCGCCGCCAATTGCGGGGATTTACCTTAATAACGCTGTTGGAAAGGTAGGGATCGATCATCACTTTAAAGTTGCCTTTTTCAATTAAAAGCCCTGCCTGCCCTAACCAAGTGATCTTCATCTTTTGACCTCCTTGGTTTCCGAATTATCCTTGCTGGTGTTGCTGTTTTCAACGATCAGGATCTGACCGTCCTTGCTGATCCAGGTGTGGTGCCAGGTACCTTTGGTTACGTTATAGATCTTATGGGGCTCCATCACCACTTCCTCCGCCTCTTCACCGATGAATAAACCGCCTTCACCCTTCAACAGAATGAAAGCCTCGTCGGTCAGAAGATGCCGCTGCACCTCCTTCAGATTGTTGCGGTCAAACCGTTCCGAATAATTGATAAAGGCGATCCGCCAGCTTTCAAAATCCAACTTGGCTTTGTAGCCTTCTTCTTCATGGGTATAAATATCTAATCCGTTCATTTGTTTCCCTCCATTGACATTTTGATATCTTCATTTTATAATAAATATTATCGAATATCAATCATAATCTTGCTATATTTATTCGAAATCTTGTTATTTTTGGAGTTTTTATGGATATCATCCTGCCGGAGATTGTTGCTGCGGGGATCTACGATTCCCGCTTGGCGGTCAACAAACGCACCGTTACCCGCCCCCGCAAGACCACCATGTTTGAACTGGAACTACCTCTGGAAGAAGGCGGCATTTCCTTCTTAAATCACCAGCGTGAAGAGATCAGTCCCACCTTTTTGATCTGCGCAAAGCCCGGTCAGAGCCGTCATACCAAGGTGCCCTATCGGTGCCAATATATCCATATGCTCCTGCGGAAAGGCCCTTTATATGAACTGCTGATGGAACTGCCTGATTACGTGTATATCGACGACCACGATCATTATCAAGCCCTGTTCCGTCGCCTTTGTCTGTGGTATGAAACCGGGCTGGAAACCGATGAACTGATGGTGCAGGGGATCCTGCTGGAACTGATTCATTCCTTGGTGTTGACCGCCCGAAAGCGAAGCACCTATGATAAAATCAAGCATAACCATGAGGAAATGATCTCCGCCGTGATCCGCTATATCAAGGAAAATCTCACCGGCGATCTCTCCTTGGAGGCCTTGGCGGATTTTGCGGGCTTCAGCCCCGCCCATTTTCACCATTGCTTTAAGGCCTCCACCGGCCAGACCCTGCGGGTCTACGTGGAGGAACAGCGGATCAAAAAGGCTGTCAACCTGCTGACCACCACCGATTATACCCTCACGGAGATCGCCTATGAATGCGGTTTTTCTTCCCAGGCCTATTTCAGTTATGCCTTCAAGCGTAAAATGAAAAGCACCCCGCGGGAGTATGCCCGCAGGATGCTGGAACGCTATTCGGATTAAAGTGCGATCACCCGATATTCTTTGTCAAATACGGTGAATTGTGCATCATACCCCGGGGCGATCCGCCCCTTGCCGGTGAGCCCCATGGCCTTGGCGGGGGTGGCGGTCATCATATAGACCACGTCCTCCAAGGGCAACCCCGCCTTCAGGCAGCTTTGAAGCAACCGTTCCGTGGTGGCAATGCTCCCTGCAAAGGCGGTGCGGTCTGCCAGCTTGGCAACGCCGTCTTCCACCACGTAGGGGATCTTGCCGTTATAGTTCAGATCCCCGGCATTGGGATCACAACCGCCGAATCGGATGGCATCGGTGATGATACAAAGCCGCTCCGGCCCCATGATCTTATAGATCATCTGTAATAAAGCCGCCGGCAGATGGCAACCGTCACCGATGATCTCGGCGAGGATATTTTCATTCAAAAAGGCGGTTTCGATAATACCTAATTGACGGAACCCGTCCTTTCGGGTGATGGTAGAGGTACAGGAATAAAGATGGGTCACCAACCGGTTTCCGCCCTCAAGGGCTCGCAACATATCCTCGTAAATGGCTGCAGAATGGGCGGTGGAGGCTACGATGCCCTTCTCCCTCAAAAAGTTTGTAAACTTGTTTTCAGGGTCGTTTTCGGGGGCATAGTCCCATCTTGCAATCAAATGACCAAACCGCTCGTAAAGGGCGGTATATTCTTTTTCGTCGGGCATCCGCACGATCCCCGGATCCTGGGCCCCGCACATCTCGGGGGAGAGATAGGGTCCCTCCAGATGAACGCCCGGCACCTCCAGAGGCAGATCCTTTTGAACTGCCTCCAAGGCTTCCAGCGCCTTAAACATGGTATCGTAATCGGTGGCAGAGATGGTGGGATAAAGCACCCGGGTGCCGCCCTTGGCGTGCAAGGCGCAGGCCCTGCGGATGGCCTCCTCCGTTCCGTCGATAAACTCGGCTCCGTCGCCTCCGTGGCAATGGAGATCCATAAACCCCGGTGCGATATAAGCCCCCTGCAGATCAAGGATCTCCGCATCGGCAGGCGGAGTTTCTGTCAAAGCCAGGATCTTGCCGTCTTCTGTTAAAATACCTTGCCCTTCAATGAACCTTCGGTCGCTGATGATTATGCCGTTTCGGTAAAACTTTTTCATAGGGTGACTTCCTTCTTGGTATGGTAGGATTCTTCGATTGCGTGCATGATCCGAAGCGGGCGGATCATCGTTTCGTGATCCTCGGGTTCAATGCCGGTGCGGATCATTTCGAACAGTTCACGAAGTTCGTATTCATAAATGTAACCGACGGAACCAACGGTATGGGCATCCATACAATCCTCTTTACTCATAGCACGGGCTGCATAGACCTTAGAATCGGAAAAATTGCCGGTAACGTGGAAATCGCCGTAATCAAAGATCACAGATACCAGGTTTTTCTGTTCATTGGGGCAAAGGGCCAGAACTGATTTGATCTCCGAACCGAAGATAGCGGTGGTCATTTCCACCAGATGGGCGGAATAGAAATAGAAGCCGGCATATTCGTTCACCATATTGATGGGGGCAGATACGTTTCCGGCCAGGACTTGGTTTTTTTTGCAAAAACGTTTCAGACAGCCGATCTCGTCCAAGTATTTGATGCCGCTTCCGCCGCAGATCAGTGCCCCGCTTTCTTCTGCGGCTTTGATCAGTTCCTCGGCTTTTTCCAGATCCACCGTTAAAGGTTTATCCAGAAAAGCCGGAATTCCGGCCTTCAAATAGGGCAGGGCGTGGTCATAGTGATGGTTTCCATGGCGGGCAGTGCAGATCACCGCATCCACTTTGCCGAGAAATTCGTGGGGATCCTTGGCTACGTAGTTGGTGTATCCTGCATCCAGGATCTGTTGATTAGCCTGGTCATCGTAGCCGTAAATACCAACGATTTCAACGTCTTTATATATAGGGTTGGTACAGATGATCTTGGCAAAAGCCAAAGCGTGGGAATTCTCGGTTCCTAATATTGCAACTTTCATCTTCATTCTCCTTCGTTCATCGGTGTCAGAGGATTTTGTGCCCGGATCTCGTCGATCAATCGTAATTGGCGCAAAACCTGAGCGGGGGTGATCTCCATAGGTCGGCCTTCCGTCAGATGGGCATAGATCATATCATAGTAATCTGCCACAGCGGTATCAAAGGCGGAACCCTGCAATGAAACGGTTTCTTCTTTCCAGTTCAGGGTCTCCGTGCAATAGGCGGGAGTACCGTCTTCCTTGCGAAGGGGCGCCAGATCCTGGGACTTTTTGGGATGTTCTGCGGGGTCAAAATATTTAAACTTAATTTCCTTCATAGTGGCGGTCAGACAACCGTTGCTACAGGAAATGCGGTAGGTATAGGGAATGAAACTGTCGCAACTGGAGATTTCAACGTCAATTAAAGGCTTGCCGGGACAATCCAGAATGATTTTTGCATAATCTTCTGCATCTCCGGAAGTATTGACGGTAGCCAGCCGGGCGGTTACCCGGATATTTTCATCAAAATCCAGAAGATCCAGCGCCTGATCCAGGGGATGGGGGCCGGTGTTCCGTACGTTACCGCCACCGTATGCCAGGGAGGTCTGCCAGTCCCAACGGCGGGCATAGCCGGAAAAACTGATGGCGATCTGAACCGGCTTTCCTAAAAGGCCACTATCCAGAATTTCCCGGATCTTGCGATAATAGGGGGCAAAGCGGGATTGTTGGAAGATATTCAGCATCTTTCCGCTTTTTTCGGCGGCCAGCACTACCCGGGCCCCTTCTTCAAAGCTCGGAGCAAAGGGTTTCTCGCAAACCACGTTAAAGCCGTGCTCTAACAGATCTTTGGTAATGGACGCATGCTGATGGGAAAAACTGCTGTTGACCACCAGATCCAGATCGGTGCGGTTGAAAAGTTCTTTGTAATCGGCATAAACGTCGCATCCAAATTCTCTTTTGGCTCGCTCCCGCCGTTCCGGCAAAGCATCAACAATGGCAACAACGTCAAATTTCGTATTGGCTTCGCTCCGAAAGAATTTACCGTGGATATCCCGGCCGCTGCGGCCCTGGCCGATAATGGCAATTTTCAACTTTTTCATTTCAATGCTTCCTTTCTTGCTTCATTGACTAGATTTAACAATTGTTTTATGCTTTCATCAGAGGCTTCATAAGCGCCATCGGAAAAAGCGTGACCGCCGGGCTGCTTTAATTGTTCTTCGGTCAACTCTGTTTCTTTTCGGTAATGGGTCTCCAGCATCAGGGAACCGGTATATCCATCGGAAAAGAGGCGTTTCAGCAATCCTTTATAGTCTACCAACCCGTCGCCTATCCGTACACAATGGGGTTTACCGTTCTCCAGAACGGTATCTTTGGCGTGAATGTGGCAAATTTGCGGCTTTAATGCTTCGTAGGCGTTAGGATAGGGAATATCATTGGGATCGGCGTACGGACCGTTGCCCGGATCATAGAGCGCTTTTACACAAGGATCGTTGATGGCGTTGACCAATTCAGCCAGTTTCTGTGCTGTGCAGGAATGAACTTTGGGGTCGTATTCCAGAACTAAGGTTAAATCGTATTTCCGGCAGATTTCAATGATGGGCCGGATTTTTTTTACCCGTGCTTCCAAAGGCGCATCACATTCCCAAAAATCAAAACTGCGGATCAACTTTGTCCCTAAAACGGTGGCTTGCTTCGCCAGCCGTTCAAAGGAGGCGACGTGGTTTTGAATAGCGGTTTCATCATCAAAATCACATTTAAACAGGGGTGAAGAGATGGCGGCGATTTGCAAACCGTTTTCTTGGCAAACCGTTTTGATCTCCGCAATCTTTTCATCGGTGTAATCAAAGGGAGAAAGCCCATCGACCGAGCGGATCTCCAGAGCGGTCAGTCCGTATTTTTTAGCAAATTCTGCGGCGGTACGCAGATCCTGGCTCACCTCATCGGTGATAAACCCCAATTGAAAAGGATTTACAAGTGCGGCACTGTCGGCATCACAATAAAGGGTGGAGCCCTCTGCTTGCCGCAAAACAGTGGCGGGGCAGGCCTCTCCAATGGGGCCCTCCACGGTGTTTTTGACCGCATTGGCCTTGGTGGCTGCGGGAACTACGCAAAAACGGTAGGGCGCCCGGGCCAGGGTGGGGACAGTCAGCGTCAAGGCGTACTTGGGCACTTCGTCCAAGGAGGCAAAGCAACCGTCGTGCACCTGCTGCATCCGGCAGGTCTCGTCCAGATCTACCACCTTCACCCAAGCGGAATCGTCAAATTTCGCTACGTGAGGATCGTTAAAGGCAATATGCCCGTTTTCACCGATCCCCATACAAACGATATCGGTGGGGTGTTCCTGCAACAAAGCAGAGTAGCGGGCGGCCTCCGCCTTTGGCTCTGCGGTGCAATCGATCAGATCCACCGAGGCAAAGGGCAGCTTGTCAAAAATAGCCCGCTTCAAAAACTGGGCAAAGCCCTGGGGTGCATCGGGTGCGATCCCCACGTATTCATCCATATGGAAGGCGTGGATCCGTTCCCAGGGGATGGATTTGTCTGCCGCCAGAGCAGCCAGCACCTCGTTTTGAGAGGGTGCCGCCGCAAAGATCATATTGATCTCCGGTTTTTCAGACAGAAGCCGGTGGATGCAAGCGGCGATCTCTTTGGCCGCCTCGGCACCCATCTCCGCCCGGGTCTCGTAGATCTGAACCTTTAGGGTATCTTTTTGAAATTGAATCATTTTCGCAACACTCCGATCTTGCTTTTTTCTTCATTATAAAGTAAAAAAATCCGCAATTCAATTGCAAATCGAACCATCACATTGCAAATGCAACCAAATAAAAAACTCCGGAAGAAAAAAATCTTCCGGAGTTTTTGGTTGATCATTCTAAAATATAGACGTTTACCGTCCGCCGGCCGAACTTGCGACATTCCGCAGAGGAGGCCAGGCAAAGATCGATTTTATTTCCCTTGATGGCACTGCCGGTATCTGCAGCGATGGCGGTTCCGTAGATATACTTGCCGTCTTCGCTTTCCACGTAGACCTTGGTGCCCAGGGGGATCACCCGGGGGTCTACCGATACCACACCCACCCGGGCGGGCAAGCCGCTGGCGGTGTAGCCGCCCTGCTTATAGGCGGTGGCGGTCATAGCGATCCGCTTCACGTAATTGGTGGGGGTAGAGGAGGTGGTTTTAAAGGAAGATTTCACCTTAGTACCCACCAGAATGATTTTGTCAACGGGCTCCTTGGTGATCTCGCTGTCGATCAGCTCCCGGTCGGTCTCCACACCGTTGGTGTAGGTCACGGAATAGGTGTTCACCTTTTCACCCTTTTTGCCTTCCTGCTTTACCTCGGTCTCGCCGACGTAAAGAGAATTGGTCTTTTCTTTAACGGTATCATAGTCAACGGATACCGTCTCGCTGACAGTTTCGCTGTTCACCCGATCAATAACGACCTCCAGGCCTTCGTATACGGCGGCGTTGGGGTCAATGCTGGTCAGGTCGTCGCTGTCCACGGTCACGTTGGCCAAAGCCATGGCTTCGGCAACGGTTCCGCGGATCATCATTACCGTGGCGGTGTGGCCGTCGGCAGTGATCTGAACGGGGTAGGCTCTGGTCACAATAGCGGTGATCACGCCGTTGTTTTCGCTTACGTCAAAGGCATCGGCCTCGTGTAAGGTCAAACCGCTCTTTTCCAGGATGGATTCTTCATCGGTGTTGATGCCGTAGTAAGAAATCACTTCGTTCCCGCCGTCAAAAACCCGGATCTTAAAAATGTTCACCGTTACCACAGACATCAGCATAGTCAAGGTCAGAATACAGGCGATGGCGGTGGTGCTGTAACGATGCTTGCGGGCGGCCTGAAGACCGCGGTCGCAAAGGGGAACGATCCCAGCGGCGGCTTTGCGGAGGTAGGGAAGAGAAGTATGAGCAGCCTTTTTGAAAAAGCCGATCAAAACAGCTGCCCGGATCAGCAGCATTGCTTTCAAATAAGCAACCGCCTTTTTCAGGGCCTTCCCGATCCGCAGAGTAATCTGCTTGATCATATCCATAAAAATAAAAATCTCCTTTTCGTGGCAGAACCTTGCAGGGTTGGTTTTGTCTGCCATTAGTTTCGGATGCTTTGGAATATTTTATGCATCCGATGGGGAATGAATTACAAATTCGGTTTTAAAAATTACAAAACCGTAACACAGTATACCCGTAAAAAGAAGATTTGTCAAGGCTTTTTCGTCAAATAGTTACAATGCTGTAACTTTTTCGAAAAGAAAAAGCCCGAATTTTCGGGCTTTTAAAGAGCTAAAGGCAATACGTATTGATAAACGGAAACAAATTGTAAAACGGAACCCACCAACACGAAAAGATGCAGGATCCCGTGGGCATAGACCCCCTTCATCCGATAAAACAGAATCCCTGCGGTATAGAATAATCCCCCCACCGCCAGATAAAGGAAGCCGGCGGGTGCCATATGGGTCAAAAGGGGATACACCGCAAAGATAATGCACCATCCCATCAGGATATAAGCCCAAAGGGAAAACCGTTTGGAACGGTTCAGGGCAACGGAATTAAAAACGATCCCCGCCGCCGCGATCACCCATTGCAAAATAAAGATGGTCCAGCCCAACGGCCCCTTCAGGGTGATCAGCGAGATGGGGGTGTAGGTTCCCGCGATCAAAAGATAGATGGTGGCGTGATCCAAGATCCGGAACACCCGCTTGGCCATAGGATCGGTCAGGGCGTGGGATAGGGTGGACATGGTGTATAAAAAGATCAGCGAGATCCCGTAGATCGCCCCTGCCACCACCGCGGTGGGGTTGCCGCTGCCGATGGTATAAAACAGCATCAGACATAAGGCCCCGATGCCAAAGAGCGCTCCCAGCCCGTGGCTGATGGCGCAAAAGATTTCCTCACCCTTCGCATAATAGACCGGGGTGCAACGCTCGTTTTTGCTCAAACCGATCCTCCTCAGGAAAGATATTTTACCGTCCGCTCAATGGAATCCTTGGAGTTCTTCCAATCCTCGTCCTTGTAGCGGTAATCAAATTTTTTACAAAACCAATCCAGATCCTCCTTCAAGGTCTGCAGATAGGCTTTGTTGGTGGCGGTCAGGGATTCCGCAAAGGCGATCCGATCCTTTTTGCCCAAGTATTTATTGGCCATCTCCAGCATCCGTGCGCTGTGGGTCTTGCAAAAATACTCCTGCTCCCCAAAAAGGGCACGGAACTTTTCGTCAGTGGCGTAAAGGTAACAGATATTGTCGCAGATCCGATCCATAAAGATCTTCATCCGCCCGCAAAGGTAACAGCTTTTGCGGGCTTTGTCGTAATTTTCCGCCCGCTTGCCGCCGGAAAACAGGTGTCCTTCCAGCTCCGCAATATGGGTCGAGAGCATCAGCGCCATGGGCAGCTTGTTGCCGGCGGTCAGGAGCTTTTCCAAATGCCCCTTGCAAAAGCCCTTTTTGTTGGTCTCCTTGCGGATATCCGGTTCCATCATAGAGGCGCCTAAGATCCGATCGATCTCGTCCTTTTCCAAAAGATCCCGCAATTTGCAGACCGGGCACCCGCATTTTTCACTGAATGCCTCGTTAATTTTAATAGAATAAATTTTTTCTGCCATAAGTCCAAGTCCTTTCTGTAACCCATTTTTCCCCTTAGTCATAGGATAAAACACAATGAGGAAAAGGAGGGAAAGCTCATGTGTGGTTGCTTCAATGATTTGTTCGACAACAACGGTTGCCTGCTGGTGATTTTGGCCATCATCCTGATCTGGTGCTGCTGCAACGACTAATCCCCCGGCGAAACGCCCTGCTTCGGCAGGGCGTTCTCAGACTGTCAAAAAAGGCACCGACCGCAGAAAAAAGAAGTGAGTAAATTGCCCAAAGCCCTCCCTTGCCTAAAGTGAGGGGGGACCAACCGCAGGTTGGCGGAGGGATATTCTAAGGAAAAATACGGCTAAAAGCCGTATTTTATTGGATTTTTCTGCTTTCCGCCAAAACGCCCTCTCGCAGTATCCACATACAGCTTCGGGCCGTTTTGACGAAATCGGCACTCTTTTTGTGGCAGTCTTCCAGCGTGTCAAAAACGATGTTTTTGACACGCTGCGGAACGCCCTGCTTCGGCAGGGCGTTCTTTTTTTATTCAAAAGTCACTTGGTTTTCGTTGTCGATATCCGCATCCCGGAGCAAGTGGCCCACGGCGGGGATATTCTTGGTGCGGTAATAGGAAACACTCTTCAGCCCGGTGCCCTCCAGCAGCTTGGCTTCTGCCAGGTAATGCTTGGCCTTTTGGGTCATAACGGAGACACCCTGGGTGGATTTGGTGGTCTTAACGGGGATCAGAACGGAGTTTACTACCAGTGCCTTGCGGTTTTCAGCCAACAGCATAAAGTCGGCCTCACCCTGGATCTGGAACAGCGCCACAAAGGGAGATTTGTTGCTCATGGCGTTCACCAGCCGCCGCCGGTTGGATACGGTCTTGTAAGCGGATAAGGGCACCCGTGCACCCTTGCCGTTTTCAAAGAAGAAGATCAGATCGCCGCTGTGGTCGGTGGTCACCGCCATGGCGCAAACGCTTTCGTCCTGCTCCATCTCCATCTTGGCAGGCAGATAATCGCCCAAAAGGCTGGCCTTGGTGTCCTCAAAGTCGTAGCCGTGAGCCTTATAGGCGTTACCGGCGGTGGTAAAGAAGATCAGTTCAGCCTTGTTGGTGCTTTCCACCGCTTGGTTCAGCTCGTCGCCGTCCTTGTATTTCTGGGCGCTGCTCATCCGCAGGGATTGGGGGGTGATCTTCTTAAAGTACCCTTCCTTGGAGAGGAAGTAGGTCACCGCATAATCCTCGATGTGGTCGTCCTCGTCCAGTTCCACGGCCTCATCCTCATAGATCAGCTCGGTCTTCCGCTCGGCAGGGTATTGCTTTTTCACCCGCTTCAGGTCGTTTTCGATCAGCTTATAGACCTTGGTCCTGCTCTTCAGGATGCTTTCCAGCTCCTTGATCTCTTTTTCCAAAAGCTCGATATCCTCCAACCGATTGAGGATATATTCCTTATTTAAATAACGCAGCTTGATGTTGGCGATGTATTCGGCCTGGATCTCGTCCACGCCGAAGCCGATCATCAGGTTGGGGACCACCTCTTCATCGTGCTCGGTCTCCCGCACGATGGCAATGGCCTTGTCGATATCCAAAAGGATCTTTTTAAGACCCAACAGCAGATGCAGCTTTTCTTCGGCCTTTTTCTTGCTGAAGAAGGTGCGGCGGCGGATGGCTTCACTGCGGAAGGCCACCCACTCGTTGATCAAATCCTTAACACCCAATACCTGGGGCGTACCGCCGATCAGAACGTTAAAGTTACAGCCGAAGCTGTCCTCCAGGGGCGTCAGTTTAAAGAGTTTGGTCATCACCTTTTCGGCATCGTTGCCCCGTTTTAGTTCGATGGAAATCCGCAGACCGCTCTTATCGGACATATCCTTCACGTCGGCGATCTCCCGCAATTTGTTGCCTTTATAAAGTTCGATGATCTTGTCGATAATGGCTTCAACGGTGGTGGTATAGGGAATCTCGTTGATGAAGATCATGTTCCCCTCGATCTCGTATTTGGCCCGCACCTTAATGGAGCCCCGACCGGTCTCATAGACCTCTTTGATCTGGGATTGGTTCACCAGCAGCTGACCGCCGGTGGAAAAATCCGGGCCGGGCAAAGTCAGTTCCAGGGGATGATCGGGATTTTCCATTAGGGCGATTACCGTATCGCAGACCTCGTGCAGATTAAAGGGACAAATGTTGGAGGCCATACCTACGGCAATACCCTGGTTGGGGGTGGTCAGAATGGTGGGGAAGGAAACGGGTAGCAGGGTGGGCTCGGTGGTGGAGTTATCGTAATTGGGGATAAAATCCACCGTATCCTTGTCGATGTCGTCAAACAGTTCCCGACAGATGGGCGCCAGCTTGGCCTCGGTGTATCGGGCGGCGGCAAAGGCCATATCCCGGGAATAGACCTTACCGAAGTTACCCTTGGATTCCACAAAGGGCAGGGGAAGGGCCTCGTAGCCCCGGGAAAGCCGTACCATTGTTTCATAGATGGCCGCATCGCCGTGGGGATTTAATTTCATCGTCTCGCCCACGATGTTGGCGCTCTTGGTCAGTTTGCCGTTGATCAGCCCTTTTTTATACATAGTATAAAGCAACTTCCGATGGGAGGGCTTCAGCCCGTCGATCTCGGGGATCGCCCGGGAAAGGATCACGCTCATGGCGTAGGGCATATAGTTGGTCTCCAGGGTCTCCACAACGCCTCTTAAGATCGGATCCTTTTCAATATATTCTTTTTGTATTGCTTTCTTTTTCTTCTTCATGTTTGCTCCTTAAGAAAGATCAAGATCGTCTAAATAAAGATGCCCGTTGGCGGCAATGTAATCCTTCCGCCCGGCCAGGTTATCACCCAAAAGGATATCGAAGATCAGGGCGGTCTGCTCCGCATCGGAGGGGGTTACTTTTACCAGACGGCGGGTCTCCGGATTCATGGTGGTCTCCCACATCATATCCGGCTCGTTTTCACCAAGACCCTTGCTCCGCATAATGTCCACCTTGTGACCTTCCAGCTTGGTCAAAATTTCTTCCTTTTCCTTTTCGGTATAGGCAAAATAGGTCTTGCTCTTGCTGCGGTCGGTGATCTCAAACAACGGGGATTCCGCAATATAAACGTACCCCTCTTCGATGAGGGTGGGGGTCAGACGGTAAAGCATGGTCAGGATCAGGGTGCGGATCTGGAAGCCGTCCACGTCCGCATCGGTGCAGATGATGATCTTGTTCCAGCGCAAAGCCTCTAAATTAAAGGATTGTAATCCCTTGGCGGTCTTGCCGCTGATCTCCACCCCGCAGCCCAACACCTTCAGAAGATCGGTGATGATCTCGCTTTTAAAGATCTTGCTGTAATCGGCCTTCAGGCAGTTCAGGATCTTGCCCCGAACCGGCATAATGGCCTGGAAAAAGCTGTCCCGCCCTTGCTTACAGGAACCCAGCGCAGAGTCACCCTCCACGATGTAGATCTCCCGCTTGCTGATGTCCTTGGTCTGGCAATCGACAAATTTTGCAATGCGGTTGGTCATATCAATGGAACCGGAAAGGGTCTTTTTAATGTTGATCCGTTCCTTTTCGCTCTTTTCCCGGGCGCGCTTGTTTACTAAGATCTGGTTGGTGATCTTTTGGGCCTCGTTGGGGTTTTCAATAAAATAGATCCGCAGATTCTGCCGTAAAAAGTCGGTGGTGCATTCCTGGATAAACTTGTTGGTAATGCTCTTTTTGGTCTGGTTTTCGTAAGAGGTGATCGTGGAAAAACAGTTGGAAACGAACACCAGACAATCGGCCACGTCCGCAAAGGTGATCTTGCTTTCACCTTTGTTGTATTTGCCGTTGTTCTTCAGGTAGGCGTCTGCCTCTGCCACAAAGGCTGCTCTCGCCGCCTTGTCCGGAGCACCGCCGTGCTCCAGAAAGCTGGAGTTGTGATAGTATTCGATGACGTTTACCCGGTTGGAAAAGGCCACACAGCAGGAAAGCTTCACCTTGTATTCCGGGCGGTCCTCCCGATCCCGACCGGTGCGCTCGTCCTGCCAGAAGACCGGCTGACTCAGGGCATCCTCGCCCAGCAGCTCCTTTACGTAATCGGTGATGCCGTCCTGATAGCAATATTCCCGGGTCTCAAAGCCGCCGCTTTCCTTTTCATCCTTAAAGATAAAAGTCAGCCCGGCGTTCACCACCGCCTGCTTTTGCAGGATGCTTTCATAGTAGGCGCGCTCCACGGCAATATCGGTGAATACGTCCCGGTCGGGCTTCCAATGGGTGATGGTACCGGTGCGCTTGCTGGGACAATCCTCCGATTGCAGGCCACCGATGTTAAAGCCCTTTTCAAAATGCAGGGAATGCTTTTGTCCGTCCCGGTAAACGGTCACGTCCATATATTCCGAGGCAAACTGGGTGGCACAGGCACCAAGCCCGTTCAGACCCAGGGAGTATTCATAGTTTTGCCCCTGGTTGGTATCGTATTTACCGCCGGCGTAAAGGGTGCAGTAGACCAACTCCCAGTTGTATTGATTTTCCCGTTGGTTAAAGCCCACGGGTACCCCGCGCCCGAAGTCCTCCACCTCGATGGAGCCGTCCCGGAAGCGGGTGATGATGATCTTGTTGCCGTAGCCTTCCCTGGCCTCGTCAATGGAGTTGGAAAGGATCTCGAAAATGGCGTGTTCACAGCCGTCCAGCCCGTCGGAGCCAAAGATCACCCCGGGGCGAAGCCGGACCTGATCGGGGCCCTTTAGCTGGCGGATACTGTCGTCATTGTAAGTGTTCTTCTTGGCCATAAAGTCCTCCTGGAGATTTTTACATCTTTTAATTATATATGAAAGAGGTAATGTTTGTCAATCGGTCCGAAAATTTTTGGTAAAACCGCCGAACTCTTCCGGAACGGTTGCTTTTTTAAGAAAAATTTTATATAATAACTATATATATCTTTTTTTATCAAAAAAGGACTTGAAATTTATCAACAAAAGAGTTAAAATATTTCATTAATAATATCAAAAAAGGAGAAAGACGAATGAGCTACGGAAGTAAAGTGTTAAAAGAGGCCCTGACCTTTGACGATGTGTTACTGGTTCCCGCCAAAAGTGATGTTCTGCCCAATACGGTGGATCTTTCTACTCGGCTGACCAATAAGATCAGATTGAATATCCCCCTGATGAGTGCCGCTATGGATACCGTTACCGAAAGCAAGATGGCCATTGCTATGGCCCGTGAAGGCGGTATCGGCGTTATTCATAAGAATATGACCATTGAACAGCAGGCTGAAGAGGTTCAGCGTGTAAAGCGCAGTGAAAACGGCGTTATCAACGAGCCCTTCTTCCTTTCTCCCGATAACTATGTTTACGAAGCGGATCAGCTGATGGGCAAGTATAAGATCTCCGGCGTTCCCATCTGTAAGGATGGCCGCCTGGTGGGTATCATCACCAACCGTGATATGCGGTTTATGACCGATTTCAACGTGAAGATCGAAACCGTAATGACCCCCGAAGACCGGCTGATCACCGCTCCCGTAGGCACCACCCTGGAGGATGCCAAGGTGATCCTGCAAAAGCACCGGGTGGAAAAACTGCCCCTGGTGGACGATAACGGCAAGCTGGCCGGCCTGATCACCATCAAGGATATCGAAAAGGCCGTTAAATACCCCAATTCCGCCCGTGATTCCCAGGGTCGTCTGCTCTGCGCTGCTGCCATCGGGATCACCAAGGACGTGCTGGACCGTGCCGGCGCTTTGATCAACGCCGGGGTGGACGTGCTGGTGCTGGATTCCGCCCACGGCCATTCTGCCAATATTATGAAGACCTTGAAGCTGGTGAAATCCACCTTCCCCGATATTCAGGTCGTGGCCGGTAACATCGCTACCGCCGAAGCCGCCGAGGATCTGATCGCCGCCGGCGCTGATGCAGTTAAGGTCGGTATCGGCCCCGGTTCCATTTGTACCACCCGTGTGGTTGCCGGTATCGGTGTGCCTCAGCTGACCGCCGTAATGGACGTGGCAGAGGTCTGCAAAAAGCATAATATCCCCCTGATCGCCGATGGCGGTATCAAGTTCTCCGGCGATATCGTAAAGGCCGTTGCCGCCGGTGCCGACGTCATTATGATCGGTTCCCTCCTGGCCGGCTGTGAGGAAAGCCCCGGTGAAGAAGAACTGTACCAGGGTCGTCGCTTCAAGACCTACCGCGGTATGGGCTCCATGGCTGCAATGGCTAAGGGCTCTGCTGACCGTTACTTCCAGACCGGCACCAAAAAACTGGTTCCCGAAGGCGTGGAAGGCCGGGTACCCTTTAAGGGCATGATGGGCGATACCGTGTTCCAGCTGATGGGCGGCCTGCGCTCCGGTATGGGCTATTGCGGCACCGCCACCATCGAAGATCTGAAGGAAAACGGCCGGTTCGTTAAGATCACCGGCGCCGGCCTGAAGGAAAGCCACCCCCACGATATTCATATTACCAAGGAAGCCCCCAACTATACTACCGACGATAAATGAGGAATAAACCGATGAACAATCTTGATCTGATCGATCATCTGGCCAAGCTTTCCAAACTCTCCTTCGAAGGGGAGGCCAAGGAGAAAATGGCCAAGGATATGGAAAGCATTATGCGGTTGATGGATACCGTTACCGAGGTGGAGATCTCCGAGGCCGATTATCCCCTGACCGCAGAGGGCGGAATGGAACTCCTGCGGGAGGACGAGATCGCCGCTTCTATGTCCGCCGAGGATGCTTTGAAGAACGCCAAGGGCAAGCTTTATCATTTCATTGCCGTTCAAAAGCTAATGGATTAAGGAGGCTGTGGAATGAATTTGCATTTAAAATCTATTAAAGAACTGCGGGGTCTCCTGGATGGCGGCGATATCACCGCCCAGGAGCTGACCCAATATTACCTGGATCGGATCGAAAAGCTGGATCCCACCATCCACGCCTATATCACCGTGAACGAAAAGGCGATGGAACAGGCGGAAGCCGCCCAAAAAATGATCGAAGCAGGGCAGGCAGGCCCCTTGACCGGCATCGTGCTGGGTGTGAAGGATAATATCTGCACCAAGGGTCTGCGCACCACCTGCGCTTCCAAAATGCTGGGGGATTTCGTCCCCGCTTATAACTCCACCGTGGCCGAAAAATTAGAGCAGGCCGGCGCCATCTTCATCGGTAAGCTGAATATGGACGAGTTTGCTATGGGTGCTTCTACCACCACCTCCCATTTTGGTATTACCCGGAACCCCTACGATCCCGATCGGGTTCCCGGCGGCTCCTCCGGCGGTAGCGCCGCGGCGGTTGCAGCCGGTCTGTGCGTGGCCTCTTTGGGCAGCGATACCGGTGGCTCCATCCGTCAGCCCGCCGCCTTCTGCGGCGTCACCGGCTTAAAGCCCACCTACGGCAGAGTTTCCCGCTCCGGCCTGGTGGCCTTTGCATCCTCTCTGGATCAGATTGGGCCTATCGGTAAAAGCGCCCGTGATTGCGCTGTTTTGCTGGATGCCATCTCCGGGGAAGACCCTGCGGATATGACCAGTAAGCCCAGTGAACCCGTGGCAGATCAGATGGGTCAGTCCATCGCCGGCAAGGTGATCGGTCTGCCCAAGGAATGCTTTGCAGAGGGCCTGAATCCCGAGATCAAAGAGGCTGTTTTGGCCGCCGCCAAGAAGTTCGAGGAACTGGGATGTATTGTCAAGGAAGTTTCCTTGCCATCCTTGAGTGTGGCCATTCCCGCTTATTACCTGATCTCCTCTGCCGAAGCCTCCTCCAACCTGGCTCGGTTCGACGGCGTGCGCTACGGCCACCTGGCAGAAAAGCGGGATACCTTCGAGGAACGGCTGATCGCCACCCGGAACGAGGGCTTCGGCGATGAAGTCAAGCGCCGGATCCTGTTGGGTACCTACGCTCTTTCCAGCGGTTACTTTGATGCTTATTATAAAAAGGCGAACCTGCTTCGCCGCCGGATCCGTAAGGAATACGAAAAGATCTTCGAAACCTGCGACGTGATCCTGACCCCCACCACCCCCGAGCCCGCCTTCAAGCTGGGCGAGCATAGCGAGGATCCCACCGAGATGTACCTGGCGGATATCTATACCGTCACAGTGAACATCGCCGGTCTGCCTGCGGTGAACACCACCTGCGGCTACGATCACGATGGGATGCCTTTGGGGATGAGCATCATCGGTAAGGCCTTTGCCGACGGCGAGGTCTTGAATATGGCCGATGCTTTTGAGAAAAAGTTCAACTATATCCTGAACGATTTTTGTCTGTAAAATAAGCGGGTCAGTAAAAGGGGCGGCCGCTCCTTTTACTGACCTTGCAAAATTTTTGAATTTTACTTGTGCTTTTTCAAAAGATATGTTAAAATAAATTGGCGCACCCAATGGGTGAATAGAAGGCTGCCTTTGTAAGGCAGCGCTTCCGGACGAAGCGGCGGGCGCGGCGCAATAGCAAGCCGTGAACCATGTCAGGCGGGGAACCGAGCAGCATTAAGCGGGCCCTTGACTATGTGTGCCGAAAACCTGTTCTTTGTTCGTTAGCGCTGTCTTACAAAAGCAGCCTTTATATTTTGTGCAGAAAGGAAGATGGAATGTACCAGGCTCTTTATCGAAAATACCGCCCCCTGACCTTTGCGGACGTGGTGGGGCAGGATCATATCGTCAAAACCTTGCGGGCGCAGATCGCCGACGGTAACGTTTCCCATGCCTATCTGTTCTGCGGCACCCGGGGAACGGGTAAGACCTCCTGCGCCAAGATCCTGGCACGGGCGGTGAACTGCTCTGCCGGGCATAATGGGGATCCCTGTAACCAATGTCCCCAATGCCAAAGTATTTTAAAGGAATCCACCATGGACGTGGTGGAGAGCGATGGCGCCACCAATACCGGTGTCAACGATATCCGTGACCTGCGGGAGGAGCTGATCTATGCCCCCGCAATGGTGCAGTACCGGGTCTATATCATCGATGAGGTGCATATGCTGAGTACGTCAGCCTTCAATGCCTTGCTCAAGACCCTGGAGGAACCCCCCTCCCACGTGATCTTCGTGCTGGCCACCACCGAGATCCATAAGATCCCGGCCACCATCCTTTCCCGATGCCAGCGCTTTGATTTTAAACGGCTTACCCCCGAGCTGATTGCCTCCCGCCTGCAGTATGTGGCAGGGGAGGAGGGCTTCACCCTGGCGGAGGATGCCGCCGCCCTGCTGGCACGGTTGGCAGACGGCGCTATGCGGGATGCCCTGTCTCTTTTAGACCGTTGCCGTGATGGGCTGGAACCCGTCACCCTGGAACGGGTGGAGCAGATCGTGGGTGTCTGCGGCAGTGAACAGCTGATGGAAGCGGTTCGCCTGGCCTGGAAGCGGGATGCCGCCGGCCTTTTAAAATTTTATAAATCCGCCCGGGAACGCTATGCGGGCCCCGCCCAGCTGTTCAGCGATCTTTCCGCATTACTGCGGGATCTGCTGATCTGTAGCGTCACCGAACATCCAGAGGAACTGATCGAATGCGACCGCAAGGAGCTGCAGCAAAAGATCACCCTTTCCCGGGAACTGCCCAGTGCCTGTATGATGCGGATGATGCGTTGCCTGCAAAACGGCATCTGGGAACTGGGGCGTACCGCCGATAAAGGGCTCTCTGCCGAGATGACGTTGATCTCCCTTTGCCGGGAGGAGCTGGGCGATGATATGGAATCCCTGAGTGCCCGGGTCGCCCGGTTGGAGCTGGGCGCACCGATGCAGGCGCCGGTCACGGCCGCTCCCGTGGCGGCAGAGCCTGCCCCTGCGCCTCAACCCCAAAAACCGGCTGAACCCAAGCCCGTTGCACCCGCCCCTGCCTCCGGCGAGGAGGGGGACTGCCCCTTCTGGGAACGGATGCAGGACGTTTTGCGGGATCGGGGCTCTATGAATCTGATGGGCTTTTTGTTGGATATCACCCCCTCCGTTCAGGGCAATCTGCTGATCCTGCGGAGCGAGCAGGATTTCTGCCTGGACTTTTTGGGCAAACCCGAGAATAAAGAGATCCTGACCCAGGCGGCACAAACCGCCGGCGGTCAACCCTATCAGATCAAGTTTGAAAAAATGGGCGAGCGCCTGGATCAGGACGACCCCTTTCAAGAATTATTAAAGGAGATATAAAAATGAAAGCAAGATTACCCGAAGGCTATAATATGAAGCGGGGCGATATGATGCGCCAGGTGCAAAAGATGCAGGAGGATATGCAAAACGCCCAGACTGAAGTAGAACAAAGCGAATTTGAGGCCGCCGCAGGCGGCGGTGCCGTTACCGCAAAGGTCAGCGGTAAAAAGGAAGTGCTGGAAGTGAAGATCGATCCCGAGGTCGTGGACCCCGAGGACGTGGAAATGCTCCAGGATCTGCTGGTGGCCGCTGTGAACGAAGCCTTGAAAAAGGCCGACGCCGCCATGGAAGAGCGGATGGGCTCCATCACCGGCGGTATGAACCTGCCCGGCCTGAACGGCTTGTTCTAAGAAGATGCCCAATATCAATCAACTCAACAAACTGATCGAACAGTTCGGCAAGCTGCCGGGCGTGGGCGCCAAAACCGCCCAAAAGATGGCCTATTTTATGCTGTCCCAGGGGGATGCTGCGGTCAAGGAATTTGCCGATACCCTGCTGGCCTCCCGGGATCTGATCCATTGCTGCCCCCGTTGCCAGAATCTGACCGATCAAAAAATTTGCCCCCTTTGCGCCGATGAAAAGCGCAAGGGCGCCATCTGCGTGGTGGAAAAGCCTGAGGACGTGGAGGCAATGGAACGGACCCGTACCTTCCACGGTACCTATCACGTGCTCCACGGCCTGATCTCCCCGGTCAACGGCATCGGTGCCGACCAGCTGAAGATCCGGGAACTGCTGCATCGGGTGGCGGAGGAAGAGGTGGAGGAGATCATCCTGGCCACCTCCCCCAACGTGGAAGGGCAGGCTACGGCGCTGTACCTTTGTAAACTGTTAAAACCCTTTGAGATCAAGGTCACGGGCCTGGCTCTCGGGATCCCCGTGGGCGGAACCCTGGAATATGCCGATAGTATGACCCTGACCCGTGCCATGGAAAACAGGAGGATGTTTGAATAATGTATCAATATCAACCCCGGGGCGTTTGCTCCCGGCAGATCTATTTTGACGTTACCGAAGAGGGAACCGTAAAAAACGTCCGTTTTGAGGGTGGCTGTAACGGCAACCTGAAGGGCATCGGTGCCCTGATCGAGGGGATGAATATCGATGATGCCATTGAGCGCCTTTCCGGGATCGAATGTGGTTTTAAGGGTACGTCCTGCCCCGATCAGTTGGCGCAGGCTCTGATCCAATATAAGGAGGATTTTTAATGAACTATTTGGCGGAATACGAACGCTGGCTTTCTTTTTATGAACTGGATGGACGGGTAAAGGCCGATCTGATCGCCGTTCACGGCAACGACGACGAGATCCGCTCCCGCTTTGCCTGCGACCTGGTCTTTGGTACCGGCGGTCTGCGGGGTCTGATGGGTGCAGGCACCAACCGGATGAATATCTATACCGTGCGCCGGGCTTCCCGGGGCTTCGGGAACTATATCGTTTCTTTGGGCAAGGATGCTATGGATCGGGGCGTGGTGATCGCCTACGATTGCCGCAATAACGGCAAGCGCTTTGCGTTGGAGACTGCGCTGACCATGTGCGCTTTGGGGATCCGTGTGCGCTTGTTCGATGCCCTGCGGCCTACCCCCGAGCTTTCCTTTGCTATCCGTGATTTCGGGGCCATCGGCGGGGTGAATATCACCGCCTCCCATAACCCCAAGGAATATAACGGTTATAAGGCTTATTTTGAGGATGGCGCCCAGCTTTCCGGTGACCAGGCCGATTATATCCTCAACGAAATGAAAAAGGTAGATCCTCTGACCGTGCCGGTCATGACCGAGGAAGAGGCGCTGGAGCAGGGACTTTTGGAGATCATCGGCGCCAAGGCCGATGAACGTTATATCGACCGGGTTCTGCAGGAGCAGCTGCCCCTGGGTGAACTGAAGCCGGAGGCCAAGGAACTTTCGGTGGTGTATACCCCCTTCCACGGTACCGGCTACCGCCTGATGCCGGAGATCTTCAAGGCTATGGGGATCAATGTCCACTACGTGGAGGAGCAGATGGTGCCCGATGGCGATTTCCCCACCGTCAAGAGCCCCAACCCCGAAGAAAAAGAGGGCTTTGCCCCCGGCCTGGAACTGGCCAAGAAGGTGGGCGCCGAGCTGGTGATCGCCACCGACCCCGATGCGGACCGTGTGGGGGTTGCTGCTCTGAACGGCGACCAGGTTACCCTGTTTACCGGCAACCAGATGGCCGCTCTGCTGCTGGAGTTTATGATCCAGGTGCAAAAGGAAAACGGCACCCTGCCCGCTAATGCTGCAGTAGTATCCACCATCGTGTCCTCCAAATTGCCCAAACGCATTTGTGAAGAAAACGGTGTCAAATATTTCGAGGTGCTCACCGGCTTTAAGTATATCGGCGAGATGATGGAGCGGTTCAAGGCAGAGGGGAGCTATGAATACCTCTTCGGCTTTGAGGAAAGCTACGGCTACCTGAAGGGCGATTACGCCCGGGATAAGGATTCCCTGGTGGCTTCGATGCTGATCGCCCAGATGGCCATGTACTATAAGAATAAAAACAAGAGCCTGGTTCAGGCTCTGGAGATTATCTATAAGAAGTACGGCTACTACGAAGAAAAGACCGTCAGCTTCAAGATCGAAGCCGTTCTGCCCCAACAGCGGATGGACGAGATTATGGCCGGCCTGCGGAATAATATTCCCGCAACCATGGGCGGTAAGCGGATCGTGGAATTCCGGGATTATAAGTTCGGTAACGTCAAGCATATGCTCTCCGGCAAAGAGGGTACCACCGGCCTGCCCGCCTCCGACGTGCTGTATTTCATCTTCGAGGATGGTGCCCACGTGGTGGTGCGCCCCTCCGGCACCGAGCCCAAGATCAAGGTCTATTTCCTGACCTCCGGCGATAATAAGTTCGATTGCTCCAGTAAGGTTCAGTTCTACTCCGAACTGTTCGGGCAATTATTAAAATAATAAGATGAAAAATTCCGCCCTTGGGCGGAATTTTTTTATTTTCTTGCAACATTTTACCACTTTGATTCGTATTATGGTTGAAAGGGGTGTTCCCAATGAAACGATTGACCGCATTAATGCTGATCTTTTTACTGCTTCTGTGCGGCTGTAAGCAGGCCGTGACCGATGATGAATATAACGTAACGGACGTTTTCTTTGCCGGCGACAGCGGCAGGGAAGAACCGGACAATATCAAGGATTTAGATCTGGATCAGGCAATTCCGGTGCCGGAAGCCCCTCCCGTGGCGGATGATCCGGGCGAGGTGTCCGTGGTATGGTACGCCCTGATCCGTATGGTGGAAAATAACGGCTTTTTGGCCAATCATCAGACCAACCCGGATTTTGGCCTGTTCTTCTGCTGGCCGGGGGAGAACACCCGCTGGATCAACGCATCCGGCTTGGATTCCTTGCAAGCGGGGGATCTGGTAGCCATCACTTTCGACGGTTGTATCGACGAATCCTATCCCGGTGGCCTCCATCGGCCGGATTCTATCGAAAAGGTTTCCGATCCCCTGGAGACCTATCTGGAGCAGGAACGGCTCCGCCTGGAGAAAAATACCGTCCACGGCTATGATTTTCGGGTGATCCTGAAGGAATACCCGCTGTATGATTACCGCGATACGAATTCGATTTTGCCGGATAAAGCCCCGGATTTTTCGGCGGTCTCACCGATCAACGTTTATGAAGAAAGCGCCAACGAGGATGGCGGACCAAACTATAATCGGGTCCTCTATGTTGAAAAAAGAGCCAACTCCGTTACGGAAGCAATGGGGATCCTCAAGGAATTGATGGGATCACCCGGAGTCTTGCAAGCCTGGGCGGTTTCCACCGCAACCTGAATTCAACGTTTTCCTTGAAGTCGGGCAAGAAAAAAGCCGGTTCTTGCCTGAATGGTGCCTTCAAGGGGAATGTGGAATAATCACTCCTTCCGTTTCATAGAATGAAGCGGAAGGAGTTGAAATTTTATGGAAAACGAAGAACGTTCCGGTAACCACCTGATCTCGATGGAAAACCGTACCCGCTTCAATGCCACCGGCGTTTTGGACGTGGATCGCTTCGACGAAAACTGCGTGGTGCTGCTCACCACCCAGGGCGTGTTGACTCTGGAGGGCGAGGATCTGCATATCAACCGGCTGAACGTGGATAACAGCGAGATCGCCATCGAGGGCACCGTGGATCGCCTGCACTACACCGCCCTGAAGGAAAAGGGCGGGGTCTTCAAGAGCCTGTTTCACTGATGGAGCTTTATTTGGCCGACCAGGCCCTTTCTTTTTTGTGGGCGGCGGTGCTGGGCTTTGGGCTGGGGGTATTTTACGATCTCTTCCGGGTAGGGCGGGTGCTGTGGCCAAAGCATTGGCTGTGGGTCGCCCTGGAGGATCTGACGTTTTTTGCCCTGGCAGGGCTGGCCACCTCCGCCTGCTTTACCCTGACCGGCGACGGCCAGCTGCGGCTGTACCTGTTGGTGGGGGAGGGGCTGGGCTTTTTAACGGAGCGCTTCAGTATCGGTACGCTGATCCTGTGGCAGGCTCACCTCTTGCGCCGTTTTTTATCTTGGTTGGGGCGGCAAATTAATGCATTTTTACGCATTTTTCAAAAAATATGCGTAAAAATTATGAATTTTTTCAAAAAACCCTTTATTTTTTTGTTTCAATGGTTTATAATGCTATTTGATACTATAGGAAGGAGGATGTCGCATGGCAGTCGGCACGATCGCAAGAAGAGCAAAAGCCCAAAAAGCAAGACGCATCAACCCCGCCGTAAAGGCACTGTTGGTCATCGGCGCATTATATCTCATCGGCAATCTGTTGGTCACCGCCGTCAAGCTGCAGATGCGCACCAACGAAAAGCGGGCAGAACTGAAAGAGGTTCAGGCCAAGATCACCAGCCAAACGGTGGAAAACGAAAAGCTTAACAACATCCTCAACGCCCAGGTAGACAGCGAATACGTGGAAGACATTGCCCGTGATATGGGCTATGGTGACGTGGGCGAGCGTGTTTACGATAACGTTACCGATTAATAAAAACGGATGCCATGCATCCGTTTTTTATTTTGCAAGAAAGGCCTCCGCTGGTTTCCCAACGGAGGCCTTTCTCATAGAGAATAAAGAGAGAAGAAAGAAAATTGATCCTCAGCTTTCGCTGCGTAATAAACCGTATTGTCCGTCCTTGCGGCGGTAGACCACACAAACCCGCTCCGACTCACTGTCCAAAAACAGGAAGAAGTTGTGATCCAAAAGATTCATCTGCATAATGGCTTCGTCCAGATCCATGGGGCGGAGCAGAACCTCCTTGGTGCGCACCAGGTTGTAATCCTCCTCGCCCTCGTCCCAGGGCTCAAAATCCGGCATGGTGTCATACATATTGCGGCTCAGCCGGGTCTTGTTTTTTCGCACCTGTCGGATCAAAAGGTCGATGATCTCGTCCAAGGCCATCATCTTGTCAACGGCACTGCGCTCCCCACGGAAGATCATTCCGTGGTCCTTTACAGTCACCTCAACGGTCACCTCTTCCCGAATCACGGTAAACGTGATAGCAGCGGTTGCTTCATCGGTGAAAAACTTATTCAGCTTGGCCATTTTCTTTTCAACCAGCAGTTTTTCTTGCTCCGAAAGGCTCAGCTTTTTGGTCACAAACGTTGTTTTCATAAGAGGTACCTCCTTTGTTTTGGTACTTTTATTATACCATAATACTGTTCCGCTGAAAAGTAGGGGAATATAATTTCTAACTCCTTCGACAAGCTGTAGAAATTGTCGTTTTCTTCCGGAACCCGTTGACTTGAGTCGCAAAATCAGTTATACTAATATAGTAAGTGTTTTAAAAATGGAGGCAACAATGGCTATTTCAGATTTTCCCCGGGTGCTGACCCACCTGCGTAAAGAGGCAGGCATTTCACAAAAAAAGGCGGCGGAGGCTTTGGGCATTTCCCAGGCGCTGCTCTCTCACTATGAAAAAGGGATCCGGGAATGTGGGCTGCTCTTTTTGGTACGGGCGGCCGATTTTTATGGTGTTTCGGCCGATTATCTTTTGGGTCGCTCTATGGAGCGGAACGGCTCTGCCATCACGGTGGAGGAGGTCCCCGACGAGGATGCCGCCGGCCAGGGGAATAAGGGAATCCGTAATCTGCTTCCCATTCTCAATAAAAAACTCATCTGTAATTCCGTTACCGTGGTAGAGGATATCCTGGGCGCCACCGGCGATAAGGAACTGATCGATAAGGTCTCTTTGTATCTGGAGATCTGCGTTTATCAAATGTTCCGCCGGCTGTATAACGGCAACCCCCAAAACCCCCAAACCCTCTTCGGGGCAGAGGAAGATACCTACGACCTGATGGCAGACAGCACCTTAAAGCGCCTTCAGGCCGAGATCCAGGCCCGCCTGAAGACGGTGGATACCCCGCTTTTGGATGAAGAGACGATCCGGCAAAAATTCCCGCTCTTCGCCACCTCTCTTCTGAACCTTCTGCAAAATGCAGAATCTGCCATCGGTGGCCGCAAAAAATAATAAAATCCCACCCGTCGGGTGGGATTTTTTATGCCATTTTGAACATTTTCATCGCATTTTCATCGGTAATCCGCTCGATCTCTTCGGCGGTCATGCCTTTCAGTGCGGCGATCTCTGCCACCACAAAGGGCAGGTTCAAAGCGGAATTCCGCTTACCCCGATTTGGCTCCGGGGAAAGATAGGGGCTGTCGGTCTCCAGCATCAGCCGATCCAAGGGGACCTCCTTGGCCACTTCCTTGGCTACCCGGGCGTTTTTAAAGGTAACAACACCGCCCAGGGAGATGGACCAACCCAATTTTAAGATCTCCCGCAGGGACTCCACAGAGCCGCTGTAGCAATGCAGAATGCCCCGGTTGTTGGGATGCTCTTTTAAAATATCCAAAGTATCCTTCATGGCGTCCCGGGTGTGGATCACCACCGGCAGATCCAATTCCTCCGCCAGAGTCAATTGGGCGTGGAACCATTTTTTCTGAACCTCCCGGGGGGAGTTTTCGTAATAATAATCCAGACCGATCTCGCCCACGGCCACTACCTTGGGATGTCGGAGCATTTCTTTTAATTGGGCAAAGGCGGCTTCTCCGCCCTCCTCCAATTCATCGGCCTCCTGGGGGTGGATCCCGATGGCTGCATAGATGTAATCGTTTTCCTCCGCCATCTGCAGGGTATCCCGGCAGGAAGCCAGGCAACAGCCGGAATTGATCAGCCGCTGAACCCCCGCTGCCTTGATGGCATCCAGAACCTCTTGCCGATCCCCGTCAAACTTGGGATCGTTCATATGGGCGTGTACGTCGATCATCGGATCACCGCGCCCGGCTCCAGGCTATCATCCAGGAAGACTACCTTCACCCCGTCGGCGCTGTCGGCGGCCAGCAGCATCCCTTCGCTCAGGGTGCCTCTCAGCTTGGCAGGTGCCAGATTATCCACCAGGATCACCTTTTTGCCGATCAGATCTTCGGGTTTGTAGTATTGAGCAATGCCGGAGAGTACCTGCTTTTCGCCCTGACCGTTGTCCACGGTCATCTTCAGGAGCTTGTCGCTCTTGGGCAGGGGCTCGCAGGTCTTGATCAAGGCCACCCGCAGGGCAACCTTGGCAAAATCGTCAATGGAGATCACCGCCACACCCTCGGGCTTTTTCTCTTCCTTCTTTTCAGCCTTCTTTTCGGCCTTGGCCTTGGCTTCGTTGATGGTCTTGATCTCGGCCATCTTCTTGTTGATATCGATCCGTGCGAACAGGATCTCCGGGGTGCCGACGAAGGTACCGGGCTTCAGAAGACCGAAGGTCTTGGCGTCCTCCAGGCTCTGATCGGCAACACCGATCTGGCTGAAGATCTTTTCGCAGGTCTCGGGGATGATAGGTTTTAAGAGGGTAGCACCGATACGGATGCACTCCAAGAGGTTATAAAGCACGGTACCCAACCGCTCGTGATCGCCGTCGGGCTTGCCCAGGATCCAGGGCTCGGTCTCGTCCACGTATTTGTTGGCACGGCGCAACAGGGTGAAGACCTCGTCGATGGCATCTGCGGTGTGCATGGTGTCCATCAGCTTCTCCATTTTGATGGGGGCTTCGGCGGCAATGGCCTTCAGTTCCGCATCCAACGGGGTTTCTTCGCCGGGGGTCTTGATCTCGCCGTCAAAATATTTCTTGGTCATAGAAACGGTGCGGTTCACCAGATTGCCCAGAATATTAGCCAAATCACCGTTGATCCGCTCCATCATCAATTCGTAGGAGATGATGCCGTCGTTGGCAAAGGGGATCTCGTGGAGCAAATAATAGCGAACGGCATCTACCCCGAACAGATCTACCAGATCGTCGGCATATAGCACGTTCCCTTTGGATTTGCTCATCTTGCCGTCGCTCATGATCAGCCAGGGATGACCGAATACCTGCTTGGGCAGGGGCTCGCCCAAAGCCAGCAGAATACAGGGCCAGTAGATGGTGTGGAACCGTACGATATCCTTACCGATCAGGTGCATATCAGCGGGCCAGAAGGTCTTGTATTGCTCGGTATGGTTCCCTTCGGGATCGTAGCCGGCAAAGGTGATGTAGTTGGAGAGGGCATCGATCCATACGTAGACCACGTGCTTGGGATCAAACTCCACGGGGATCCCCCAGTTGAAGGAGGTGCGGGAAACGCAAAGATCCTGCAGACCGGGCTTCAGGAAGTTGTTGACCATCTCGTTCTTCCGGGCCTGGGGCCAGATAAACTCAGGGTTTTCCTCGATATATTCTTCCAATTTTTTTGCGTATTTGGAAAGCTTGAAGAAATAAGCCTCTTCCTTGGCGGGGTGTACCTCGCGACCGCAGTCGGGGCACTTACCGTCTACCAGCTGGCTTTCGGTAAAGAAGGATTCACAGGGGGTGCAATACATCCCTTCGTAGCAATCCTTATAGATATCGCCCTGATCATACAGCTTTTTAAAGATCTGCTGGATCTTCTTTTCGTGCATAGGATCGGTGGTGCGGATAAATTTGTCGTAGGTGGTGTTCATCAGATCCCAGATCCGTTTGACCTCGCCGGCGATCTTGTCCACGTGCTGCTTGGGGGTGATGCCGTTGGATTCCGCCTGCAGCTGGATCTTTTCACCGTGCTCGTCGGTACCGGTCTGGAAGTAAACGTCATAACCCTGCATTCTTTTAAAGCGGGCAATGCTGTCCGCCAAAACGATCTCATAGGTATTCCCGATATGAGGCTTGGCAGAGGTGTATGCGATTGCGGTGGTTAAATAATACTTTTGTGCCATCGTTTTGTCCTTCTTTGCTAAAAATTCATATTCTTAATAATTTTAACATAGTAAGATAAGATTTTCAATATAAAAATATGCTGAATTTAGGGTTGAAAAACCAAGGATCTTGTTGTAAAATAGTGGATGGAAATGATTTTTTTGAAAGAAGGTTAACGATCATGAGCAAAATTTTAGTTGAAATGTCTGCCCGCCACGTGCATCTGACTGCCGAGGCTGTTGAGATCCTGTTCGGTAAAGGTGCTACCCTGACCGAGAAGCGGGAGCTGAGCCAGCCCGGTCAGTACCTCTGCGAAGAGCGGGTTGAATTGGTTGGCCCCAAAAAGAGCATCGCTAACGTCAGCGTGCTGGGTCCCACCCGTCCCGAAAATCAGGTAGAAGTTTCCCTGACCGATGCCCGCACCCTGGGTGTGGATGCGCCCATCCGTATGAGCGGTGACGTGGCCGGCAGCGGTGCCGTAGTTGTAAAGGGTCCCTGCGGTGAGATCGAGCTGACCGAGGGTGTGATCGCTGCAAAGCGTCATATTCATATGATCCCCGAAACCGCCGAAAAGCTGGGCTTGACCGACGGTCAGACCGTTGCCGTTAAGATCGAAAGCGATGGCCGCTCCGCCATCCTGGACGATACCGTTGTCCGCATCTCTCCCAAGTTCGCCGATGCCATGCATATCGACACCGACGAAGCTAACGCCGTGGCTCTGCCCCGTGGCGCCCAGGGCGAGATCATCAAGTAATCCCGAATAACCGAAAAATCCCGTGAAACCAAGGGTTTTCGCTCAAAGGGACAAAAATTGACCAATGGGTGAAAGCCGGTACGGGACAAGAGAAAATCCGATCATCGAAAAGATGGTCGGATTTTTCTTTATATACAGATGAAAACAGCTCCGAGGTCACAACGGTCTCCGAGCTGGTTGGCTTTTATGAGTTCATATTTGGGGTAATACCTATGCTTTCGAGCAGCGCGGCAAGCTCCTGTCGGCTGTGGACATTCAGTTTCCTGTACGCCTTTCTGAGATAATAGTTCACCGTATTGACGGTAACGCCGGTATCCTCGGCGATCTGCTTTACGGTCATGCCGTCGGCATATTTCAGGACCGTCTCGTTTTCCTTTACGGAAAGTCCGTAGGTGCG
>JAZQAR010000095.1:0-18997 GCA_045545315.1 Eubacteriales bacterium | reverse complement strand
GTCTCCAAAATCTTTGTAAGCTGCGAGAACGGTGCCAAGCAAATATTTAATAAACGGAACAGCATCTTCCGTTCCTTCGTGCCATCCATGCTGCGAACGACTCAAGGCATCGTAATAAAGATCCTTATTCTTAGCAATCTTTGCTTCTAAGGAAATATATTTACCAACATAAAATCCGCTTCGATATAGAAGCAAAGTGGTGAGTAAACGGCTCATTCTTCCGTTGCCATCGTTAAAAGGATGAATACAAAGAAAGTCGTGAACAAAAATCGGAATTGCGATTAACGGCTCCAATTCCATATTGCCGATAACACGATTGTATTCATTGCAGATTTTATCTAACGCTTCCGGTGTTTCAAACGGAGCAAGAGAAGTAAACAAATTCTCTGTATGTCCGTCTGGGTAGGTTGCACTAATATAATTCTGATCATTCTTTGTCTGACCGGCCATAGGGTTGTTCATATGGCTGTACATGATTTTATGAAGTTGAAGAATATAATTACGAGACAAAGATATCGCATCGAAACTTTCGTGAATAATTGAGAGAGCATCACGGTACCCGGCGATTTCCTGCTCATCACGGTTCTTAGGTGTGGTCTTTTCTTCCACCAGCTGCTTAATACGGGTATTTGTAGTAACAATACCTTCAATCGCATTGGAGCTTTGCGTACTTTGAATTTTTGCGATCTCAACCAACTTTTCCAATTCTTCCGGACGTTGCTTGAGATAAAGTTCTTGCTTTCCTGCTTCTTTATATATTGCAGCGATAAGTCCTAAAATTTCAGAATCCCATTTTTGATTTTTAATAACAGAGTAATTAAAAGGTCTCATTCCCTTAACCCCCTTATCTTTCCCTTATATTATAATCATTTATAAGGGAATAGTCAATAATTAATTCAAAATATTCCCTCAAATATCCTATGTTTTTAAGGGAACCGTAATGCAATTAAGGGATATTATCTCCATGATCTTATATTTTATTATAAAAGAAAGGGCATCGCATCAAACTGCGACGCCCTTATAAAGGGATTCGGATTTATCCCAAAGCAACCATACTGAAAACGAGCGCAAACAACGCAACGGTTTCACAAAGACCGACAACAGTAATGTACTGTGAAAAGCCTTTTCCGGTTTCGGCTAAAGCATCGGCTCCGGCAGCTCCGGCTTTTCCCTGAAAGTACGCTGAAACTGCCATAACAATACCCGACGCAATTCCAAGGCCGAATAAAAAGGTAGGATCAGCAGAGGAACCCTTCATCTGCTGCATCAAAAGAAAGCCGTAAATGGTCTGTGTAAGAGGCGCACCTGCGAAAACAGTAAGAATAAAGGGCGCTGCCTTGTTGCTCATATAGCACTTTTTCCAAGCACCGATTGAAGCCTGACCTGCAATGCCGATACCGATTGCCGAGCCGATGGCGGCAATGCCCATTGCCAATGCTGTTGCTAATAATCCTAAATTCATGATGATTCTCCTTTTAATCAATTTATTCTTTAAACGGTTTAAATTTATGACCACTCCACGACATGTCCAAATGCGAGGAGAACTCCAAGGTGTTAAGTCTGATTCCGTGAACGATAACGGAAAGAACGTTTAAAATCATATTCAGTCCGTGTCCAAAAACCAGAAGAACGATAGCAAATATCATAAACATGAAATTGCCAAGTAAAGGGCTTACCAACTCATTAACGGTAGCAGAGATTGCGGCTCCGGCAATTCCGACAGCCCAAAGTCGAATATACGAAACGATATCCGAAAATACATTTACCACACCAAGCAAAACAGATACAATGTTGCTAAGACTTGAAAGTATGGATTTTATAATGCTTCCTTCATAGTTTGAAAATACGAAGCTCAGGACAAATCCTATACCAATTAATGCGATAGCAACTGTTCCTACGGGAATACCGCCGATCACGAGTCCAAAACTGAATACCTCGGCGTTTACAACAAGGCTTAGCACCAAATAGTAGATGCCTAAAAGTTGTAATATCGAACCGATATCGCCAATCATTTTAATAGATCCTTTGTTTCTTAAAACACCTTTTATATGCGCAACTGTAAGCTGTATCAGTGCCAATGAGAAACAAAATATCTGCAGATTTTGCGCCGTAGTAAGTCCTGCGGTGCCATTGCTCCAAAACGGATACCATATCTTATCGGCATACACGTTTGAAATGACCGGTATGGATAAGCTCTTTAACCAACCGGGCAACTGCTCCGGAGAAAGCCCAAACCAAGTACAGGTAAGCGTTCCCCACAGAACGGTTGACAGACCGAACAGTCCCACAAGCAAAAATATGGGCGAAATCTGCTTTTTGGTGATAAGCGATTTTATAATCGGGATTGCGGCAACAGCACAAATGAGCAATCCATATCCGCCGTCACCGAAAATAATCCCAAAGAAGATGAGTATAAATGCCAAGAACCAGCCCGAAATGTCATACTCAAAGTAACCGGGAACGGTGCCCAAAAAGTCGGTCAGAGGATAAATAAGACTTACAAATTTGTTATTTTTAAGCTTGGTGGGAACGTTATCCTCAGCCGAAGGCTCTTCCACGAGAAGTCCCCACGAATTGCTTTGGGCGGTTTGCTTGAGCCTATCCAGGTTTTCAGCTTCAATATAGCCGGTGAAATATGAAACGGAAAGTGGGATCTCGCTTTCAGGTGATAGCTTTTCGTTTGCCATACCCGTAGCGTAGGTTTCAAATTCCATTTCCTTTTCGGTCGTCCCAACGGCTCTTTCAATGCTCTCAACATAACACGCATAGGAGGAAATCGTTTCGTCGATTTCGTCTATTCGAGCGTTAAGCTCCGAAAGCCGTTGCTTCATCTCGCTTGTGGAACACTGTGGTAATGCCAAACGATATACGTTCAGCGATGCAGCAGTTTCATCAAGTTCTTCCTTATTGGTTTTGAGTAACATAACTCTAACAGTGGATTTTGTTGCATCAATCCGAACGGTTCTAATGCTTTCGCCAAGCAACTCATATTCGGTCTTTGGCATCTCGTAAAAGGATATCTCATATCCTTTTGATTCCAAATCGCTTATACTTCTCGGATCAATGTCGCCCCAGCTTTTTAAGCGGTCAAGTTCGGAACTGAGCGCAATTTGCTCTGTCTGAAACTGTTTTTTCGCCGTATCAAGCGCTTGAACTTTCGTTGCAACGGACAAAGCCTCTTCCGTGCTCACCTCTTTTGGCTCTACGTTTTTCTTTTTGCCGATCGTAAAGATCGCACTTTCAAGTAAGGCAATTTGTTCTCGGAGCGAGGCGAGTCGTTCACCGGATCCTTCGGTTATTTCGATGTGGACAATCCCTAATTTACGAAGCTTTTTTAAGGTTTCAGCCTTTTGATCTTCTCTTATGATAAGAGAAACTTTTTTCATAGGCACTATCATAATGAATAAACCTCCTTTTCGGAAGCCACAGCATTACGAAGGGCTATTTTGCGTTTTGATATTTTTGAACGCACTACGGCACTAACCTGTTGGTCTGCCATATAAATAGATATTTTTTTGATGTTTTCCTGGGTTTCGGGAATTTTAACCTTTTCAAACAGATTGACTCTTTGAGAAGTTGCGAGCAATTCAATCTCCAACAATCTGACCTGTTCATCTAACACTTCCGCCTCTAAATCAAGGGACATCGCCTTTTCCATATGATTTGCGGCGATATCCACCCAAAGAGGTGTTTCATAGAGATCATAATCTCCCCGTGAGAAATCTGCGCCCTCAAACGTAGGAATATCAACGCCGGCAATGTTTCCCGTTCCTTTACGGATATTGCTAACCGTTATAATTCCTTCGGGGAAGGCATCCTTTTCGCTAAAAACAGCAATCCATTCTCTAAACCAAAATTCAAGGTCTTCTCTTTCTTTTCTCACTGCCTTGGCCTTGGATTCAATTGTACGGATCTCCGACTGGAGTTGCTGCTTTTTCAGTGTCAGAGTAGGCAAATATCTGCGGTACATTTTAAGTGCGTCCTTTTGTACCTTCAATTCGTTTTTAGTCAGTTTGATTTTTGCCAAAACTACAGACCTCCTTAACCCTTAGGCCAAAATTCATCAATAAGGTCTGATTTGATTCCGGTTTCGTCTTTTTCAAAGCAATCTGCTAAAATTTCCCATCCTAAATCAAGCGCATCCTCAAGCGGAAGATTAACGGACAGCGACATTAGCTTGCTTTCGAAAAGTTCACCGTATTTCAACAATTTTTCATCCCAACGGTTCATAGAAAAGCCCATATTTTTCTTTTCAAGTGTTTCCTTGTAAGAAGAATAGAGGCGAATCATCGCATCCATAAGCGCCCGGTGGTCTTTTCGTGTTTTCCCATTTACGTTCTGTTTTAGTCTGGAAAGAGAACCGAACGGCTCTATACGACCGCCTTTAAGGTAATACTGACCTTCGGTAATATATCCTGTATTGTCTGGAACAGGGTGCGTTACGTCATCACCGGGCATTGTGGTAACAGCTAAAACGGTAACAGAACCCGAATCAGCAAAGTCAACCGCCTTTTCGTATCGGGCTGCAAGCTGAGAATACAGATCGCCGGGATATCCACGGTTGGAGGGAACCTGTTCCTGTGTAATCGCAATTTCCTTCATAGCATCAGCAAAGTTGGTCATATCGGTAAGGAGCACCAATACGTCTTTATTCTGAAGGGCGAATTGCTCTGCTACTGCCAATACCATATCGGGAATCATCATACACTCAACGGTAGGGTCGGATGCAGTGTGAATAAACATAACGCTTTTACTGAGTGCTCCGCCCTTGGAAAGTGCATCCTTAAAATACAGGAAATCATCATATTTAAGACCCATCCCGCCAAGAACGATCACATCGGCTTGTGCCTGCATTGCAATCCGGGCAAGAAGTTGGTTATACGGCTCACCGGAAATAGAGAAAATGGGCAATTTCTGAGAAACAACTAAGGTATTAAACATATCAATCATAGGAATGTTGGTTCTCATCATTCGGCTGGCAAGAATACGTTTGGTAGGATTAACAGAGGGGCCGCCAATGGGCTTCATATTTTCGTTAAGTGCAGGGCCTTTATCCCTGGGTTCCCCTGATCCGTTGAATATACGTCCTAACAAATCTTCGCTGAACGATACTCGCATTTCGTGGCCTAAAAAGCGCACTTCATCTCCTGTAGAAACGCCCTGGCCACCGGCAAATACCTGCAAGGATACGATATCGCCCTCGATCTTGTTTACCTGAGCCAAGGACTTGCCGAAACGCGTATTGATCTGTGCCAATTCTTTATACTGAACATCATTTGCTCGGACGGTGATAACGTTAGCGGTAATGGATTCTATTCGATTATATACTTTATTCACTCTCATTCACCGTCCTTTAGTAGTTTTTCGACCGGTGCGGCTAATTTACCGTCCCCTTTGCGATGCAATTCATCAATCTCAGATTCCGCTTTTTTAAACGCTTCGCTCTCAAACTCGGTATAATTCCAGTCGATGAATTTTTGGCGCATACGGTTAAAGAAGCCTCGTGCATCGTCTTTGTTTTGAAGAGCGTAATTACTGCCTAAAATATATACAAGTTTATCGGTAACGTAGCGCTGACGCTGTTTTCCGCAGTTTGCTTCAACCAAATCGAAGGAGTTCTGTTGCAGATATACAGCATCGAGCATTTCGGATTTTAAATAGGTAATGTAATCAGAAAGTGTCGTACCTTCTTCACCGATAACCTTCATCATAGAGCCAATCTCGTCACCGTGATGAAGAATGCTCTTGCAGAATTCCAACTTTTCCTTATCAATAACGCTGTTATATTTCGACCAAGAGATAAGCGGGTCGATGGCAGGATATTTTCTTGCATCCGAACGTTCACGGGAAAGACCGTGGAAAGCGCCGACAACCTTTAAAGTGGCCTGTGTTACAGGTTCTTCAAAGTTACCGCCTGCAGGGGATACCGTACCACCGATAGTAACGGAACCCGTACTGCCGTCGGGTAGGCGTACATAGCCCGCTCTTTCGTAAAATGCCGCAATATAAGATTCAAGATATGCAGGGAAAGCCTCTTCGCCGGGAATTTCTTCAAGTCTGCCCGACATTTCACGCATCGCCTGTGCCCAACGTGATGTTGAGTCTGCCAGCATAAGAACGTGAAGCCCCATTTGGCGATAGTACTCAGCAAGTGTTACCGCAGTATAAACCGAAGCCTCACGGGATGCAACAGGCATAGAGGAGGTGTTACATATAATAATGGTTCGTTCCATAAGTGAACGGCCGGTTTTAGGGTCGGTCAGTTCGGGGAACTCTGTAAGCGTTTCAACAACTTCACCTGCACGTTCTCCGCATGCGGCGATAATAACGATATCTACATCTGCATATTTTGACGTGGTATGCTGTAGTACCGTTTTCCCCGCACCAAACGGTCCGGGTGTGCAATAGGTTCCGCCTTTTGCTACAGGGAAAAATGAGTCGATCAGTCGCACCTTGGTTTCCATGGTTTCAATAGGTGCCAATCTCTCGCTATAGCATTTTACCGCACGTTTAACAGGCCACTTGAAAGACATAGATACGGGGATTTCGCGGCCCCGTTCATCGGTTAAAACCGCAATCGTTTCCTTAACGGTATATTCACCCTTTTCGGCAACGGATTTTACCGTATAGTTCCCAAGCAGATAAAAGGGAACAAAAATTTTATGTGTAAATGGGCCTTCGGGAACGGCGCCGATTTGTTCACCCGCACGAACAACGTCATGGGCCTTAGCAGTCGGTGTGAACGCCCATTTCTTTTCTGTATTAAGTCCGTCTGCGTAAATTCCTCTTTCCAAAAACCAGCCTGCCTGCTGAGCTAAAACAGGAAGCGGATTTTGTAGTCCGTCATAGATCTGACCGAGTAATCCGGGGCCGAGATCAGCTGAGAGCATATCTCCCGTAAATTCAACCGCGTCCCCACATCGAATCCCATCGGTCATTTCATAAACCTGCACTTGAGCAATATTGCCTTTTATCCGGATAACCTCGCTTTTAAGGGCGGTATCCCCCACAAAGACATAGCATATTTCGTTCATAGAAACATCGCCGTCAAACTCTACCGACACCAAGTTTCCGTTTATGCTTACTACCTTTCCTTTATTTTCGGTCATTGTTTTGCCTCCAGCCTATCTCCATTTAAAATGGAGTCGTATATATTTTTGTATGCTTTTTCTCCGCTCTTGGCATCAAACTTTCTTATGCGAAGAAGCAATTTTAGTTTGAGTCCGTAATAGAAAATATACTCCTCAGAGAAACTATCCATAGGTCTTAGCGTTTCTAAGAGTTCCAAACGGTAACTGTTTAGATATTTTTCTGCTTCCATTGGGTTTTCGATTTCTGTTGCCGCACTTGCCATCTTGATATATTCCGCAGGAAAAGCTCTGTTCTCCGTATCGAAAGGTTTCCTCATTTTCTCTGCCCGAACTTTACCAAGAGCAAATCGAAGGTTTCTTTCGCTTTCATTCCAGGCATCAATCAAAGCAGAGCCAGAGTTTTCCCCGCTTTTGGGAGGCGCTAAAGTAAGCTTATTCATCGCCTCCTGCGACCTTTTTCCTAAAAAGCGGTTGCAAAGCTCTGCAAATCGTTCTTCGGTAATCGGAAGCGGAGTATTTTCACTGATCCCATCCAAAGACGGCAACTGCGATATTAAATAGTATTCAGCCATGGTTATTCCTTCGCCTCTTTCAAAAGCTCGGTAACCTTAGGGCTAAGATAATTTGAAAGCATATCCACAACCGTATCTGCTGAATAATCGTAATATGCACCACCATCCCTTACAGCAATGCGGAATCCCCCGTCAAAATGATCATTGGCCTTTAAAGTGATCCCCTTTAACATTTTTTCTTTAAGCGCTGCCAGTAAGTGTTCTTCCAACTTATTAAGGTCTTCCGTATTCAAAATCACCGCAATATCTTCTGCATCAGGCTTATTTGCCCAGTTTTCAATAAGGCTGATAATCAGACTTGCTAATGCATCCGATGAATATACAGCAGTAACGTTTTCGCCAACAATTGCCCTAAGTTCTCTTGCTACACTTTCTCTGAAAGAAATCAGCAGATTACGCCCCGCCTGACGAATAGCATCTTCGCTTGATTTCGCCATTCGCTCGGCTTCAGTTCTTGCAAGGCTCAAGATTTTATCTGCCTGTGCCTGTGCATCAGCAATAATTTGTTCCGCATTTTCCTTTGCAGCCTTCACTATAGCTTCAGCCTCAGTTTCAGCCGCTTCTACGCCATCCTTTTTAATTTGGTCGATCAGTTCTTGGAGTTGTACTTCCATAATGCTATCTGCTTTTTGTATTTGGTTAAATTTACTGCTAAAACAAAAAGGATCCAACTTCCTCTGCAGACAGCTGGATCCATTAATGTCATTATAACTATTTAATTTTTTGTATTATAGCACGCTTTTCTTATTTCGTCAAGCCTTTAGAAGGACAAGTCCACAAAAAATTACAGTCGAATTAAAATAGAGTGCAGTATTTATGCGGGTTGATCGTTCTTGGCGTTCTTCTGCCTCACTCATCAATTCCTCTCATAATTCCTGTTGCTTTCATATATAAAAACTCCTTTGTTGATTTGATAACATTGTTATTATCTGTCAACAAAGGAGTTTTATACTTAATTATTTCACCAAAAGCGTTTTGATATTATTTCCGCTTTTTGCATCGATGATTGCTTCGTTGATTTGCTCTACTTTATATTTGGAACCGAGTTTTTCAATGAACGGATGCAGATCGGGATTTCCGTCAAGAAATTCAAGGTACTTATGTACATCGATCATAGAATATTGAGACGAACCAATGATATGTAACGCCTTAAACGTGATTATCTGCGGTTGAATCTCAATACCACCCGAAGCGCTGTACTGACCGGGAACAAGGTATATACCACGATTTCTTAAAATTTCCAACCCCTGCACAACCGCTTGCGGTGCACCCGATGCTTCAAAGCAAAGGTCTACACCCAATCCTCCGTTTTCAGAAAGCAATGCCTTTGTTACATTTTCGGTGCCTTCTCTTGTTAAGTTAAATACTTTGTCTGCACCGAGGCTTACCGCCAATTCTTCTCGCTTGAGATTATTTCCTGCTGTAACTGCATAAACGGTTTTAACGCCCATTCTTTTTAGATACATCACTGCGAAAATACCGACAGGACCGAGTCCCTGCACGATTGCAACATTTATTTTTGCAAGGTCAACCCCTGCCTTTTCTGCAAGACAACAAGCGTGTATGGCTGTGGGTCCGGGGCAAGCAAAAGTGGCTGCCACGGTCGGATCTATGCTCTCAGGAATTTTAATAAGATTTGTGAGTGGAGTATAATTCACCTCGGTATAGCCCCCGTAAAGATAGGGTGCCACTTCAATGCTGCCGCCGTTTGTCACCTGCATATTCACGCAGTTTGCATCATCCCCGTTTTTGCAGAGGACACACTCACCGCAAGGCACCGCAATATCGGCGATTACAGCATCTCCGATTTCAAGACCGTATTTTTCGGCCTCAGCTTTATCCAGGTCGGTAATTCTGCCTACAAATTCGTGCCCGATGATAGACGGAGCGCCGACAGCCAATTTTCCGTTGTGCATATGCAGATCCGTTCCGCAAATACCGCTTGCGATAAGCTCCATTTGTCCGTAGCCCTCAGGACACTTGGTTACGTCAAATTCGCGCACCTCAAAATCCTTGTGTGCACCCATAAATACTGCCGCTTTTGCTTTCATAAAATCTTCCTACCTTTCAATTATCACTTTAAAATATTTGGAATATTGCTTTACTATTTCATCAAGTTTATCTTTTGAAAGCGGCTCATAGTTTTTATATTGATAATCCAAACCGAGCGCTTCGTATTTTGCGCTTCCCAAACGGTGAAACGGCAATAATTCTACCTCACCTATTCCGATCGCCTTTAGCCGTTCGCAGATTTCAAGAATAGAGCCCTCATCTGTGTTAAAATCCGGAATTAGCGGAATGCGCACCTGAACATTTGCACCATCTGAAATAAGTCTTGTGATGTTTTGTGTTACCGTTTCCAAATCACCGCCAATTTCCCTATAGTTCTGCACATTCGCCGTTTTAAAATCAAACAAATATCCTTGTACGAGCGGGTTCAATTTTTCAAATTCTTTATATGGCACACATCCCGCTGTATCAATAAGCACCGAAATGCCATATTCGTTTAATTTTTTAACAAGAACAGCAACATCGTCTGCCTGAAGCATCACCTCACCACCCGATAGTGTTACACCGCCACCGCTTTGAAGAAAGAAATCTTTATCCTCCAAAAGTTCAGGTAAGATATCTTCTATTTCAACTTTTTTTCCAAGCGTTTCCGTTTTATCAATTGCTTTATAACGCATAACCGAAGGAGCCGCAGAAAGATTTTCAGGATTATGACACCAGGGGCAACGAAGATTGCAGCCTTTAAAAAATACTGTTGTACGGATTCCTTCACCATCACCCGTTGAAAAATGTTGAATATTAGAAATATTTAACAGCATATCGGTTACCCCTTTTGAGTGCGATTGAGAATGTCTAACTGAACCGACTTATCAAGCGTAACGTAAAATGCGGAAAATCCGGATACTCGAACCACCAAATTTTTATATTTTTCGGGTTCTTCCATGGCCTTTTCCAAAACTTCACGCGAGGTTGCATTGATCTGTATTTCCTGACCGCCTTTTTTAAAATAGGTCCGAATAAGAGCCAAAAGCTTCTTACGCTTTTCATCCGTAAACATAGACGGTGAAAATTTTTGGTTTACAACGCTTCCGCAAGCAACCTTTGTATAATCGGGCTTTGAAATACTGTTTACCGTGGCTGTTGCTCCGCGTACGTCTCTGCCATAGGTAGGGGAGGCAGCATCGGAAAGCGGCTCACCGCGCTTTCTGCCATCCGGTGTGGCATTTATGCCTCTTCCGGCCGAAATGTTGCTTGTATTTGCCGCAGCTGCAATGTAGATTCCTCCACCGTCCCGTGTTTTATAGTTTTTAAAAAGTGCGCTTAAATAGTCGACAAACCAAACGGCGTATTTATCTGCGAAATCATCATTATTTCCGTATTTTGGTGCGGCAAGCAGCTCCTTTTGTAATTCCTCATATCCTTCAAAATTACTGTTCAAGGCATTTTTAAGATCACTTAAGGTTACTTTTTTGTCGGTGAATACAATTTTTTCAATGGCAGCGAGAGAATCGGCTGTGGTTCCAATTCCCATTACAGCGGCACCGTGAACCGAAGGATATTTGCTACCTCCATTATTGATATCCAGGCCTCTGCCAATGCAATCGTAACAAAAACAAGACAAAAACGGTTCGGGATAAAAAGCCTGATTGATGGAGTTGTTTTTTTGATTAAAATTTGCGCAGTATTCTGCAACTCCAAAGGCAAGTTGTTTCTCGAATGCTTTCATAAATTCTTGCATAGAGCCTATGCTTTCAACATCACCTGTATCAAGACCCCTACTGCCGTTTGTTTCGCTTATACCGTTATTGAAGACGTAATCAAAATATCGGGGTGTGTCAAATCGTCCGTCAGACCAGGGCGGCTGCATTCCCGTAATAAAGTTTTCAATGCATCCTACCATAGAATAATTGTAGACGTCCTCATCTGCATAACCGTATTTTTTCAGCGCCGCAATGTTGACGTCATCATTCATAAGTGCAGGATAACCAAGCCCCGTTCCGATAGTTTTAAGACATTCGTCCAAAAAATCGTCAGGCGTATTCTCTGTAAGCCTTAGCGAAAGGTTGGGTCCGGGAACGTTGCAATTTCCAACTGCCTTTAAAATACAATAACTTAACGGATTGATTTCACACTCTCCATTTTTGTTCTGTCCGCCTATGCAGATATTGACAATGTCATCTTGCAGTTTTATGAACACATTTTCAAGCAGTTCAACTACTTGTTCGTCTGTAACAATACCCTTTTCAATATCGGCTTGATAAAACGGATACAAATACTGATCCATCCGCCCAAGCGCCATAGCATAGCGCCCTTCCATCAAAAAGGCGGTGTGGCAAAACCACACAAGCTGAAGCGCCTGCGCAAAGGTCTGCGGTTTACCTGCAACAATAGCATTACAGTTTTCGATTATTCCATCAAGGTATTCTTTGCTATATGCCGAATCTTTTTTACATTCCTGTGCTGCAATCACATAGTTTTTGATCATTTGAGAAAAACCGCAAAGCGTATGCTTCATAGCAAATAACGTTTCACATTTCTGATCATCATTTTTATATTTTTCAAGAGAATTATCAATTTCGTCAATAAGACCCGGCAAACCAACATTCAAAATATGTTCATAGTTTGGTGCATAATGGTCCTTGTTGGTTATAAACATTCGCTTGCCAAAACGCTGAACAACCTTTTCTGCATATTCAAGAGTTATCTTATCAACATCTGCAAACAATAGTTTTTTATTACCCACTATTATTTCGTTTTTCATAATAATAGGCTTTGTCTCGGTGAACAGCGCATATATTCCATTGGCGCGGAAAGCTGGGGGCTTTGCAGCGATATCCTGCTTATAACCTAAATATCTGTAATAATACGGAGCATATACCCCCTTGGTTTCTGCACAAATTTCGTCATTAAGATATTCAAATAATTTCATAACAAGCCTCCGAAACTATAATTTTACTGTATTAAGTGTACTAAATTATGTTCAAAATGTAAATTGACGTTTTTAAGATTCTTGACAATATTAATATAAAATGTTATAATCTGGTCAGGAGGAGAAATATGAACTTTGTTGAGATTTTGTCTTTACCTAACATATTATTTTCGCATTTTTATAAAGCAGATGCTTACCAAAACCACTTTTCAGTCAGAGATAATTTTTTGGAGATTTCTTATATTGCAGACGGCTCATTCGAGCTTGAAGTGGGAAGCAAAAAGTATTGTGCTAAAAAAGGCGATGTGATTTGTTTTTTGCATAACGCCGAAACTATTTTGTCAGCAAAAAATTTTCATTGCCATCATACTGTAGGCGCAACGGTGGATTGGACCTTTTCAACCGATGAAAAAAACAGCCTTATTTTACCGACAGTTATACCTGCAGAAAATAATACAGAGACCATTTGTCACTTGATAGACGACTTTGTACATAATCAAATAGTATACAAAGAATCAAAAACTTTAGGTGCCACCAAATTTCTTGAAGTGCTTTGCGCCATTGATAAATGCACCCGCAATGCTCAAAATAAAAATTTACCAAGTGAGTTTTTATATACTAAAAGGGCGAAAGACTATATACAAAGGAACATTCATGCTTGCATTACTCAAAAATCTGTGGCTGCATATTTAGGCATTTCGCCCGAATATTTGTGTACGGTTTTTAAAAAAGTAGAATGTACAACCGTGATAAAATACATTAACAAGCTTAAACTTGAAAGCATAAAGACGCTGATAGATAATACAAACATACATCTATATGAAGCAGCGGCAATGTACGGGTATACCGATCCAAACTATGTAAGTCGCCTGCATAAGCAACTGTTTGGATACAACATTACCGATAAACCGCTGATCCATCCCTAAACAACATAGCAAAAGCGAGGTGAATTCACCTCGCTTTTGCTCTTTTACTCCGACCAGTCTTCCAATAGCTGCATACATTTAGAAAGCATTCTCATTACGTGGAACGGCCCCTTATAGGTGTGCCCTTTGCAGGGGGGCTCCGTGGGCAAGCCGTCCCGGCGCAGATAGCCGAACCATTCCCCATATACCCGATCCGAAAAATGCCCGAAGGCGTAATCGCTGACCCGATTGAAGATCTCCCGGTACTTTTCATCCTCCGTATGACGGTACAGCATCAGCGATGCGATCATGGCCTCGTTATGGGGCCACCAAAGCTTCATATCGTGCTCGTAGGCCTCCACGGGAAGATTCAAAACGTCCTTGAAGTACAGGATGCCGCCGTATTCCGGATCCCAGCCCCGCTCAAATGCACCGTCGAATACCTTTGCTGCAAAGACGGTCAGTTCCGGATCCTTTCTTTTGATCGCCTCCTCCAAAAGGAACCAGGCGCATTCAATATCGTGGCCGGGGTTGATGACTCTGCAGGTGGCCGTGTTCAAAATCACGCTGTTATCATCGGCGTTGATATTTTCAAACATAGCCTTGTATTCCGGCTTATAAAAGCACTGAATGTCCTTGATCAAATCTGTGATGATCCCATCATAATAGGAAAACCGCTCCTGATCCGCATCCCGCATAATGGATGCCACATTCATAAGAATCATGGGGTTGGCAAGGGTCTTTGTGTTGCGGGTTTCTGCGTAGCTTTTGGGTGTGATCTTATAGGGATCTGTTTGCGGGTCTTTGTACATTCCATACACAAAGTCAAAATACTTTTGGGCGGTTTTTAGGTAGGCGCTATCCTTGGTTGCCATATAGTATTCCGCATTTGCCATGATGTAAAAGGTTTCAGAAAACCAATAGCGGCGTTTCCGCAAGGGGCGGCCATCCCGGGTGACCGTAAAGAACATACGGCCGTCGCTGTCTATGCAATGCTCTGTAGCAAAATCAATACAGCTTTTGGCAAAGGTCAGATATTCTTCTTTTTGATCAATGTGATTGTAGATATAAGAGAACATCCAGCCTGCACGGCCCTGCATCCAGACACTTTTATCCTCGGAATAGACCTTTCCGGTACGGTCCAGGCAGTTTAAGATCCCCCCGTATTCGGAATCCACAGAGTGCTCCAGCCAAAAGGGAATGCAGGACTCCAGCAATTCACTTTTAAACTGATTGTATAATTCTTTCATAACAGCACCTCAAAAATTGGAAAAATTCACACAGGGATATTTGGCTACCTGCTCTACCATTTCCATTGCATCACGATTGGGCGTCCAAAGCATTTCCGCATACAGTGCCGCCGGGAATGTAATTTGGTTGCCCAGCATTGCATCCTCCACAAGGGCCTCCACAACGGTATCTTCTTTGCCGAAGCTTGCAACAGTCGCTATGATCTTGCGGACATATTCCGCATTTTTTAACCAGCCGGCTTGCTGCAGCTTCCAGATGCGGTCTTTTTTCAGCTGCCGCTGCTTGATATAGCTACCGGTTCTTTCGCCCAGGATATAGGGCGCGGAAAAATGTTCAAAGTTTACCCAGTCCAGTTTCAGCATACCCTTTAAGACTGCGCCCCATTTTTCATCGCTTCCCCGCAGCTTTAGCGTCTGCTCAGTAATGGCCACCGTTTCGTCAAAGCCCTCCACATTGTCAGAAAGATCATTATAGGGGAAACTGCCGCAATCTTCCCAAACCATACGGATTCGCTTGTCCACTTTCTTCAAGTGCTCCATTTTTTCCCGCACAGAGGTTGCGTGCAGGCCAAATTGAATTTGCAGATCGGGATACTTTTCAAAAAGGCTTTCCGAAATATCGTTTACCAGTTCGGTCACAATCTGTGCCACGGGTTTCCCCTGTATCTCGTCAACGTTATGCTCGGTGAAGGTCTGGAAATAGATGCCGTCTGCGCCGGTATTCCGGTACTCCCGCTCGTAGGTTTCCAAAACCCGCTTCTTGACCTTCCCTACGAATTGATCGTCGTATTGCTCCAGCACTTTTTTACAGGGGGAATCCCATCCCCAGGCAAAGCCCCAGATCACCTTGATGTTCAGGCTGTGGGCATAGTCCACCACGTCCTTTGCATTCAGGGGCGCCACGTCGTTCCAGATGACGATCTCGTTCAGCCGCAGCCTTGCCATATTTTCAAAAAAGCCCCGGTAATCGTAGATCACGTGCCCCCAGGTCCAGATCGCTCGGCGGCGAATAGTGGGGGCGGTAGAGGCCTGCCATGGGATCAATGCTTTGTTCAGAGCCTGGTCGAAGGTCTCGTCTGTCCAGATGAATTTGCCACGGTAGATCACGTCACCCAGGTATTTGTTGCAAAAATCCATACAGCCGTATAAGACCCCGGCGGTGTCGAAGCCGGCGATAACGATCATCTGATTTTCCGCCCCGAAAACACTCTCTCCCACGTAGACGGCGTAGCCCTCGCTCCGTTGAGGAAGGTTTATCAGTTCATGCTTTTGGCATTTTGCTATCAGTTCATTTTCGTCCGCCCTTCCCACGAGGATGATGTTAGCGTCTGCCAATTCCCCTTCGGTCACGCCTTGGGTGGATCTCACCGATAAAACGTACGGTAAACGCCCCGCCATTTCTGCATACAGCATATTGATCGCCTTCTTTTCCAACCCCCCATAACGATCGGTCAACAGGATCCATCTTTTTTCCATCTTTATCCTCCTATTATTTCTCCACTTCAAAGCCGTCGTAGGCTACCTCGATACCGGTGCCGGCAAAGATTTCTTCTACCTGTTTTTTATTAGAATACACCTTTTATTTCTATAATACCATAGCCAAACACCTTAGAAAACATATCATTTTTTGTGATTTCAAATGTTGACATTTTTGCGCATTGTGGTACAATGCCCATATGAAGTACATTATTAAAAATCACGAACAACGAATCTTTCAAAACAAGTTCTACGACTTTGAATCCGGGGAATTGCTCTCCCCCCTCGAGACCCAGAACTACCGCATCATTCAGGTTGCGGAGTCCTATTACAGCCAGGGCTTTTTCATTGAGGAGCATCGGCAGATCTGCGATCTGGAGCTGACCTTTTCCCATATGAACGGCCTGAACTGTTCCGTAAACGAGGGCTTCGAGGCGGTGGATAAGCACCACCTTCATCTGGTCTTTGGCGGTGAGCCCCACGGGCTGAAGAGCCAAAGAGGTGCCCGCTTTCAAACCTTTGCCATCAACTTTAAAGAGGGGCCCTGCCTGCCGTTGCTGGATGCCATCCGAAAAAAGGCCCGGGAACAAAGAGTTTTCAGCACCCCTGAGATCTCCGGCCTTTTAACGGAGATCGTTGGCGAATTCACACGGTCGGAGCTGCCCTTTTCCCTCAATCATCTGGATTGCCTGATCACCTCTGTTTTGGTCAAGCTGACCCGCCGGGGAATGGCTGAGCCCCACGAGGAGATCTCTGCCTACGATACCAAGGTCTCTGCCATACAGCATTATATCGACACCCGCTTTCTTCAGCTCTGCTCCCTGGAGGAGCTTTCCTATGTCTTTGGCTATACCTATAGCCACCTGTCAAAGGTCTTTAAAAAAGCCTACGGGGTGACCCCCAGCGCCTATCTGCACAAAAAAAGAACAGACTACGCCTGCAGCCTTTTGAAGGAGGGTGCCAGACTGGAGGAGATCGCCCTGGTGCTGGGCTATTCCACAGCCTTTAACTTCAGCCGGGCCTTCAAAAAACAAATCGGCCTTTCCCCCAGCGCCTATAAAAAACAACTGAAGCAATAAAGCGAGGTGAAATTCACCTCGCTTTTTCAGTTTGCAGGTCGCGGATATACCGGGAGGGCGAGATCCCCATTTTGCTTTTGAAGATCTTGGAAAAATACTGGGCATCCGAATAGCCGCAGCTTGCGGCGATATCGTTTACGCTGGTAAAGCCGTGCCCCATCATGGTACAGGCGTTCTGAATACGCACGGTATTCAGGTATTCAATAACGCCCACCCCAAAATGCTTTTTGAACATATGGGAGATATATTTTTTATTATAGGATAATTCCCGGCTCATCCCCTCCAGGGAGAAACGCTGGTCGGTAAAATGATCGTCCAGATATTTTTTGATCAGATCCACGCTATGGTGCTGTTTGGGTCTGTTTTCATCGGGCAAAATTCTGTTCCCCAGAAAGGCGAAGGTATACAGCAAAACCGATTCGCTGATCAGCTCCATCACCTTGGCGCCGGCCGAAATTCCCTTTTCCCAAAAAGCCTGCACCTCCTCTGCCCCGTGAAAAAGAAAATTGTTGCCGTTGATCTTCAGGCTTTCCAGGATCATATTGCCCCGAACCCCCACGAAGCTGATATACATATACGTAAAATTCACCTTTGATTCTATGGCGAAGGAGCCGGCGGGAAAGGTAAAAAACAGATCCCCCCGGGTCAGAGGCGTGATCTTCCCGGGGGTGTGCATATACCCCTCACCGCTACATACGTAATACATCTTGTAAACCGATTCCGATTTCAGGCGATCGTAGGCTTGGGGCTTGGTCTCCAACACAAAATTGATGGTGTGAATGGAGTGGGTATCCTTATGAAACGGGATAAAATGACAGACGTTTTGCTCCATGGGGCATCCTTCCTTTCTTTATTTCAGCATACAGGAACCCTTCCGTTCTGTCAAGAAAAAACGAACTATTTTACTGAAAAATATAGAATATATCCATTGTGGCATTCGTTTTGCTTTGTTATAATGATGACAAACCAAAAAAAGGAGTGAACTTTATGAAAAAGGTCAGAATTGGTGTTTTAGGCGGATATCGCGGTTCCAGTATGATCAACTACTGCAAGCGGGCCGATAACGCAGAGGTGGTTGCGATTTGTGATAAATTGCCGGAGGTATTGGAAAAACAGCGGCAAAATGCCGAAGGGCTGAATATCACTTTTTACGAGTGCTTTGACGATTTCATTCAACACGATATGGATGCTGTGGTTTTGGCAAACTACGCCAACGAGCACGCTCCCTTTGCCATCACCGCCCTGAAGCGGGGGCTCCACGTATTCTCCGAGGTACTGCCCTGCCAGACCATGAAGGAGGCGGTGGAACTGATCGAAGCGGTGGAGGAGACCGGTAAAATATATGCCTACGGCGAAAATTACTGCTATATGCCGGCGCCCTATGAAATGAAAAAGCTCTACCAAGAGGGTAAGATCGGCGAATTTGAGTATGGGGAATGCGAATATATTCATAACTGCGAATCCATCTGGCCCAGCATCACCTACGGGGAACGGGACCATTGGCGCAACAATATGTATTCCACCTTTTACTGCACTCACTCTTTGGGACCCATCATCCACATTACCGGCCTGCGTCCGGTATCGGTGGTAGGTTTTGAAGGCACGCAGAACGAGCGAAAATTCCGCGTGGGCGCTAAGGGCGCTTCCTTCGGTATTGAAATGGTGACACTGGAAAACGGTGGGAT
>JAZQAR010000094.1:0-2896 GCA_045545315.1 Eubacteriales bacterium | reverse complement strand
CACCTTATTAACACCGGGAGACAGCTCATCACTGTTTTCCTGAGTGAAGATCTTTACATCAACGATGGTACCATACTCACCATGGGGAACACGCAGGGAGGTATCACGAACCTCTCTTGCCTTCTCACCGAAGATGGCACGAAGCAGTTTTTCTTCTGCGGTCAGCTCGGTTTCACCCTTAGGAGTCACACGGCCTACCAGAATATCGCCGGAACGCACCTCGGCACCGATGCGGATAATACCGCTGGCATCCAGATCCTTCAAGGCATCCTCACCCACATTGGGGATATCACGGGTGATCTCTTCGGGACCCAGCTTGGTGCTTCTGGCTTCGATTTCATATTCTTCAATATGAATAGAAGTATAAATGTCTTCTTTCACAAGGCGCTCATTCAAGAGAACAGCATCCTCGTAGTTATAACCTTCCCAGGTCATAAAGCCGATGAGCATATTCCGACCCAAGGCGATTTCACCATTCTGGGTGGAGGGGCCATCTGCAATGATCTGATCGGCTTCGATCATCTCGCCAACGCTAACAATGGGCTTCTGATTGATACAGGTGCCTTGGTTGGAACGCAGGAACTTGGTGAGTTCATACTCATCCTTTTCCCCGCCGCCTACATTGATAACGATCTTATCGGCAGAGACATACTCAACGGTACCGGCACGCTTGGAAACCACGCAGACGCCGCTATCGTGAGCAATCTTATACTCCATACCGGTACCCACAACAGGGGCCTCGGGACGCAGGAGAGGCACTGCCTGACGCTGCATGCTCGCACCCAACAGAGCACGGTTTGCGTCGTCGTTCTCCAAGAAGGGAATCATGGCAGTAGCAGAGGAAACCATCATACGGGGAGATACGTCAACAAAGTCGATGTATTTACCCTCGATTTCGATGATCTCATCCCGACGACGAGCGGTTACACGCTCACGGATGAAGCGGCCCTTCTCATCCAAAGGCTCATTGGCCTGAGCAATGGTATAGGCATCCTCCACATCGGCGGGCATATAAACGATCTCATCGGTAACAACGCCGGTTTCTTTATCCACACGGCGATAGGGGGCTTCAATAAAGCCATACTCATTGATACGGGCATAGGAGGCCAGATAGGAGATCAGACCGATATTGGGGCCTTCAGGAGTCTCAATGGGGCACATTCTGCCGTAATGAGTATAGTGAATATCACGAACTTCGAAGCCTGCACGGTCACGGCTCAAACCGCCGGGGCCCAGAGCAGACAAACGTCTCTTATGAGTCAGTTCGGCCAGAGGGTTATTCTGATCCATGAACTGAGACAAGGGAGAAGAACCGAAGAATTCTTTAATAGCGGCAACCACAGGGCGCACATTAATCAGGGCCTGAGGAGTCACCGACTCGGTATCCTGCAAAGACATACGCTCTTTAATGGTACGCTCCATACGGGCAAAGCCGATGCGGAACTGATTCTGCAGCAGCTCGCCAACGCCACGAATACGACGGTTGCCCAAATGGTCGATATCATCAAAGGTACCAACACCATGGGTCAAGCCAATCAAATAGCTGACGGTAGCCAGCATATCATCCACGATAATGTGTTTGGGGATCAGCTCCAAGCGGCGCAGAGCGCACTGCTCTTTGATCTGCTCCTCGGTCTCGCAGGATTCCAGGATCTCTTTGAGAACGGTGAAACGGACCCGTTCATTGAGACCGCACTCAGCGGGATCGAAGGACAGGAACTTGGAGGCATCAACCATGCCGTTGGAGAATACATTGATAACGGTATCCCCTACCTGCAGTTTTACATTGAAAACGCCGGCATCTTCAATGGCCTCAGCCAAAGCACGATCGATCTTCACACCGGCATCGGCCAGCACTTCGCCGGTCATGGGGGCGATTACAGGCTCTGCGGTGACATGATGAACCAGACGCTCAGCAAGCGCCATCTTCATATTATATTTATAAATGCCCACACGGGACTGATCATAACGCTTATCATCGAAGAACAGGTTGGTCAGGTGGGTCACAGCGCTTTCAACGGCAGCAGGCTCACCGGGACGCAGCTTCTTATAAACCTCGATCAAACCGTCGTTGATATCCTGAGCAGTATCCTTCTCCAAGGTCTTGGCAATGAAGGGGCCATTTCCAAACAAATCGGTAATGGTAGCATTATTACCCAGATCCATGGTGCGGAAGGGGCTATACTGATCACGAGCGGCGAAATAACCCAAAGCACGGATGAAGGTGGTGATGGGGAGCTTACGGTTCTTATCAATGCGGGTATAGATCACATCAAAAGAGTCGGTCTCATACTCCAGCCAAGCGCCACGGTTGGGGATTACCTGCGTCTTATACAGGGGGTTACCGCCCTTATCCAGCTCCTTGGCATAATAGATACCGGGAGAACGAACCAACTGAGAAACCACAACACGCTCTGCTCCGTTGATCACAAAGGTGCCGCTTTCGGTCATCAGCGGGAAATCGCCCATATAAATTTCCTGCTCCTTCAGCTCGCCGGTCTCATTATTGGTCAAACGAACCAAGGCAGTGATGGGGGCAGCATAGGTCGTATCACGGGATTTACACTCAATCACGCTATACTTCGGGGGCTCATTCATGCTGAAATCCAAAAAGTCCAACACCAAATTGCCGGAATAGTCGGTAATGGGAGATACGTCTTCAAAGACCTCCTTCAAACCTACATCCAGGAACCATTGGTAGGAATTCTTCTGGATCTCGATCAGATTGGGCATCTCCAAAATCTCATCGATTTTGTTGAAGCTCATTCTTGTGTTTTTGCCCAAGATTTTTTCTCTCGGCATCCATCAATCACTCCGTTTCTTTTATAATTGAAAGAATTTCTCTGTTTTGCACTATAAATCGGCGAAATTTCTTGGAAATTTCTACATATCCGAG
>JAZQAR010000093.1:0-16284 GCA_045545315.1 Eubacteriales bacterium | reverse complement strand
TAAGCGTGGCGAGGGGATATTTTAAAGGAAAAAATGCGGCCAAAGCCGCATTTTAATTGAATTTTTTCTGCTTTCCGCCAACTCTCCCTCTCGTAGTACCTCTGTACAACTTCGGGTCGAGTTGACGAAATCGGCACTCTTTTTTGTTCGTCTCCCAGCGTGTCAAAAATAAAAAATTAAGTTTTTTGACACGCTGAAAAAAACGCCCTGAATATTCAGGGCGTTTATTGTTGAATTTTTTAACATATTATGGTAAAATTTTCCTATTCCGTTAAGAATAGGAGAAGACCTTGTACAGAAAATACACCCAGCAAAACGTATACGATGCCCTGCAGGAACGGCTGAAATTTATCTTCGAGGAATTTGAAAACATCTACGTTTCTTTTTCCGGCGGAAAGGATAGCGGCCTTTTATTAAATCTGACCCTGGACTTTCAGCAAAAATATTATCCCCACAAAAAGATCGGCGTTTTTCATCAGGATTTTGAGGCTCAATACAGTGTGACCACCGAATACGTGACCCGTACCTTTGAACGGATCAAACACCAGGTGGAGCCCTATTGGGTCTGTTTGCCCATGGCAACCCGCACTGCCTTAAGCAGTTATGAAATGTTCTGGTATCCCTGGGATGACACCAAGGAAGAGTTATGGGTTCGACCAATGCCCCCCTTCCCTTACGTCATCAACATTCACAACAACCCTATTACCACCTACCGCTATCGGATGCACCAGGAGGATCTGGCTAAGCAGTTCGGTCGTTGGTACCGCCGCTCCCACGGGAACGGTAAAACCGTTTGTCTGCTGGGGATCCGGGCAGAGGAATCCCTGCAGCGGTACAACGGTTTTGTAAACAAAAAGCACGTTTATCAAGAACAGTGCTGGATCACCAATCAATTTAAAGAGGTTTATACCGCCTCGCCCTTATACGACTGGACGACCGCTGATATCTGGCACGCCAACGATCTGTTTGATTACGATTACAACCCTTTATACGATCTTTATTATAAAGCCGGATTAACTGCAGAACAGATGCGGGTGGCCTCGCCCTTTAACGAATACGCCATCGACAGCCTGCACCTTTACCGGGTGTTGGATCCGGAGATCTGGGCAAAATTAGTCGGTCGGGTCCAAGGGGCAAATTTCGGTTCCATTTACGGCCGCACCAAGGCGCTGGGATACCGAAATCTAACCCTGCCGGAAGGGCATACCTGGGAATCCTACACCCAATTCTTGCTGAGCACGTTACCTGCCCGCTTAAGGAACAATTACACAAAAAAGTTCCAGACCTCCATCGACTTTTGGCATAACACCGGCGGTGGACTGGAGGATGAGGTGATTCAGGAATTGCAAGAAAAGGGGTACAACATCCGCCTGAACGGAGTTTCCAATTACACCTTAGCGAAGCACAACCGGGTCATCTTTTTGGGGAAGATCCCCGATCATACCGATGACATCAAATCCAGCAAGGATATCCCAAGCTGGAAGCGGATGTGCTACTGCATTTTAAAAAACGATCATCTCTGCCGATTTATGGGCTTTGGTCTTACCAGAGAACAAAAAAAGCAGATCGATATTCTCAAAGAGCAATACAGCAAGGTAGGTGAATAAAATGGCATTTAAAAGTCCGGTTTACAATATACGATCCGTTCCGGTGGAAAAGATCAAGCCCAACAACTATAACCCAAACGCCGTGGCACCGCCGGAATTGAAGTTGCTTTACGACAGCATCAAAGAAGACGGTTATACCATGCCCATCGTTTGCTATTACGAGCCGGAAACCGATACCTATACCATTGTAGACGGATTCCATCGGTACCGTATTATGAAGGAATATCCGGATATTTACCAGCGGGAAGGCGGTATGCTGCCGGTCTCGGTGATCGATAAATCCTTGGACCATCGGATGGCCAGCACCATCCGCCACAACCGGGCGCGGGGCTCCCACGACGTTGATCTGATGAGTAATATTATTAAGGAGCTGCACGAGCTAGGGCGTTCCGATGCCTGGATCTCCAAGCATTTAGGGATGGAACGGGATGAGATCTTGCGCCTGAAGCAGATCACCGGCCTGGCCGCGCTGTTCCGGGATATTGATTTCGGGAAAGCCTGGAAGCCCGCCGAGGATCCCTTTGATGAGGATCGCACACCGATGGAAGACAGCGATCATTGACAGTAAAAAACGCCCTGATTTCTCAGGGCGTTTATTTATTGGATGGAACTTAAAAAGTTTTCGTAGGCATCGTCGAAGGCCTCGTAGGGTGATGGATTGCCGCCGTTGGTGCTTTTGCATTGGTTATCGGAATACTCCATTCCCACCGCAAACAGTTCACCCGGCACAAGATCCACGCCAACCCCTTGCGCCAAACGGCAGAAGGAGAGCAAGGGTTCCCCTTCATTCCGGGTATTTAACAGGCTTTGGCGCAGGTCTTCGTCTGTCTTGGCCAATTGGGTCAGCTGATCAAGTTTTTGGAACGTAGTCATCAATGGTTTCTCCTTCCATTCCGGTTTCGAACACCGCACCGTCGGGCAACGAAGGTTGGGGCACGTTATTGGAATCCTTATATTCCGGGAGTTTAGAGGAGCGGGCGGCATCGAACACCAGGGTCTGACCTTGGATCTTGAAAGTATAGGTATTGAGACCGTCTTTCGTCTTCAAGATCAAATCGTCCCCCACCCGCTCATAATGGCCGTAGGCCAGGTAACTGCTATACACGGAATAGCAAAAATCAAAGGACTGATCCGCCAGAAACAGGTTCAAGGCCGGTGCCATCGGTTCGGTTGAATTCGGATAGGTGAAATAAAGGGCCGTGACCTTTTTCTTTTCGGCCGGGATGCTCAGGACCGCCTCGGTGCAATAGAGCCAGCGGATGAAAGAAGCGTCTTGATTGGGATTGACCAGTTCCGGGATATCATAATGGCCGGCGGCATAATAGACGGTTCCGTCCATTTGCTCCAGCACCAGGTACAGGCAGCCGTCCTGTTTGACCTCATAGGCAATTTTATTGTTTTTACGCAGCGTGGCGGCATCGGTCTTTTCTTCCCAGATCTGAGCGCTGGTAAACCTCTGATCGAAATTTTCTTCGGTCAGCGTAATGGGGGTAGCCAAGCCGCAATCCTGCCATGCATTGCGCTCATATATCTGCAGGCTGATGCCGTTCTGATGCTCCCGCAGGGCGATACAGGGCGCACCGCCTGCCGTTTGCACAAAGGAAAATCCGCCGTGGGCATAGGTCATTGCGATGGGATTATACAACCGCACTTCATAGTTGGCGATCCCCTCGTTTAATTGAAATTCTATGCGGATCGTGTGTTCTTCTCTGCCAACAGCAAATTCGCTTTCAAAGCGATACAGGCCCGCCATACTGATATCATAATGATGGATGGGATAGACGTGAGAAACCTTTTTTCCGGGAGATAGTGGGTAAGCGGGCAATTCAAAGACCGCTTCGCCCCGCAGGGGCTCTACCCATTCCTCCCCTTCCGATCGGTATAATTTAAAGGGGTTGCCGAATTCGATCTCCTGATCCGATTCATTGATCCAGGTTACGGTAATTTCCTCCCCAATGACCGAAGTTAATTCCATGGAAACGCCGGGATGGGAGGAAACGGTTTGCAAGGCGGTCCAATTCTGTTCTCCATCCGGGAGGTATTCCTCCAGGGTGCCGATGGTGCCGGTAGCAAACACCGCTCCGTTGGGCACCGCTTCTTTATCGACAGGGGCAGACTTGGCGGCCTTAAAGACCAAGGAGGTCTTTTTGATCTCAAAGAGATATTCATCCCCGCTATCAGTAAATAGGATCAGTTTTTTGCCGTCCCGTTTAAAAGTACCGTAGATATAGGTAGATTGATAATTGAACACAAAATTCAGCGTATCCGGGAACAGCTGGATCGTGGGCTTAAAATCATCTTTGGAGGCGGCATAGGTGAAATTCAATTGAGAGACCCGCCGCAGGTCTTGGGGCACCTCATTCACCGGCTCCATGGGGGCAAAGGATTGGATAAAATAGCCATCGTCGATGCCATAAGGATTCTTGTAGGAACCGTTGGAGCCAATACCGTAATAGAAGGAGCCATCCTTTTGCCGAAGGAAAATATGATAGCGGTCTGCATTGGCATTAGCACCCATCTCCCAGGCCCTTGCATTTTTTGCACGAAGGGCTTTGGGATCAAAAGCGCCTTGTTTGAAGGCTTCATTCTGGAAGCGGCCGTCAAAGTTATGATCTTCTAATACAGCTTCATCAAAAGCGCCGTGATCGATCCATTGATTCTGATCCTGCACCAACAATCGGTACCCGGTGCTGTATTCGATCAACCGGATACAGGGAACGGCGGTCTCTCCGTCGGTATAGAGGGGCTGACCGGGGGCATAGATCCGATCGCTGATCACAGGTACGTTTTTCGTCACCTGAAATTCCACGGTGACGGGGGCTGCATGAAAGCGATAGGTCCCGGTTCCGGGGAACCATTGATAACGCAAGGGATAGCGATGGATCGCCTTGCTGTGCGCGGCCAGCTCGGGCGGTTCACCGTACTCCGTTGTAATATTGCATTTTACGTCATAATCATCGGAGGATATTTGAGGGCGACGGGAATACCAAAGCGGTTTATCGCTTTCGTTGCTCCATTCCAGTTCAATATAAGGAGTACTGCTTTGGAGATCAATGCCCCGCACCTTGGCGGTGACCCCCTCTTGCGCAGAGGTGATCTTTTGGACGGAGGGCTCCGGCAGTTTTTGATCCTTCAATTCAAACTCCACCCAGGCATAATAGGTTTTGCCGGCTGAAAGGAACGGAACCTGAATGCGGAACCGACCGCTTTGAGCAATGCCGTGATCCCGCAGATCATAGAAATTATAGGTAGAGCCTCCGGCGGGAACCGTTTGTTCCACCGCACCGGAAGAATCCACAAGGGATCGGTCCACCCACGTTCCACCCTCCGAGGTCAGAACGCCAAAGCTGCGGCAGAGTTCAATGGGTTGATCGGTACCGTTATTCCATTTCAATTTTAAATAAGCGATAGAGCTGATCAGGTCAAATTCCTCGGCAGAGACCGTCACGCCCTTGAGATCGCATCCGCTATCAACCACCGTTGCCGAGGTGAGGGTGACCTTATGATCCTTGGGATCCGTTAAAAAGCAGACCGCCAGAGTGATGCTTGTGAGCAGGGCCACCAGGATGATCCAAAAGGCGGGCTTTTTATAGTGCAGCACCGATCTGACCCGTTGGGCCACCCCCACTTCACCAAAGGCCAGGGGGCAAGCGGAGATCAGCCGGCGGGGAGCGCTGCATTGCAGCAACGCTCGGGAATAGGCCTTTTTATCCTCGATCCCCATTTCACGGATCACCCTTTCGTCGCAGGCCATTTCAATATCCCGGCAAAGCAAAATATAGGCGATCCACATCAGCGGATTGAACCAATGAACGGTCAGCAGTAAAAAGCCCAAGGGCTTCCACCAATGATCCTTTCGCTTCAGGTGGGCCTGTTCGTGAGCGATGACGTAGGCCTGCTCTTCCCCGCCCAAAGAGGAGGGCAAAAAGATCTTAGGACGGATCACGCCCAAGATGAAGGGCGTATCCACCCCGTCGCAGACGAAGATCCCATCCCCCAACGGCAGGCGGGCCCGCACCTTCAAAGCGATGCGCAAATAACTGATGGCGGCATACAGGAACAGCACCACCATCCCCAGCACCCACAAATTCTCCGCCAAAAAGAGCCAGATCTGCAAAGGATTTACACTTGTCATCGGATTGGCGGCGGAGGATTCCGACAAAATGGGATTCACCACCGCATTGATGGCCGGCACCCCGCTTTGGATGGCGGGGCTTTGTTCGTAAACGATCTCCGGCGGCACCGTTTGGGCGCTGGGCAGCAGGCTTAAAATACTTTCGATGGAGAAGGGCCAGATCAGCCGAAGACCCACCAGCCCCCACAACAGGCAATGGATGGCTTTGGGCACCCGTTTCATAAAGGGGCGCAGCACCATTACCACAAGGGCCAGCCAGCCGGCAGAAATACTCATATTCAGAAGTTTTAAAAACAGTTGATCCAGCATCGTTTAATCCTCCTGATAATCTTCGATCATTTTGCGAAGCTTTTCCACATCCTCCGGGGAAAGTTTTTTGCGGGAGGTGAAAGCCGCCAAAAAGGCGGGCAAGGAGCCCCGGAAGGTATCTTCCACGAACCTTTCACTTTGCAGGGCGTAAAAATCCTCCCGACTGATGAGAGAGGTAACGGCGCCCCCTTTATTCTGGAAGATGCCCCGCTCACACAGCTTGCGCAACACCGTATAGGTGGTGGGCTTTTTCCAGTTCAGTTCCTTTTCGCAGAGCTTGACCAGCTCCCCGGAGGGCAAGGGCTCCTTTTGCCAGATGAGTTCCGCAAAGCGGCTTTCCACAACCCCTAATCTTAATTCTTCCATTGGGTGACCTCCTTTTGGTTTATTGGTTGTAAACCTTTGTGATTTTAGTTTATCACCGATAAACCAATTTGTCAAGGATATTTTTCCGTTGACAATCAACACCTTTTATTTTAAACTTAACCCGAGGTGATCCCATGAACAGATTTAACATTATTCCAACCCCGAAATCCATAGTGGTGGAGGGCTCCAAAACCGAATGGAACGTTCAAAGCGTTTATATAGAAGAACATCTGCGGGCGAGCTGCCGTGAAGCCGTCAAATTTTTGCCGGACTACCGAACGGAAACCCCGGAAAAAGCCGATCTTGTGATCACGGATCGGGCCGAGCGTGCCGATGGGCTTGATCTTTCATTTTTTAAAGAGCCTCTTGCAAAGGAGCAGGGCTATATCATCAAAAGCTATCCCAAGGGCAGGACGGTGATCTATGCCCCCTCCGTTCAGGGAATTATGTATGGGATCTGCAGTTTTGTTCAAATCGAAAAAGGAGCGGCAGGGTTTGAGATCAAAGACTATCCCGATTTTCGGTACCGTTCCAACAAGTGGCTGGTCTGGGCGGAGACCGGGATCTGGTCCTATGATTTTGGAGACGGCAAAGAGGCTTTTTTGAGCCGAATGGAGCGAAAGTTGGATCTTTGTTTGCGGTACAAAATCAATATGATCTTTTTTGATGCCTGCGGACCCGATACGGAACGCTCCCCTCACTACAAGGAGCTGATGAAAACCTGCACAGCCCTTGCACGGAAAAGAGGAATCCATCTTATTTTTTGTGCCTATACCATGGGGTACGGGCTTTCCGGCCATCCCTTTGGCAAATTCCACGGCAAGGTCTATCAAAATAAGCGGGATGATCCCCACGGCGAGGTCTACGACTGCCTTGGCACCTTTATCCAGCGCCCCGGCGAGGCGCCGCAGATCAAAGGAAGATCCTACGGCACCTGCATTTCAAACGATGCTATGAACGAGGATAAAATCGCAGAATTATGCAATTTTATCCGTGAGGTCAACCCCGGCGCCCTCTATCTGCACAATATGGATTCCTGCTTTGTGGATCAGGCGCTATGGAACGCACGGTGCCCTGCCTGCCGCAAAAAATGGCCCAACGACGATCTTTTTGCCAAGGACGGAATGGCAGGAGCCTTTGCCTATTATTTTGACAAAATCAACGGGGCATTAAGAAGCGTTCAAACAGAGGATTACGACAGCGCCCGGGATCTGATCATTTTTAACGTTGCGCCCGGTTATCTGGAGCCCAAGGTGCCCGACGAACGTGTGAGGGATGCGGCGAAATTCTGGGCGGCTGTACGAAGTTTTTCTGCCGTAAAGCAAAACACCCTCCCCCTCTTCCGGGAGCTTTATTACAATCAATCGGATGATCGGTTAAGGGTACCGGAGGTTCTAAAGGAACAGTTAGGGGAGGATTTTGGAATCGTCAGTTTTGCGGGAAGCGACGGTTTTTACTCCGATAAGCCCATTACCCTTGCCGCCAAGCTCAGTTATATGTTCAAGGGCGCAAAGGCTGTTTTATGCTGTAGCGGGAACGCCTTTTCCGAGCCCCTTGGGTTGATCAACGCCCAATATATGTGGAACAGTGAAACCGGAAAAACCGACGATATCCCCACCCGATATGAAACCTTTATTCCGTTTTTTACAAAACTTCGTATCGGTGAATACCGGCCGGAGGAGGTTTTTGTCGAGGAGGGATTGCTGGAGACGGTCTGCCAAAAGTTATACGGTGAAAACGGCGGGCGGATGTTTGAATTCTTTACACTCCGGGGCAAAAAGGACGAATGCCCCGTTTTGTTCCCTTGCAACAAGGAGCTGGGAACGGCGGCCAACAGCGTATTACTGGATTACCGCTGGGATCATCCCCTCTCCAAGGCGGAAATCGAGGCCTACGTGGAACGGTTTGAAGAAATCGACCGTTTGAACCTGCGGGCCAAGGAGATCCTTTCCGGTTGCAAAAACGACCCGGATATCCAAGTTCTTTATGAGTCACTTTGCGATACCGTTCCACTTGTACGCCTTCTTTATCACTACACCAAGCTCTATGCCCGGGCGGCGGAGCGGCTGACAAGCGACCGAAATGACCCAAGCGATCTCCTGAAAGAAGCGGATGAACTGATGCAATATGCCGCCGAACAGAGGGAGCTTCCCTTTGAAGCCATCGACACCATGGGCGGTGCTCATGCAAGAAGAAAAGAGCTTTTTGAAACGATCGGTTATAATCTGTATCTTATAAAATGTTCCCTTAACAGCGGAAAACGAATTCCCGAGGAAGCAAAAGCCTTGGTCGATGAAAATTGGTGGTAAAAAAACAGGACGTTTGCATTGAGCAAGCGTCCTGTTTTTTATAAACAAATATCAAACAAATGTTCTGTGGCCTTGATGCCGGCTTCGGTGACGTCCACCTCATAATAAAGAGCATCGGGGATGCCGGTTTCCTGCAGATCGGCAATGGGAGAGCCGAAGACGTGGAATTCAACGCCCTTGCAGGTGGTTAAATAGGGCACGTGGGTATGGCCAGAGAAGGTGGCGATCACCTTTTGGGTCTCATCCATAATATTTAAAATCTCGCCGGTATTTGCAAAAACGTTGCCGGGGGTTTGGCCGAAAAAGGCATAGTGGGAAAAGAGCAGAGCGGGCTTATCGGTTTGCTGCAGATCTGCACGCAACCATTCCAGATCTTCTTCGCTCATAAAATGGGTCTTATAGATTCCGCCGCCCCGGGAATCCCGCTCCGGATCGATCCGGGTGGTTAAAAACACCAGGTGATAGCCGCAAAGATCCAGAGAATAAGTAAAGCGATCGTAGCCGAAAAACGCCAGTGCCTCGACCTGGGAATCAAACATTTTCATATCGTGGTTCCCCAACACCGTATAGCAGGGACAATTGAATTCCTTGAAGCGGCCGGCGATGTAGGCCAGCCCTTCGGCATCAGGGTCGTGGGTATTGGAATCCTGGATGGAATCGCCCAGGTTGATCACCGCATCGGGGTGGTATTCATTATTGACCTTTTGGATCAGTTGCTCCAGCATGGGGATGGAATATTGGGTCAGTTTTTTAGTCTTGCCAAAGATGGCAGTTGCACGATCGCCACCATAATAGTGCAGATCGGTAAATATAATCAATTTCATTTTAAGCCCCTATCGTATCGCTTGAAGTTTTTTATAACCTGTTGCTTTATCTAACATTATACTTCTTTACGACAAAATACGCAATATCATTTCAAGATAAAAATGAAAATGCCGCTTAGCCTAAAATATATAAATCAGGCATATAATCGCATATTCCCTAAAAATCCCTCTTTAGCATTGAAAAATCGGAAGCATTCGAAAAGATCCTTTACACCGAAGAAAGGTTTTTGCAAAATCAAAAGTCTATATTTTATAAAAAATAGATGATATTTGCTAAAGCAATTCCGTTGTGTATGTTCTATAATGTTATTGAAAAAGACAGCGAGGGTATAATCATGTCAAAAATTCACATTCGCAGGGCAAGCTGCTATTACGAAAAAGAGCCGCTAAAAACGGCTTTTGGATTTAAGGGAAATGCTTTAACATGTACCTGGCAAACCGTTGTCAGGCTGGAAACAGACCAAGACGCAGGAATCGGGCTTGGTATTCAAAGCGTTTTATGGTCCGATGCGGCGGTTTTTCAGAAGTTGGGAGAAGAAGACGGGAATCGGGCAATGTTCAAAGCAACAGAATATGCCGCGAAGCTTTGCGAAAACATCGCCGTCGAAACACCCTTTGAGCTTATGGACATATTACTTCCTAAGGTGCTTGCATACGCAAAGGGGCTCATTGGGGTTGAACATTTGCGCACGACCTTTGCCCTTAACGCTTTGGTTCCGATCGATTTTGCGATGTGGCAGCTTTGGGCTAAAGAAAACGGCAAACAGAATTTTGATGAGCTTGCGCCCTTTGACGGACAACATCAAAAAATTCTTGCCAATATTCCACTGATCACATACAGCACGCCTTTGAAGGCGGTGCGCACTATGGCGGAAAGCGGGATCGCACTTTTCAAAATCAAGATCGGTTCCGACCCATTAAAAAATAATGATCCAACGGAAATGCTCTTATGGGATCAAAACAGAATTTTAGAAATTCATCAGACAGTAAAGGATATTGTTACGCCCTATACTAAAACGGGAAAGATTTTATATTACCTTGACGCTAATGGAAGGTATGATTCAAAAGAAAGACTAAACGCCTTAATAAGCTTTGCCGATGAACACGGATTTTTAGACAGAATCGTTCTTTTGGAAGAACCGTTTGATGAAGATAACAAGATTGACGTCGGCGATCTGCCGATCTGCATTGCCGCCGATGAAAGCACACACAGTGCAGAAGACGTACAAGAACGCATTGCGTTGGGCTACAAAGCTTTAGCACTTAAGCCCATTGCGAAAACGCTTAGTATGACCATCAGAATGTGGGAGCATGCACGAAGGCACGGTATAATCTGCTTTTGTGCCGATCTGACGGTTAATCCTATCATGGTATCATGGAATCAATGCGTAGCAGCCCGCCTTAACCCGATCCCGAAAATGAACGTGGGGGTTATTGAATCCAATGGGGAGCAAAATTACGTCAATTGGGAAAAGATGCTTTGTCATCATCCTTGGTACGGAGAGCGTTTCACAAAATGCGAAGACGGGATTTTTTATCTCGGGGACCGGTTCTACGAAACAAATGGCGGAGTTTTTGAATTACCGAAGTATTTTGATCGTTATCTACATAAAAAAGAGGTGCACGAATGGAGAAATTCAGGTTTGGTATTTTAGGGTGCGGTTTAATCTCAACCGTTCATGCCAATGCCATAACGCAAATCGACCGGGCCGTTATCACCGGTGCCTATGACCTTAATGAGAGTGCACGCAATGCCTTTTGCGAAAGGTTTGACGTTGCAGGCTTCAAAAGCAAGGAGGCGTTTCTCTCTTCCGATAAGATAGACGCTGTTTGCATTTGTCTGCCGAGCGGGCTTCATTTTGAGGCCGCTATGGAATGTATCAATTATAAAAAACACGTTGTGATAGAAAAGCCCATTGCGCTTACCCCAAGCCAGGCAGAGAAAATCATCAAAGCCGCTGAAGAAAACCACGTTTTTGTTTCGGTCATTTCTCAGCTCAGATACACAAAAGCCTTGAAAGAAATAAAACGAATCGCAGACAGCGGCAAGCTTGGTACAATAACGTTGGGCAATGCCATTATGAAATATTGGCGTGACCCGGCGTACTATGCAAACAATGCCTGGCGCGGAACGCAGGCTATGGATGGTGGCGGTGCGCTAATGAACCAGGGCATTCACGGTATAGATCTTCTGCAGTATATTATGGGAAGGGTGGTTGCAGTTTCTGCATTTGCGAAAACGCTTGTCCATGATATTGAGACAGAGGATACGTTAACTGCCGTTCTGGAGTATGAAAACGGCGCGCTCGGCACCATTCAGGCAACCACCTCCGTTGCACCGGGCTACGCCCGCAGAATAGAAATTTGCGGTTCTGGAGGCACCATTGTCTTATGTGAAGATTCAATCGAAATTTGTGACGTTGAAGGAGAAGAGCACCTTGTGACTGGTGAAAGTAAAAATTATGCGTCAGCAAGCAGGCCTGACGGCATTGACTCCTCGCTTCACGCCGAGCAGTTGAACGATTTTATAAAATCTGTTTTATCAAACAAAAAGCCTTGGATCGATGCCTGTGAAGGAAAAAAATCCATAGACATCGTTTGTGCTATTTATGAATCGGCAAAGACCGGTAAAAAGGTATTTTTAAAATAAATCAATACATTTTAGGAGGAACATCATGTCAAAGAAAATCAGATTAGGAATCATTGGGGCGGGCGGAATGGCCAAAAAGATTCACGTTCCCAGCATTATGGAGATCGAGGAATGCGAAATCGTTGCCATTTGCGACTTGTATGAGGAAAAGGCAAAAGCCATTGCCGAACAGCACGGTATTAAGAAAACCTATGCTCTGCACCACGAAATGATCGCAAACGAGGACTTAGACGGTGTAGTAGTTCTGGTTAACCCGGATCGCACTTATTGGGTAGTGGACACCTGTTTGAAAGCAGGCCTCAACGTACTGATGGAAAAGCCGGCCGGAATCACTGCCTATCAGGCTCATTCCATGGCAAGAACCGCTGAAAAGATGGGAAAAATTGCAGCCGTAGCCATGAACAGAAGGCATATGCCTCTTGTTCAAGAGGTTTTAAAGAGAATGAAGGCCGCCACGGAGATCACACAGATCGACAGCCGCTTTATGAAGTTTTCTCACATTCATAAGGATTGGCATTATGCCAGTGCATACAATTGTGATATTGTACATGCTCTGGATCTTCTGCGCTACGTTGCAGGTTCCGAGCCTAAGGATGCCGCCACTCTTGTTCAGCGCTTTGATTCTCCCGTAGACAACGCCTGGAGCAGTATTGTCCGCTTTGAAAACGGAATTACCGGAACACTCCGTGCCAATTACAAGTGCGCCGCTCGCTTCCATGACATTGAAATTCATGGGCCGGATGCAAGTGCGTATATTAACTTAGGCTTTGGCGATACAAAATGCAGTGCACAAATCCACTATAACGGGGGCGGTTCCATGTATTCGGCAGCATCTGCAGGCGTGCGTGAATCAAAAGTTGAGCACCTGGATGCAGTTGAACTTGCCGGAAGTGAAAAATACTCCCACTATTATGGCTATAAGGCTGAAAACGTTGATTTTGTTCAATGCTTACTGAACGGAACAAAGCCCTTGTGTTCCATCGAAGATGCCGCAAAATCCATGGATATGCTTGAACTTTTGCTCGAAAAAAGAATTTAAATCCAACCCCCGAATGCATATTAGGCGAAGTACTGCGCATTGAAATTTGCAATTTCAAGCAATATGCAGTATGATATTAGAAATGGGACGGGAGGGTTTTTATGGAATTAAGTGACTTTAACATCATTTGGATAGAGTCCTGTGAATATTTGAGCGAAATCGGAATATCCAAACACCACCACGAGTTTTTTCATTTCATTTACGTTACAAGTGGCGCCGGGGATATCACGATAGGCGAAAAACACTACAGCTTGACGCCCGGAAACATTTATTTAACACCGCCGTTTTTTGAACACGCTTTTTTTAACGGGCATAGCGAATCCTTAAAAACCCTCGAGATCAAATTCAATATGCATAACCCCGAAGCAAAAGAAAAGATCACAAAGTTACCTTTTTGCATGAGCGTAAAAAACTATCCCATAAAGTCTGTGCTGCAAACGATTCATCAGGAAACTTCCAAAAATCGGATAATGTCTTCCGAAATCATCAACCTGAATTTTCAATTATTGATCGTCTTTTTATTGCGTTGTTATGACGATCTGCTGAAAAATCTTGATTGCAACAAAAACGCTGAAAGCTTTTCTTCAGAAATAGACACCGTGATTTCCTATATGGACGAAAATCTTTCCGAAAACATCACCCTCGATGAATTAGCTCAGGTGGCTGGCTTTGAAAAAAATTATTTTTTGAGAAAATTCAAAAAAATAACCCGTCAGACGCCAATGAATTTTCTCAAAGACAAGCGTTTGGAAAAGGCAAAAGAACTGCTTCTCTATTCTGATATGAATACTTCGCAAATCGCAATTGTAACGGGTTTTAAAACCGTACACTATTTTTCCAAGGTCTTTTATGAAACCACCGGCACAAGACCTCTTAATTACCGAAACGAGAACAAAATTACATAAAATTTGTTACGGGTCGGCATATGCTTTTTAAAAAAATAATGGAAGTGTACAATAACGGCTCTGCAGAAATGCAGAGCCGTTCAGACTGTCAAAAAAGGCACCGACCGCAGAAAAAGGGAAATATATGTTCTCCAGAAGTGCCCCTTGCTCGATTTGGTTAGTGGAACTTATGCAGTAGCGCAGCGGAGCTGAGGGCCGCGCATAAGCGTGGCGATGGGAGAGCCAAAAACGTGGTATTCCACACCCTTGCAGGAGGTAAGATAGGGCACATGAGTATGACCGGAGAAGGCAGCCTTGACCTTGCCGCTTTGTTCAATGAGCTTAATGAGTTCCCCGGCGTTTGCAAAAATCTCGCCTGGGTGCTTGCCGAAAATAGCGGTCGCCCGATCCCCGCCGTAATAGTGCAGGTCGGTAAAGATAATCAGTTTCATTTAATCAGCCGGAATATGATTAATTAAATTTAAAGGAATATAAATCGCAGTCCTGCAGATAGATCTTTAACCGAACGGGGATCCCCTTCAAGGCCTGGAGGTCTTTTTTAAAGCAAACCTTACGATCCACGCTATCGCCGAAAATCTTATTTCCTTTGTAGCCCTCAATTTCATTGCCGTTTTCATCACAGATGGATATTTCAATACTGCCGAGGGCGGAAGAGGAAAAGTTGATCTCCAGCTCGTCCCCTTCAAAGGTGAAGGGCTTGGTTAAAACTTCGCCGCCGCTATACTTTGCATACCAGCTGAAAAAGCCATCCAGGCGGGTGGTATAACGATAATATTCCAGCGCCTTGATCCGATAACAATCGGGCATCAGGAAGGAGATTTCGTTGGGGGCGCCTTCCGTATCCGATTCGGTTTCCTGCATTCCGTAAACTGTATAGCAATTGCCGTACCACCAATTATTTCTTGATTCAATACCCGGTGTAAGATAAGCCTCGTCCCATTTTTTAAAATGATAGCCATCCCGGGAAGTGATGATGGTGCAATCGGTGAAAGCAGTTCCTGCACGGCCCCAATTTTCGGTCATAAAGGCCCGTTGCTCGGCCAAGGGCATCCGGCTGATATTTTCCGTTTCTCCCCAGCGCTCGATATAGCGGGCGGGGAAACCGATAAACATATCTTTGGCTCGGTAATATTTTTCGATCTGGTTGGTATAAAACTGCATGGGAATATTATCTTCACCATAGTTCAGTTCGCCATAGTGTTCAAAATGGATCAGATCTTTGGAGGTAGACATTCGAACCTCCCGGAAAATATTTGCTGATTTATGCTCCACGTCAAAGGCTTCTTGCCCGCCGTCAACCGTTCGTTCGCCCCGGTAATAAAAGTAATATTGCTCGGTTTCACGGTCCCAGAACATAATGTTATAGGAATCGAAGGAACCATCCAACGGCAGGCGACCCTTCGGTTTAAAATCAATGCCGTTTTCGCTCACAAACAGATAAAGCCCTTCCGGACCACCATCGACTGCATAGGCGGAATGGGTTCCGCCGCCCATGGCAAGAGCTTTGAATTTTTCCTCCCGGGGGCAATTGGGATTTTCATCGTAAATCACCGCGAAGTTATCCCGCCCGCGGCCACCGTTATTATAATAGATATTATTATGAACAACACCGTCAAATGCGATTTTGTTCACAGGCATTCTTTGAAAACTTTTAAGATCCCGGCTTTCTGCAACGCAAAAAGAGGGCGCTATCCTGGAGATGGTTTTATCGGGATGAGGAACGGAGTGTTGGGCGCGATAATAAAAACGATAGACATCGCCTAATTTCATAAGCGTTCCATAGCCACAACAATTACCTTCCCAGGCCTGATCGCAGGTGAACACTTTCTCTCGCTTTATGGGCTTATGCATCCGAACCTCTGCGTTTTCTACCCGATCGATGAGAAAATCATCCCAGCAAAGCATACGGTTATTTTTTAAATCATAGGACATCTTTGTGTACCTCCGGTATCTCTTGCTGTCAGTATAACAAATTTCTACATTTTTTCAATATAAAAAAAGGACACGATTGGAAATCGTGTCCTTTTCATTAAATTGAATTACTTCAGGGATTCTTCCCCAGCTACTGCAACAGCTACGGTTGCGCCTACCGCAGCCTTACTTACTTTAATAACCGATAACGGCTCTGCATTTCTGCAGA
>JAZQAR010000092.1:0-4798 GCA_045545315.1 Eubacteriales bacterium | reverse complement strand
GTTCTGTTTGTGCAGAAGTGGGATGATGAACTGTGTCCGAAGAAGGAAGATTACCCGATCTTCTTTGCTACCATGCAGAAGCAGAGCAAAGACAACTCCGGCGATAAGATCTATGTGAAAGATCCTGTTACCGGAGAAAATGTACTTGACCATCATGGGCATTTGATTGTTGACCATGACTTGTATAGTCACGATGGATTGACCCCGGACGGCATTGCAGAAGCATTTATTGAGTTTGCTAAGAAGGAAGGTTTAAGTTTTTTTCGATAAGCCCATCCGTTGAACCTTTCGATGAAGCCAAGTACAAGGCTTTGATGGATGGGCTGGAATGTAGTGAAATCAAGCTACGCTATGTTAAGAATAAGCTTCTTCGTGTTGATGCCGAATACTACCAGAAGGATAGCTTGATCTTAGAAACCGTACTTGAATCTATGGCAGGGAAAACAATTTCTGACCACAACGGAAAAACGGATTGCAGCGCCTTTTATCCTTCTATCACGGAATACTATAGTGATGACAGAAATAACATCCCATTTTTACGAGTGAATGAGATTGTTGATGGCCTTGTTGTTATTTCAGATAAAACTGTTTTTCTTCCAGAAGAAGTGCTACGGGCTAATAGTAAAACCATTGCTCTGGCTTATCCTGGAGATATTATTATCGCCAAAGGCGGAAACACATTAGCAAAGGTCGGTCTTGTTACAGATGAGTTTAGTGTTTACGCTACTTGCCGAGATGTAATAATCCTTAGAACAGGCGAGATGACTGATCTCAACAAGTTTTACCTTTGGGCATATTTGCATGGTTCTTTTGGACAAAAACTGATGTGGCGTTCTGCCAGCCAGACTGGACAGCCACATCTTACTCTGAAATCAATTGATGGTATTCATGTCCCAGAATATTCAATGGCATTACAGCAAGCAATCGAAGATCTCTATAACCGATCGGTATATTTTAAGCAACTGTCTCAACGTAACTATGATAGTGCTGTGGGTATACTTGAAAAGGCATTAGATATGTCACAAGTTCCTGAAGATCCCGTTTCAATAAAAAATTATTCGGATAGTTTCGTTAAAACTGGTCGTCTTGACTCTGAATATTACCAACCTAAATATGATTATTACTATTCAAAGATTGCGGAATACAGTGAAGGCTATTTTCGGATTGGTGATATCGCAGAATATGTTTTTACTGGAGAGTATTCAGAAGAATATTGGCCTAAAGGCAACAACCGAAAATTTTATATTCGTGGGACAAACATGAAAAATGGCCGGATAATTACAGATGAGAACTATTTCGTTGATCCTGCAAAGCATCAAAAACATGTTTCTGCTGGAGATATCGTAACAACAAGAGTTGGAACCGTTGGATTATTCGCAGAAATTGATAACAATTTGGACGGCGCAATATGTTCTGATAATGTAATTTGTTTTAGATTGCCAGACTGTTACAAACCAGATGTTTATACGCTTTTATTGAACTCAAAGCCAATTCATGAATTGATTGATCGACTTGCCCGTGGATCGGTACAACAACGGCTTAATCAAGAAACTTTGCGAGATGTAATTCTGCCAATTCTGGCGTCTGAGTTGCAAAAGGATTTATCCGAGAAGATTCAGATTTCTTTTGCGTTTCAGATAAAATCAGATGAACTTTTAGCCTATGCAAAGAAGGCTGTTGAAATGGCCATTGAACAGGGCGAAGATACTGCGCTGTCATGGCTGAAAGAGAGATCAGGTGAATGAAATGGTGGAGAACAAGTATCCGTATGACAATTGGAAGTCTATAACCGAATCGGATTTTGTTACTTTGTTTATAAAGACCTGGTTTGCCTTTGTCTCAACATTGCGTGAAATGTATCCGGCAGAAATTCCGTATTATCAGGCTACAGGTGACTCCAGATACATATCACCGTACAAAAGGGAGTTTTCTCAAAATATTGCATACCTCTTGAATTATACTGATATTAAGTACAATCTTTATGAAGTATACAAACACGGCATGAAAATTATCGCTGATCGCTATCCCCGATTCATTGTTGATGATTTCTACTCACTAAATCTTTCATTTAAGGAAACAGTTTCCGAGGAGTTTTCTCTGGAGGGGGGATTTAGCGGAAAGTTTGTATGTACTGTAAAGTGTGCTTCAGCAGAAACACTTACCGCTACTATTATGTGCACGGACAAATCGTATCGCACAAAAGTTGCCAAAGGTTATGTGCCAATTGGTGTATCGGTAGATTATTCAACCATTCTCAGTACAATCGTGCAAGAAATTGAGGAACGACAGTTTGTACTTACCGAGGCAGGTTTAATTGAGCGTTTTTACGAAAAACTGTTTGGTGCGATATCCGATGCTTTCTTTTCTGAAATCAATAATGCTAAATCCAGCATACCGGAAAAAGGTAACAAACGTTTTTTGAAAGTGTTTGACGCAATGTTAGCGTTCTGCGCCAGAGCGCTGAATGCAATGAAGGCAAGCTGTCTAAACGCTCAATTTGGTGCAGAACACAAACTGCTTTCCCAGATGCCGATAACCAACTTCCTTCAAAGTATAGAAGATGGAGAAGAGATGACCTTAGCCGATAAAGAAAAGGCTTATCTCTGGTTTATCAGCTTTGTATATCGATTGAGAAACGCATTATTTCATGAGATCATTGATCCACTGAATGATGAGTGGCAGGTGATTTTTAAAAATTCCTATCATGTGCTAAAGCAGGTTGTGGACCAAAATATTTGGCGCTTAAAGCAACTGAAACTTCTTCCGTTAGCAAGCCAAGCGGCGGCAGAGAAAGATTACAATCGTGAACCGCCTCCTGATATTGACTGGCCAACCGATGAAGAAGCAAAGTTTACATGGTTCCATTCTGAGATGTTAAAGCTTAACAAAGAGGGAGCGAGAGTCTTGCTCAAAGGTAAGATTGATTTTGCTGAACATCATTACGAGACAGAGTGCACGGTTAGGTGGAATGAATCTCTATCTGAGACTGCAATTAAAAATGCCAGCATCACAAGAGTGGTAGAATCTCAAGAAAAGGAACTTGCCGCTGCAATTTGATATATTGGAGGTAGGGATGGGATGAGCCAAAGCATAAAAGCAAAAGAAACATATTATGATGGCTATAGATTCAGAAGTCGCCTTGAAGCAAGGTGGGCTGTCTTCTTTAATAACATTGGCCTTGAGTATGAGTATGAAATGGAAGGCTTTGATATGGAAGAATGTTCTTACTTGCCTGACTTCTATATCCCATCTATTGACAGATGGTTTGAGATCAAAGGCCAGCCGCTAACAGTTTCTGAAATTCAAAAGTGTGAGCAATTCTGTCGGCGCAAGGATAATGAGAATATCAAGTTTTCTATATTGATTGGGGCACCGAAGCTGTTAATGTTAGAGGAAGAAGATTTTAGTTTTCTTGGAATCCGTGAGTATACTTGGCAGTGGCCATCTCAGATGTACCCAAGCGATACTCTGCTGTTAGCACAGGGTTTAACCAGAGAAGAATACTATTCGAGATTCTTGCCTGCTATATGGAAAGTGGATGGTGTAGACGATAAGTTGCTAATCAGGGCGATTCGAGAAGCTCGATCTGCACGTTTTGAGTTTGGCGAAACACCAAAAGGGCGATAGATATTTCTCTTTGCATCATAAAAATGGATTAGCACACTGAATCTACGCAAAAGGGCATCCTGTTCGAGCTTGAAACAGGCTGCCCTTTTTTGTATATAGTAACTTTTGAACTTCGACACAAGTTGTGTCGAAGTTACTTATACCACTTCTCCGCAAATTGCGGCGAAGTGATTTTTAACTTCTGCCCAAGTTGGGCAGAAGTTGGATTTTGGACTTCCAACCAACTTGGTCGGAAGTCTGTTTTTGTTCCCGACAAGTTGTCGGGAAGTTGATTTTAGAAATTCTGTCCAACTTGGGCAGAATTATTTTTTTGCAAATTTTTCTTGAAACGCTTCTAAAAATGCCGTTCTCGTCGGCTACCATTTGGAGAGTTTTTTCTGAGATTGCTCCCCAAAACGGCAATCCCATCGGCTACCACTTGGAGGAACATTTTGAAAAATTGCAGCCGAAGCACGCATAAAAAACTAATTTTCGCTGGCTACCATTTGAGTACGACTATGGACAAAATGCGTTTCTCACCGACTACCACTTGAAAAGAAATTTTCGTGCGCAGGGTACGAATCTGAATATTTTTTCTGGAGGTATATGAAGAAACTTTTCCAAAACCCGTTGATAAATCGCTCCTAAATGTCCTAACCAGTAGAGGGATCTTTTTCTGCTCCCGTTGAAAAGTGCTTTTTGAAATTCCGAATATAGTGAGAGACATTCAGAATCTTGACGCATAAGTGATGTATCTGTATAATGGTGGTACAACTGAATATCAATGTTCCACCATAAGTCGGTTTATCCGACACGGTATCGGCACACCGGAAGTGCCGAACTGCTCCACCACGCCTTTGGTTCTGTTGGCGGGAGCTGTATGAAGCAGAACCCGACTTTGAATTTTCAGAGCCGATTACATAGAACATCACTTTGAAGCGAGAGCCATGCTCCCGCCGATTTCTGATGCTCTGTGTAATCGGCTCTTTTTGTTTTACTACATCCAACAACTGAATGACCGTCCGAATGGGATATGACTTTGCGATGACATGAGCGAAGCAACGCTGGGGTGAGACTCCCGGGCAGGAACGACATTCGGGTAGAACGGCGAAAGCGTTTTTAACCCTTAGTTTACTAAGGGCGCACTTCTATACGGGTGTGTTCCACACCTCGTATGTGCGCTCTGCGAGGC
>JAZQAR010000091.1:0-35601 GCA_045545315.1 Eubacteriales bacterium | reverse complement strand
AAGTAGGATTTTTCAAAAAAGAGGTATTTTCATTGAAAAACAAATCGAATTTTTTGCTTTCTCATAACCCAATGGCTATGATTATTTTGGGCTTTATCGGGATCATTTTGATAGGTACCTTTTTGCTTTGTCTTCCCATTTCCAACAAAACCGGACAATGGCTTTCTCCCCTTTCTGCACTCTTTACTGCCACGAGCGCTACCTGTGTAACCGGCTTAACGGTCGGCGACCCCTTCACAATGTTCACTTTTTTCGGTCAATTAATGATCCTTCTGATGATCCAGGTCGGAGGCTTAGGGTTTATGAGCTTGGCGATGATCACGATGGTTTATTTTCGCCGCTCTTCTTCCTTTACCGAAAGGCGCCTGTTTTCATCTTCCTTTGGGTTAGATACGTCCAACGGGGCAACCGTTTTCGTAAAGACCGTTGTTTGGGGGTCCCTTTTGATTGAAGGAATCGGCGCATTGCTATTGGCGTTATACTTTATTCCCAAAAATGGCTTTTTAATCGGTTCCTGGAATTCGATCTTTCTTTCCATTTCTTCATTTTGTAATGCAGGGTTTGACATTTTGGGACAAAATAACAGCATCGCATCCCTGAAAGAAGATGCGTTTCCGATGGTGATTTTGATGCTCCTAACTGTTTTGGGCGGCCTTGGCTTCCCGGTATGGCATGAGCTGGTGCGAAGAGAAAAAGGTTCCGCCTTTTCAGTCTATTTTAAAATGGTTGTAACGGCGTCCGCCGTGCTTCTTTTGGGCGGAGCGGTATTTTATCTCCTGACCGAATGGAACAATCCTCAAACCTTGGGTCCCCTTTCAGTGGGCAATAAGGTTTTAAACGCCATTTTTTGTTCCGTAACAATGAGAACCGTCGGATTTTCCACCTTCGATATGGCAGGATTTTATGAACCCTCCAAGTTGTTTTCCTGCATCTTAATGTTTATAGGCGGTTCATCTGCGTCTACCGCCGGCGGGATCAAGACCGTTACGGTTATGATCATCCTGATCACTTCTATTCAGGTTGCCTGCGGCAGAAACAAGATCCAATTCTCTCACAGAACGATCGATCAAAAAGATATATATCGAGCATTTTCGCTGTTTTTCATTGCGATCTTTACGTTACTGCTTTGCGGAACGGCTCTCTGCTTTTTATACCCGGAAGCTTCCATCACCGATACGTTCTTTACTTGTTCATCTGCCTTGGGCACCGTTGGATGTGCTGCAATACCGATCTTTGAATTACCGATAATCGGTCAGTTGATATTGATCTTAATGATGTTTTTAGGACGTATCGGCATCCTTACCATAACCTTGGCGATTATGGTAAAGCTGAACCAAAATAAAGATTTAATTTCGTACCCCAAAACAAACATACTCATTGGATAGGAGAATAAGATGAAAAAGAAAACGTTTGTTGTTATAGGCTTGGATCGCTTTGGCTCCAATTTAGCCATTCATCTTCAAAACTTAGGCAACGAAGTGATCGGGCTGGATAAAAACGAGGATAAAGTCCGTAAGCTTGCCGATTGCATCACTTATGCAGCAATCGGCGATGCTACCGATAAGGACGTATTAAAGAACCTGGATATTGAAAACGCAGACGTTGTTATCGTCACCCTTACCGGCGACATAGAATCCGGCGTATTGGTCACGATGCACCTGAAGGAAATGGGTGTTAAAAAAGTAATTGCCAAATGCACCAGCGACATTCACGGTCGGATTTTGGAAAAGGTAGGAGCAGATCGAGTGATCTATCCTGAAAAGGATATGAGCGAGCGTTTGGCCAAAAGCCTTACCAACAACGATATTATGGAATTTATTGATCTTTCCGATCAATTTTCCATTGCTGAAATCCGTATTCCCAAAAACTGGGTAGGCAAAACGCTTATTCAATTAAACGTACGTGCGAATTATGGCTTAAACGTTATTGCATTGCGCGATCAAAACGGGGATATTTCTCTATCCGTTGATCCCCAAGCTCCCTTTGACCAAAGCAGTTCGATCATTGTGATCGGCGAAAATGAAAAAATTGATCGGATCGTAAATCAGTAATGGAGAAAATCACCAGTTTAAAAAATGAATATATTAAAGAGATTTGTAAACTAAAAACCGCATCAGGACGTAAAGTGAGCGAGCTATTCATTGTTGAGGGCAAAAAACTTTGCCAAGAAGCTTTGCTGAGTAACTGGAACGTTGAAAAATGTCTGGCAACAGATGATCAGCTACAATTCTTTTTGGATGCTGGCTTAGAATCAAAAACCATTTGTATTTCCGATAGCGTTTCCAATAAATTAAGCTCCATGGACACTGCACCCGGTGCATATATGGTTTTACGACAAAAATCGCCCTCCGTACCCAAGAACTCCTCCTTCATATTAGCCCTGGATCACTTATCAGATCCTGCTAATTTGGGCGCAATTTTACGTTCTGCAGAGGCTTTTGGCGTCAATCACGTCTATTTGAGCGAAGGTAGCGTTGATCTTTTTTCCATCAAGGTTTTAAGAGCTGCCATGGGAAGCGCATTCAGGATACCTGTTGAAAAAGGTGACCTTGCCTCATTCTTACAGAGCAAAAAGAACGAAGGATATCAAATTCTCGGTGCAGGCTTGAATAAAGATTATTCACTTTTGCCCGACATTGATTTAAAAGCACCTACCGTTGTCGTCATCGGGAACGAATCCAACGGAATCACCGATGCTATCATGGATGTTTGTGATCACGGACTTTATATCCCCATGCTCGGCAAAAATGAATCCTTGAATGCCGCCGTCGCAGCATCGATTATACTTTGGGAGCAGTCAAAATGGAGATAAAACAAGAGCTCCTTTGGCTTTGGTTAAAAGAAGCCCTTGGATATAACAACAAAAAAGTTCTCCGTTTAGTAAACGAAGCAAGCAACGTCTTTGATCTTTACGATTGCAGGGATTTTACTCCATTTACGTTTTTGAACGATAAAGAAATCGCAACGTTATCAAAGAAAAATTTACGTACCGCCTGGGAAGTATATGGTGATTGCGAAGAAAATGACATTCACATTCTGACGTTAGATAACCCCGAATACCCTGCCCTTTTGAAAGAGATAGAAAATCCACCTTCTCCCCTGTTTTATAAAGGACATTTTTTAGAACAACTGCAAGCACCTGCACTCACCATTGTCGGAACACGCAAATGCACCGGTTACGGGGAGCAAATGGCCAAAAACCTCACTTATCCTTTAAGTATGTGCGGTTTTACCATCGTTTGCGGCGTTGCTGATGGAATTGATTATTTTGTATGCGACTCTGTATTACGTGCAGGCAATGCTCCCGTTGCAGTAATCCCCTTCGGCATTTTGCACGGCCACACATTACAAAGCCGCCAGTATAAGGATATCCTTGCAAGAGGCTCTGTTGTAAGTGAGATTTATCCCAGGAATCCCTCTCACAAGTATTCTTACCAAGAACGCAACCGAATCTTAAGCGGGCTTTCTATGGGCACGTTGATCATTGAAGCACCGGCCAAAAGCGGTGCAATCATGACAGCGCATTATGCCATTGAACAAAACAGAGATCTTTATGCTTTGATGGCCAATGCAAATTCCAAAGAATCAGAAGGCAGTAACCGATTAATTAAAGACGGTTGTTATCCCGTTACGGATTATACAGATATTCTGAAAAACTATATCGCAGAATTTTCAGATTATCTGCACAAATTGGAACAACACGACGAACACGTTATTTCTTTGGAAGAAGAGATAACAGCAGAAAAGCTAAAACAATTCCGCAAAAAGCATTCCGGGAAGTTAACGGAAACCGAGAATGCCTTGCTGAGTTTTTTAGATACAGAGCCCCGTTCAACGGACTATTTAATTGAAAACACCGACATCCCGACTCCCGACGTCTTACAAGGCTTAACTGCTTTGGAATACAAAGGCTTGATCATCTCATGCCCGGGCAGTACATTCAAAGTGATCCTATAAGAGAGGTTTTAAATGTCTAATTTATTCATTGTTGAATCCCCTGCAAAAGCAAAAACCATTGAAAAATACCTTGGAAAAAAATTCAAGGTAATGGCTTCTATGGGCCATATCAGAGATTTACCCAAAAGTGAATTCGCCATTGACGTCGAGAATAATTTCACCCCAAAGTATATCTCGATCCGCGGTAAAAGCGATTTGATCCGCTCTTTGAAAAAAGAAGCAAAAAAAGCGGATATGATCTACCTGGCCACTGACCCGGACCGCGAAGGTGAAGCCATCTCCTGGCATCTTTCCACCCTTTTAGATCTTCAACCCGAACAATGCAAGCGGGTCGTGTTTAACGAGATCACCAAAACCGCCCTGCTGAATGCCGTTAAAAACCCCACCGAGATCAATATGGACTTGGTGAATGCCCAGCAAGCCAGACGGGTCTTGGATCGAATCGTGGGCTATAAATTAAGCCCCTTCCTTTGGAAAAAGGTCAAAAAAGGTCTTTCTGCCGGCCGCGTTCAGTCCGTTGCCACCGCAATGATCGTAGACCGTGAAGAAGAGATCCGGGCATTTGTTCCAAAGGAATATTGGAATATCTCCGCCGTTTTCGTGCCCAAGAGCAGCAGCGGTAAGATTGAAGCCAGATTCTACGGAACAGAAAAAGAATCCATCGAAGTCAACGATCAAAAAACTGCCGAAAAGATTTACAATGAGGTAAAGGACGCCTCCTTCCATATCAGCGAGATCCGCCGGGCGGAAAAGAAAAAAACACCTGCTCCCCCTTTCATTACCTCCACCCTTCAACAGGAAGCCGCAAGACGTTATAATTTCCAGGCCAAGCGAACTATGAAAGCCGCCCAGGAATTATATGAAGGTGTTGATATTAAGGGCATTGGACCCATCGGTTTGATCACCTATATGAGAACCGATTCATTGCGAATCTCCGACGAAGCAGCAAGTGCCGCAAAGGAGCATATCATCAACACTTACGGTGAGGATTACTACCCCACCTCCCGCCGCTTTTACAAAACCAAGAAAAGCGCTCAGGATGCACACGAAGCGATTCGCCCCACCAACGTTTCCATTTCTCCCGATATGGTCAAAGCAAATTGTACCCCCGACCAATACCGGGTCTATCGATTGATTTACGACCGCTTTATTGCAAGCCAGATGGCAGATGCCATCTACGATACTCTCGGTGTTGATATCACCACCGGAAAGTATCTGTTTAAAGCAAATTGCCAGGTCGTTAAGTTTAAAGGCTTCACCGCAGCTTACCAGGAGACCGAAGATAAAGAAAAGAATCAACGTCGCCTTTATAAGGTAGAAAAAGGCGATGAACTGATTCTCGACAGCCTGGACAATGAACAAAACTTTACACAACCGCCTTCCCGCTATACTGAAGCCTCTTTAATCAAGGCACTGGAAGAAAATGAGATCGGCCGCCCCTCTACGTTTGTGCCCATCATTACAACCATTCTGGCACGTGAATACGTTGAACGCGAAGGCAAGACTCTTAAACCTACACCCCTGGGGGAAATCACAACAAAGCTGATGAAAGATCATTTTTCATCTATTGTTGACTACGATTTCACCGCACATCTTGAAACTGAACTGGATAAAGTTGAGGAAGGCTCTGCCGAATGGCAATCCATTGTCGGTTCTTTCTACGATATCTTTACCAAAACGTTATCAGAAGCCGAGAAAAAGCTGACGGAGCGTGTTAAGGTGCCGGAAGAAGTTACCGATGAAGTCTGCCCCAACTGTGGTAAAAACCTCGTGATCAAAAGCGGCCGTTTCGGCAAATTTCTGGCTTGCCCCGGTTATCCCGAGTGTCGTTTTACCAAAGCAATTGTCGTGGACACCCACGTTCCCTGCCCCAAGTGCGGCGGAAAGATCCTGAAAAAGAAATCTAAAAACGGAAAAGTATACTATGGCTGTGAGCATAATCCCACCTGCGAATTTATGACTTGGGATGAACCCCTGACAACGAAATGTGAAAAATGCGGATCGCCCATGTTCAAGCAATCCGGACGCGGTCGTGGAACCTACTGCTCCAACCCCAATTGCGGAAAGCAGGAAACAAACAATGAGTAATCGAGCTATTGTGGTTGGTGCAGGCCTGGCAGGATGCGAAGCCGCATATCAACTCGCCAAGCGGAACATTCCCTTAACCTTATACGAGATGAAACCGCATAAAAAGACCCCGGCTCATCACAGTGACTCTTTTGCCGAATTGGTATGTTCAAATTCCTTGCGTGGAGCGGGCCTGGCAAATGCAGTTGGCCTTCTCAAAGAGGAAATGCGCCATCTTGATTCCTTGATCATCAAAGCTGCAGACGCTACTCAAGTCCCCGCCGGAGGCGCATTGGCTGTTGATCGAGTCGCATTTTCGAACTTTATCACAAACGCGATCCGACAAAATCCAATGATCACCGTCATTGAGGATGAGCTAACCGAGATCCCGGATGAGCAGAACGTTATCATTGCTACCGGACCGCTGACCTCGGATGCTATGTCTCGATCCATTGCTAAGTTCTTTGGCGAAACGCACCTCTCCTTTTTTGATGCGGCCGCACCCATCGTCACCTACGAAAGCATTGATATGAAGAAAGCCTTCTTTGCTTCTCGCTACAATAAGGGAACCCCTGATTACATCAACTGCCCGATGACCAAAGAAGAATATCTCGCATTTTACGAGGCCTTAAAAACCGCTGAATGTGCAGACCTTCACGATTTTGATCATCAGGTGTTTGAAGGGTGTATGCCGATCGAAGAAATGGCACACCGCGGTGAGGATACCATGCGATTCGGCCCCTTAAAGCCTGTTGGTTTGGTGGACGACCGCACCCATACAAAATCCTATGGTGTTGTTCAATTAAGAAAAGATAATGCAGCCGGTACTCTGTACAATATCGTCGGTTTTCAAACACATCTGAAGTTCAGCGAGCAAAAACGGGTGTTTTCTATGATTCCCGGGCTTGAAAACGCAGATTTTATGCGGTACGGTGTTATGCACAGAAATACCTATATAAAATCCCCTCTCCTTTTGAACAACGACTACAGCGTTCGCAAAAAGGACAGCCTCTATTTTGCAGGGCAAATGACCGGTGTGGAAGGCTACGTAGAATCCGCCGCATCAGGGTTGATCGCGGGGCTTTCATTGGCTGCTAAAGTTTTAGAAAAGACTATGATCCCCTTAACGAATTTTAATGCCATCGGTGCTTTGGGGAATTATATCAGCACCGGTAATGCCGACTCCTTCCAGCCGATGAATATCAATTTCGGCATCATCGAACCGCTGAATGAGAGAATTAAATTAAAAGCAGAACGTTATACCAAAATATCCGAACGCAGTTTAGAGATTTTAGATCAAAATATTGCTGCTTCAAATCTATTTTAAGGAGTTAGAGAATGAAAGTTGTTGTAGACGCCCACGGCGGCGACCATGCCCCTTTGGAAATCATAAAAGGTTGTGTAATGGCGCTGAAAGAATTGAAGAACCTTGAAATTCTGCTGGTTGGGCAAGAAGAAAAATTAAAAGAACTCATTCGGGAGCATAACGTCAGCACCGAGGGTATCGAAATTCTGAATGCCCCCGACTTGATCACGATGGAAGACGATCCTACTTCCGTTTTGAAGGAAAAAAAGGATAGTTCTATGGTAGTTGCATTCCGTGCTTTGAAAGATGGTCTGGCCGATGCTTTTGTCAGCGCCGGAAACAGCGGCGCCGTATTGGTGGGTGCGACCTTATTGGTCAAACGCATCAAGGGAATCAAGCGCGCTGCGCTGGGTGCCGTTATGCCCTCCACAAGTGGCCCCTATATTATGCTTGACTGCGGTGCCAACGTGGAATGTAAGCCCGAATATTTGGATCAGTTCGGTATGATGGGCAGCATTTATATGAAATCCTGCCTAAACGTTCAAAATCCCCGTGTAGCATTGTTAAATAACGGTGCCGAAGCCTGCAAGGGAACTGAACTGCACCAGCAGGCATATCAGTTAATGAAAGAAAACAAATCCATCAACTTCATCGGGAACATTGAAGGCAGAGATGCCCCTCTGGGCGGTAGCGACGTTGTGGTCGCAGACGGTTTTTCCGGCAATATTGCTCTAAAAGTATCTGAAGGCTGGGGCAAAATGATCTCTGCCTCTTTAAAAGAGATGTTTACCCAAAGCCTCTTGACTAAAATCGGTGCTCTCTTTTTAATGAAGCAAATTAAAAAATTCAGAAAATCCATGGATTATAAAGAGTATGGCGGCGCTCCCCTGCTCGGTATCCAAAAGCCGGTCATTAAAGCCCATGGCTCTTCCGATGCAAAGGCGATCAAAAATGCAATTCGCCAGGCTCTAACCTTTGCGGAAAGCAATATGATTCAAGAAATCGAAAAAAACTTAGCACAATAATCCTTGACATTTTTTATCAAAATCGTTACTATATTATCAATAAATAATTCATTTGAAAGGAATCAATATTATGTTTGAAAAAGTAAAAGAAATTATTATGGAGCAGTTGTCCATCAGCGATCCTGACGTTGTTACCCCCGAAACCACTTTGGAGGATCTGGGAGCTGACTCTTTAGACATGGTTGAAGTAATCATGGCTCTGGAAGATGAATTTGACGTTCAGATTCGGGATGAAGACCTGGAAAGCCTTAAGTGTGTTGCTGACCTGGTAGATTATATCGGCAAGTAAGTATGTCCGAACTCAAGTCACTTCAAAGCAAAATGCAATATGCTTTTAAAGATGAAGCATTATTGCAACACGCTCTTGCCCACTCCAGTTATGCAAACGAGCATCGCAATGAGGTAGCCGGTTCCAACGAACGGCTGGAATTTTTGGGCGATTCTGTATTAGGATTAATTACGGCGGAATATTTATACACTCAATTCCATCATTTACCGGAAGGTCAATTGACCAAAATGCGCGCCTTACTTGTGTGTGAAAATTCACTTTTCCAATTTGCACAGGAAATCCAATTAGGGAAATATCTGCTGCTTGGTCACGGCGAAGAATTATCCGGCAGCCGCAATCGTTCCTCAATCGTCTCTGATGCCTTTGAAGCAGTATTGGCGGCAGTTTATCTGGATGGTGGCCTGAAAGCGGCCAAAACGTATATATTGCCCTTTTTAGAAAGAGGAGCAAAAAAGATTCTGGAACACACCGGTAATTATGATTACAAAACCGCCTTGCAGGAGATCGCGCAACAAAATCCGGGCGAGCTGATCCAATACAAATTGATCAATGCAACCGGTCCTGATCATGCCAAAACCTTTGAGGTTCACTGCTTCTTGAATAGCAACCTCCTGGGAAAAGGCATAGGCAAGAGTAAAAAAGAGGCAGAGCAATCTGCAGCAAAAGAAGCCCTTAAATTAATGGGGCAAGATCGATAAAAAGCAAAAACGGAGTTCAAATGAACTCCGTTTTCTTTTTGTGATCGATAAGTTGAAGTATATAGGTTAAGACAGCCTGAACGGTTGCTTCCCGCACTTCTTCTCTATTTTTAAGAGAAAATAGCTCCAATCGGGTTGCTTCACATTCCTCTTTATAAGAAACCGCAAAATAAACCAGGCCGACCGGTTTTTCAGGGCTTCCGCCCCCCGGACCGGCGATTCCGGTGATCCCAACACCGATGTCACTATGTGCTAAATTACGAATTCCGGCCGCCATTTCCAATGCAGTTTCTGCGCTAACTTCACCATGGGCGCGCAAGGTTTCTTCCTTTACACCCAGAATACGATTTTTGATCAAACCGCTATAAGAAACTACCCCGCATTGAAAAACCTGCGAAGCACCCGGACAATCGGTTATATACTTCGAAAGCAATCCACCGGTACAAGATTCTGCCTGGGCAATTTCCATTCCCTTTTCAACCAGGAGGGAAACCAATTTTTGGCTCAATTCCTTATTGTTCATCCTTCACCTCAGAGATACGGATGATCTTTCGCGGGCAATTCTCTGCGCAAACACCGCATCTGATACACATACTATAGTCAATTAAAGCGACGTTTCCGTCAACCTTGATCGCATGGGTGGGACAATTCTTTTCGCACAAGCCGCACCCGATACATCCAATATTACAAGCTTCCCGTGTGCGTCCGCCTTTATCATTATTTGAGCAGTCAACCAGAACGCCGCTATCTGCAGGGATCAATTCGATAACGCCTTTCGGGCAAGCCTCAATACAGACACCGCACCCGGAGCACAGCTCGCGGTCAACAACAGCAACACCATTCTGAATACTGATAGCCTGGTTAGGACATTTTTTCAAGCAGTTACCAAAACCCAGGCAACCGTACTGGCAGGTCATGTAACCGCCCAACAGCCTGCCTGCCGCCGCACAATCGTTCATTCCATAATAAACGTATTTATTATTGGCAAATTCATTTGATCCGTGACAACGAATATGCGCCACCTTTTTCTCTGCCTCAAGCATATCGGAACCGACAATGGACAAAATCCCTTTAAGTTTCTCCTCTTGAACAGAAGGACATTGACCGCAAGAAGCGTTCTTATTCAAAATCGCATCCGCAAAGCTAGCACATCCGGCAAAGCCGCAGGCACCGCAATTTGCACCGGGCAATAAGTCCACGATATTTTGTTTGCGCTTATCCTCTTTTACAGCAAATAAGTTTCCTGCCAGCCCCAAAAGAGCGCCGAGAATCAAGCCCAAAATTCCCATGGCGAGAAAAGCCTTTAATATATCAATCCACATATATCAGTCGCTCCTCTCAAAAAGATAACCCGTTAAAGCCCATAAAGCCAAAAGATAGCAACGCCGCAGCAATTAATGAAATGGGAAAACCGCGAAAAGCCTCCGGAATATCAGAAGACTCTTCCATTCTTGTTTGAAGCAGGGAAAAAATCCAAATCGCCAAGGTGAACCCGACCGCGCTGAAAATGGCATTGCAAAAGGACGTAAAGAAGCTATAGCCACCGCTAATATTGTTCAGACAAACACCCAGCACGGCACAGTTTGTCGTAATCAACGGAAGGTAAATACCCAAAGCACTGTACAGTGCCGGAACCATCTTTTTAAGGATCATCTCCACCAGTTGTACCAAGGCGGCAATTACTAAAATAAAAGCGATCGTATCCAGATATTCAAGTTTCAACGGCACCAAAATCAAACGGTAGACACCATAAGTCACGATGGAAGAAAGCCCCATAATAAAAGTAACAGCCATCCCCATACCAAGCGCCGTATCACTTTTTTTGGAAACACCGAAAAAGGGACAACAACCCATAAATTGGGTTAAAATCACGTTTTCAATCAAAATTGCATTGATCGCAAAAGCAAAAATTGTTCCAAAATTAATCTGATCCATCATTCATCTTCCCCCTTTTTCCGTTTCGAAAGATGTTGAACCAGCGCAACTAAAAAACCAAGAGCTAAAAATCCGCCGGCCGGTAAAGCCATAACGCTCAACGGTGCAATACCACCAAAGATCTTATACCCAAGAATCATTCCGCTCCCCAAGATCTCACGGATCGCGCCAAGGATACAAAGTGCCAGCGTAAAGCCGAGCCCCATAGCAAATCCGTCCATGATACTGGGTAATACTTTATTTTTAGATGCAAAACTCTCAGCTCTGGCTAAAATAATACAGTTTACGACAATCAACGGTATAAATACACCCAAAGCATGGTAAATGCTATTGAAATAAGCTTCCAGCACCATATCTACTATAGTGACAAATCCTGCAATAATCACGATATAGGATGCAATCCGAATCTTTTCCGGTATCAGCTTCCGTAACAGAGAGATCAAAGTATTGGAGCAAACCAAAACAAAAGTAACAGAAAGTCCCATACCCAATGCGTTGATCAGAGTGGTACTTGTTGCTAACACCGGGCACATTCCCAAAAGCTGGATCAAGACCGGATTATCCGTTAAGATGCCGGATTTAAAAATGTCTTTAATTTTCATCCCGCACCTCCATTATTCCAATCCTTGCGCCACTTCAATCGCCGCATTTATGCCACGAATATATGCCTTAGAAGATACTGTAGCTCCGGCGATGACCTGAACCTCTCTTTTAGATGAAGGTTCAGTCAGAACGGCGGTCACTTGATTGTTGATCCCAACAAGACTTTTTTGGAACTCTTCATCGGTATTCACTTTAGAACCAACACCGGGGGTATCAGAAATCTCCAAGATACGAACCCCCGTCACCACGTCGGCACGATCGCAGCCCACCAGCATATCAATCGTATCTGAATACCCGGTAGGTGCAACTCGGATGCAGTATCCTATGGTTGTATTATCAGCCAATTTAACCGCATATACCGCATTGATCGGCACCAACTCATTGGAAACCATTACCGAATCTGTGGTTGTTTTTACCAATTCGAACCGATCTGCCTCTTGGAACAAAGAAGAAAGCGCATCACTGATCCGCTCTTCCGATTTTTCGGCAATAACAGGTTCAGTAAAGTAATTCACGACCGCTAAAGAAACAGCTACTACTGCGGTAATCAAGAACAGCGTGACGGAAAGGCGAATCAACTCACCTCTTTGTTTTTTTGTTCCAAATCGCACGCCGTTCACCTCCAAACACGTTGGGAATTGTCTTTTTATCCAAATAGGTTGCAAAGCAGTTCATCAAAATGATCGCGAAGGATACCCCCTCGGGATAACTACCAAAATAACGAATGAAGACCGTAATCACACCGCAACCAATCCCATAAAGAATACGCCCCAGCGGTGTAATCGGGCTGGTTGAATAATCAGTCGCCATAAAGAAAGCGCCCAGGAACAAACCGCCACTAAACAAATGATATTGCATATATTGGTATGCACCGATATCATTGAACCGCGGAAACAGAAGAGTAATAATGGCAACTGTTCCGATAAACGATACGGGAATATGCCAGGTGATCACCCGCTTATACAACAAATAAATCCCGCCAAGCAAAATCAGCAGTGCGCTGGTTTCACCCAGACAACCGCCGGTATTACCCAAGGCACAGTCTGCAACTGAAAAACGATTTGTAATGGTCACCAATTCTCCGGAAGCGTTCTTCAAAAAGGTCAACGGTGTTGCAGTACTAACGCCATCAAAGGGACGAATCCATTGGCCGGTCATATAGGGAGCAAAAGAAAGCATCAAAAAGATCCGTCCGGCCAATGCCGGATTAAACAAATTTTTCCCCAAGCCGCCAAAAAGCATCTTCACCACCATAATGGCGAACAGTGCACCGATCGGCGGTAGCCAAAGGGGTGCAGAAACCGGAAGATTAAAAGCCAGGAGCAAGCCGGTAACGATGGCGGAACAATCATAAATCGTCTGCTTTTTCTTAAGCATCAGATTAAAAATGTACTCACACAGTACGCAGGATAAAACACTGATGAGCATCATCAGCGCCGCTTTCCATCTAAAATAGATTACCGAGCCAACCGCAGTAGGCACAAGGGCGATCAGGACACACCCCATAATGGAGCTTACGTTGCGGTGATCCTTTGAATGAGGAGAAGATGATACAATAAATTTATTCATTTTAATGCCCTCCCCTCTTATTTTTTCTCTGCTCGTTCACCTTTTGTTTGCCAATGCGAATATATTGAATCAACGGAATTTTTGCAGGGCAGGTAAAGGAGCAACATCCGCATTCAATACAATCCCCTGCGTGAAGTGCAGCAAGTTTATCGAATTCACCGGACTTAACGTATTGCGCAATATAGCTTGGTACAAGGTGCATAGGACAAGCGGTCACACAGCTACCGCACCGAATACAGGTGACGTCACGGTCGATCGCCAACTGATCCTTGGTCATACAAATCAAGCCCGAGGTACTTTTGATGACAGGCGCATCCACAGAATATTGCGCTGTACCCATCATGGGTCCACCCATAATCAATTTTCTTGTAGTCGGCAACCAACCAAAATGATCTAACACCGCCTTAAAAGGGGTACCGATCCGTACGTGAACGTTCCCTACCTTTTGTACACCGTGTCCTGCAACAGTCACAATGCGACGCATCAGGGGCATGCCCTTTATGATGGCATTATAAATTGCAATTACGGTATCCACGTTTAAAACGACACAACCGACGTCCACCGGTAATTTACCGGCCGGTACAACTCGTCCGGTCACTGCACGGATCAACTGTTTTTCGCCACCCTGCGGATATTTCGTCTTTAAAATAATGACCTTCGTTCTGCTCTTATTCAAGCGCTTATGCAGACAGGAAATCGCATCAGGCTTGTTATTTTCGATCCCGATAACAACATTCTTAACGTTCAAAATATACTTAAGAATCCGAATACCTTCAATGATCTCATCGGTATTTTCCAACATTACCCGATGATCGCTGGATAGATAAGGCTCACATTCGGCCGCATTGATTATCAGCGTATCAACCCGATTCATTGCAGAAGAAAGCTTAATATGCGTTGGAAAAGCAGCACCGCCCATCCCAACAATACCGGCATCGTGAATGCGCTCAATCAAGACAGCAGGGTCTTCCTCCATATAGTCAACGATCCCGTTTTGAAAGCAGTCTGCCCGATTGTCTTCAAAGTCATTTTCAACGATTATTGCCGGAATACGGTTTTCCGTGGGATGATCCCAATCGCAGATTTTTGTTACAGTGCCGGAAACCGTTGAGTGGATCGGAACTGAGACAGCGGCGGAAGAATCCGCAATAATCTGGCCAACCTTAACGTAATCCCCCACTTGTACACAAGGCTCACACATTGCGCCGATATGCTGCAAAAGCGGATAGATCATCTCGTTTTGCGGAGGTAACGTTTCAATCGGCTTGGATCTTGTGTTTTTATGAGGTGTTGGATGCACCCCACCGTCAAAACGGTGAATCCAGTTCAAGCGCATCTTATACCAAACAGCCTTAAAGTCGATCCCACTTCCCAGGAATAAGATCAATGCGTTCAAAAAAGCCAGCAGAAAATGAACGTAGATGCCAACCGGGATCATTCGAAAATGGTCAAATTTTGATTGTATCAGCTCATTTCCATTTTGATACAATTCTTGATTGATGCTGAAATATACAATAAATAGCGCAAGATAAACCATCATAAAGACGATAGAACCCGTAAAAATTGACCGCTTTCCCCCCTGGACCTTAGCCATCGTCAAAATCAGCCCGCAGGCATAGCAAACAAAGCCCACGTAGAAAAACAGAAGCATTACGTAAAGAACGCGGCTATATAGGGTAAACGAGCCCAGCGTATTTTGAAAATACTGCATAATAGAACCAAGATCCTTAAAGAAAATGGTAAAAAGGATCTGTTCACTCTTTTGCCCATATGCAATGATCGGATTCAAAGCCGGTATAAAAGCGGAAGCAATAACGGCCACCGTAATCAGCTGAACGTATATTATATGCTTTTTAAAAATATCTGCGATTTTACTCATTATTTATCTCCTAAATAGTCGATTACAATTTATTATAACATATTTATATAAAATCCGCAACTGATTAATTTATAAACAAAAAGACAGTCGGCTTTAAGCCAACTGTCTTTTTGTAACAGAATACTATTCTGATTTTTTGAATTTAAACTTATGTTCTTCTCCCTTGAACAGACGCTTCACGTTCTCCCGATGCAGGAAAATAATCATAATGGCCAATGCACCAAGACAAGCCACTACAAAATAGCGATTAGACATACTCTTTTTACAGATGAAGAACATTGTAACAGGGCCTGAAATTCCCGCCAAGATCGAAGCCAGTGACACATAACGAGTCAAAGCAACAATTACAATAAATACAGAAATACCAACGACAAAACATCGCCAGTCTACAACCAGAAAAACCATTCCGACAACCGTAACGGCTTTTCCGCCACGGAACCCAAAATAAATGGGGAACGCATGACCCATCGAACAGCAAAAACCACTGAAGGCAACCATAGCCTGCCAATATTCGGCATCACGGAAGATGAAACGGGTAATCAACAAGGGAACCAACGTTTTCAAAAAGTCCCCCAGCATTGTAATAATGCCGAACTTTGTTCCGTAAGTACGCAACATATTAGTGGCACCGGCATTTCCCGAACCGGAATTTCGCACGTCCTCATTCATTCTGTATTTCGAGATCAAAATAGAACAATTAATGCTGCCAATAAAATAAGAAATTGCACCAACGATTAAAATTGTAAGGATCAACGGCCAATTGATCATTCTTTTTCCCCTCTTTCACGAATAATAAAGCGGATCGGAGAGCCTTTAAAGCCAAAAGTATCGCGAATCTTATTTTCAAGATAACGTTGATACGAAAAATGGAAAAGATCTTTACGATTAACGAAAAATACAAAAGTAGGCGGTTGTGTCGATGCCTGGGTCATATAATAGATCTTCAATCGGCGACCCTTATCAGAGGGAGGCTGAACACGGGCGGTCGCATCGTTCAAAACGTCGTTGAGCATACCGGTAGAAATCCGACGCTTATTTTCTTCATAAGCGGATTTTACAGTAACGATCAACTGGTGCAAACGCTGGCCCTCTAAGGCGGAAATAAACACGATGGGCGCAAAAGACATAAAGGAAAGATCCTTTAAGATCTGCTTACGCATATTTTCCATTGTGTTGGTTTCTTTTTCGATATCATCCCACTTATTTACAGCCACAACCAAAGCCTTACCTTGATCGTTAGCATAGCCGGCAATTTTAGTATCCTGCTCGGTCACACCCTCGTGTGCATCCAGCATTATAACACAAACGTCGGCACGCTCCACGGCCATATAAGAGCGAAGAACGCTGTATTTTTCAACGTTTTCTTCTACCTTTTTCTTTTTACGAATTCCGGCGGTATCGATCAGCGAGAAAACGCCTTCGTCGCAGGTATAAAGCGCATCTACCGCATCCCGTGTCGTACCGGGAATATTGGAAACGATACACCGCTCCTCGCCCAGGAGTTTATTCGTCAAGGAGGATTTGCCCACGTTAGGCTTTCCAAGCAGAGCCACCTTGATAGGCGCATTCTCCTCGTCGGTTTCTTCATCAAAGGTCAAATACTTATAAACCTCGTCCAACAGATCACCGGTCCCGTTACCGTGAACGGAGGAAACCGCAATGGGGTCTCCGAGACCAAGGTTATAAAACTCATAAAACTCCATAGGGGGCGCGCCAAGCTGGTCAACCTTGTTGACGCACAATACGATCGGTTTGCCGGAGCGAAGCAGCATCGCAGCAATTTCGCGGTCATCGGCAGTCAAACCGGTTTGAATATCAGTCAAAAACACGATACAATCAGCTGTATCAATCGCCATTTCTGCCTGACGGCGCATTTGAGTCAAAATGATATCCTCACGAACGGGCTCAATACCGCCGGTATCGATCAGCATGAAATTTTTAGCCCGCCATTCGGCAGTGGCATAAATACGGTCACGGGTCACACCCGGCGTATCTTCTACAATGGAAAGCCTGGCACCTACCAATTTATTAAACAAAGCGCTTTTCCCAACGTTGGGACGTCCTACAATCGCAACAACAGGCATTCCCATATTATCACCTCCCTAATATCTTATCCAAAAGATCCATACCGTCATTCATCGTGATTCCAATGGATCGATGAAGTTTCCGTTCGACCTCTTCCAATGACATACTATCCAAGAACAGATCCTGCTCGGAACGAAGCATACTGCACGGAATCAAAAGACGATCGGGCAACGGTTGATCTTTTAACTGTTCCACGATATCCGTACCTGTTACCAAGCCGGAAACCGTGATCTTTTCCCCAAAGAAATGATTGACGATCGCATAGATCTTAAAATCAAGGCCGGGGAATTTATCCTTTGCTTTTTGTAACAAAGTCGACATGTAATCTGCGGCCAAAACACCGGTTACGATCCCAACGGAATGCGGTTCCGTATCCCCGGCTTCATCCGCAAGAGCTATATCAAATTCATTTTCTAAAGAGCGCATCAATCCAACGCCGTTTTCAATTTGCGGATAGCAATCATAATAATCTTCATCCGGTATTTCATAGCCGGCCAAAATATAAAACTCATCCGATGCGTAGCATCCGCGTCGACCGTGAAGGTTCACCTGTTCCTCGCCGATACGGTCGATCAGTTCGATCACTTCTCTGGCATCCCGCTTTTCAAAAGGAACCAAAGGATACAACCCTTCACGGTGATCGGAAATCCCAACGGGAACAACACTCGTACTCTTTACGTGCGGCGCTAACGCAGCCAGATCCCGCAAGCTTTTTTCCAAATGAACGCCGTCGTTGATCCCTTTGCATAAAACGATCTGACAGTTCATCTCAATTCTTGCATCCGCAAAGCGTTTCAGGATCTCATTGATTTTTCTCGCATTGGGATTCGCCATCATTTGAACACGCAAATCCGGATCAGTGGTATGAACCGAAATATTGATGGGAGAAATGCGCATTTTAATAATCCGCTCGATATCATCCTCCGACAAATTGGTCAAGGTAATATAGTTTCCCATCAGAAAAGACAGGCGAGCATCATCATCTTTAAAATACAGCGTTTTGCGCAGACCCTTGGGTAATTGGTCTATGAAGCAAAAAATACACTTATTCTTACAACTGCGTTGCCGATCCATCAAATAATCTTCAAAATCAAGGCCAAGCGGTTCCTCGCTATCTTTTTCGATTTCAAATAGAACCTCTTCACCATCAATTTCGACCAGCATCATCAGTTCGGTTGCCGCTTCGTAATACATATAATCGATGACGTCTTTGATCTCGTTTCCGTTGATAGAAATCAAGCGATCACCGGCTTTAAGCCCTAATTCTTCGGCTAAAGAATCCTGTGACACAGCGGAAATAATTGCAGGCATTCCCCCACCTCCTTTCAAGAACATCTAAAATAAGAAAAAAGAGAAGGCAGTGATCCCGCCTTCTCTATCTCAAACTCCAAGCTTATTCTGCAGAAGCTTCTTCCTTCGTTGCAGCAGCGGCTTTCACAGCGATCTTGCCATCCTTAACGGACAGAGTATCGTTCACATAGCCACACTCGGGGCAAGCCTTATGAGGAGCCTTCAGTACATGACACTTGGGACATTCTACCAAAGTAGGAGCGCTCAGCTTAGAAACGCTGCTTCTTCTCATATCTCTCTTAGACTTGGAAACCTTTCTCTTAGGAACTGCCATTTATCTTTACCTCCCTTAGCATTTACTACACTATAGTACGCCGATCTTAATCGACATCCCGGGGCTCACACGAACAGCTTTCCATATTAAGGTTGCATCCACATTCAGGGCATAAACCCTTGCAATCCTCCGAACAAAGGAAACGCTCCGGAAACTCCAGAATAATTTGGTTCTTCGCTTCTTCTTCAGGATAAAACGTATATCCTTCATCAATTAAAACAGTATCTTCGCTTTCTTTTGTCGGATCGGTTATCATTCGACGGCAATTCTCGATCCTAAGCGTTCCTCTCACCGGCTCAAGGCAACGGCAACAAAAACTCTCGTATTCAAAATCGATCACCGTAGTGCAGTGAACCAATCCGTACTTGGCTTTGATATCAAAACGAACGACCGGTTCCGAAGGAAAACCTGCAACAGTTTCCAATTCTTCAAACTCTTGCGTTTTCAACTTAAAACTCAAGGTCTTTTCGTATTGATCAAGCCAAAAAGCATCTTTTAAATTGATTTTCATAATATCCTCACAGAAGAAAAAAACCAATAGCAGATAATATTATAATGATAAATTAGCCGCTTGTCAACTAATATTTTTTCTTTTCACGGTTTTTTTAAGTATTTTTTAGGTTTTATCCAAAAATTCCCGTTCTGCATCTTCCAAAGCAGTCAAAATCACTTTATCCATATCGTAATAGCAATACTTTCCAAGGCGACCGCCAAACAAAACGTTCTTTTTATTTTTTGTCAGAGCATAGTATTTTTGATAAAGCTCGCCGTTTTTATCGTCATTCACAGGATAATAAGCCTCCATCCCCTGTTTCCATTCGGCCGGGTATTCTTTGGTCACAACCGTTTTAGGCTGTGTGCCAAATTCAAAATGCTTATGCTCGATTACTCTGGTATAGGGCGTCTCTCGATCCGTATAGTTCATCACGGCAACACCCTGATAATTATCTGTGTTCATTGATTCGGTTTCAAACCGAAGACTCCGGTATTCCAAAGGACCGTAGCAAAAGTCAAAATAGGCATCAATCATTCCTGTATATACGATCTTGTCGCCCATAGACTCCCATTTTTCGCGATCCACCAGAAAATCAACGTTCAGGCGAACGTCAGCTCCTTTCAGCAATCGATCAATAATCTGATTATATCCACCGATGGGAATTCCCTGATAGCGATCGTTAAAATAGTTATTATCATAGGTAAAGCGCACCGGCAAACGCTTTATGATAAATGCAGGTAAGTCGGCACAGGGTCTGCCCCACTGCTTTTCGGTATATCCTTTTACCAACCTTTCGTAAATATCGGTGCCAACCAAGCGGATTGCCTGTTCTTCAAGGTTAGTGGGTTCTTTTTGAATAACAGACCGCTGATTTTCAATAATTTTACGGGCCTCTTCAGGAGTTGAAATCCCCCACATTTTGCAGAAGGTGTTCATATTAAAAGGCATATTATAAATTTCGCCCTTATAATTTGCAACGGGAGAATTGGTATAACGATTGAATTCAGCAAACCGATTTACAAAATTCCATACCCGTTTGGAATTGGTATGAAAAATATGGGCGCCATACTTATGAACAACGATATCATCTATTAAATCACAATAAATATTACCGCCGATGTGACTGCGTTTTTCCAGAACGAGACAGCTTTTTCCGTGTTGCATCGCTTCATATGCAAATACAGCTCCGTATAAGCCGCTGCCAACAATTATATAATCGTAATGCATATCTATAACCTTTCATTTTTATAGTTTAATTATATACTACAGCCATTCGAAAAACAAGTCCCGATTTTTTTGTAAAAATTCAAGATTACTATTGACAAAAACAAATTCATCAAGTATACTATGTAAAGTTGATTACTTTACAGCAAAGGAGTGATTTTCATTAAAGATTTAAACTTTTCCCTTTTAATCGATTTTTACGGCAATCTGCTGGCTCCTAAAATGCGGGATTCTTTGGAATTATATTATAATGAAGATCTTTCGCTTTCTGAAATAGCACAACATATGAACATTACCCGTCAGGGTGTTCACGACAACATCAAACGCGGGGAACAGTTTTTGACCGAAACCGAGGAACGCCTTGGTTTCCACAAAAGATACTATCACTTGGAAGATCAGTTGGAGCAAATCCGTAATCTGGCAATGAATATCCGCGATTTTAATGCACGCCACGGAAAATCCCCCGAGATTGCACAATTTGCCGAAGAGATCGTCTCTATCACCCGCTTTTATGAGGAGCAAAAATAAATATGGCATTTGAAGGATTAAGCGAAAAGCTTGCAAGAGCCTTTAAAAACCTTCGGCAACACGGTCACTTGACCGAAGCGGACGTTAAGACAGCCATGCGCGAAATCAAGCTTGCATTGCTGGAAGCAGACGTTAGCTTTAAGGTTGTAAAGGGTTTTATTAATAAAGTTTCGGAGCGTTGTGTAGGCAGTGACGTATTAGAAAGCCTCACCCCCGCCCAACAGGTGGTTAAGATCGTGAACGAAGAGCTGACCGCCTTGATGGGGTCCGAAACCGCAAGTATTAAAATGGCCTCCAATCCACCCACCATTATTATGATGGTTGGTTTACAGGGTACCGGTAAAACCACCCAAAGCGGTAAGCTGGCCGGGTACTTCAAAAAGAAGGGCCGCAGACCTCTTTTGGTTGCCTGCGACGTTTACCGTCCCGCAGCCATCACCCAGCTGGAAATTGTAGCTCAGGGCGTTGAAGTTCCCGTCTTTAAGATCGAGGACGAAAAGAACCCCATAAAAATTGCAAAAGCCGCCATCGAACACGCCAAAAAATACGGGAACGACCTTGTAATTCTTGATACTGCCGGTCGCCTGCATATTGACGATGCCTTGATGGATGAACTTTCCAACATCAAATCAACCGTTCAACCCCAGGAGATTCTGTTGGTGGTTGATGCCATGACAGGTCAGGATGCGGTCAACGTGGCAGAAAGCTTTAATAACCTTTTGGACATTGACGGCGTTGTTCTGACTAAGTTGGATGGCGACACCCGCGGCGGTGCTGCCCTTTCGGTAAAATATATTACCGGAAAGCCCATAAAGTTTGCCGGTATCGGCGAAAAACTCACCGACATCGAACCCTTCCACCCAGATCGGATGGCCTCCAGAATTTTGGGGATGGGTGACGTTCTCTCTTTGATCGATAAGGCACAAGAAGCCTACGACGAAAAAGAAGCTTTGGCTTTGGAAGAAAAATTACGTCAGAACCGCTTCACTCTTCAAGATTTTCTGGACCAGATGCGCCAGATCAAAAAAATGGGTCCCTTGGAGAACCTTCTGGGGATGATGCCGGGCGTTAATGCAGCGCAATTGAAGGACGTAAAAGTGGACGAGCGGCAAATCGCACGAACCGAAGCAATCATTTTATCAATGACACCGGCTGAGCGCGAGGATCCTTCCCTGCTGAACGCATCCCGAAGAAGAAGAATTGCCGCCGGAAGCGGCACGACCGTTGAAATGGTCAACCGTTTGATCAAACAGTTTGATCAAATGAACAAGATGATTAAACAACTGAAATCCAAAAAAGGCAAACGCCGGGGTTTTGGTTTTTAATAAAGCAGAATTTTGAAAGGAGTGAATAAACATGGCAGTTAAAATCAGATTGAGAAGATTGGGTGCAAAGAAAGCTCCCACCTACCGTATTGTTGTTGCTGATTCCCGCTATCCCCGCGATGGCAGATTCATTGAGGAGATCGGTACCTACAATCCTTGCACCGAACCCGCTACCGTAACCATCGATGGCGAAAAAGCAAAGGCTTGGATCAAGAACGGCGCTCAGCCCACCGATACCGTTAAGGCTTTGCTCAAAAAGCAGGAAATTCTCTAATACGGGGTATATTACACAATGAAAGACCTCATTCTTTATCTCGCCCAGGCCTTGGTTGATGAACCGGAAGCAGTTACCGTAACCGAATCCGAGACCGATGATGCAATCGTTTACGAATTACATGTTGCCGCAGACGACATGGGGCGAGTAATCGGCAAACACGGAAAGATCGCTAAGGCGATCCGTTCCATCGTTAAATCTGCATCCTTTAAAATGCCAAAAAAAGTGGTTGTAGAAATCAGATAACGGTATTTTTGAATGACAGCGCCGCATTTTATGCGACGCTGTTGTTTTTTTTGAAAAAATAGTGTATAATGATCTAAAAAATTCAAATTGAGGAATCTGTGATGAAAAAAGAATTACTTCAGGCCGGTAAAATTGTAAACACCCATGCCCTTCGTGGCGATTTACGAATCTACCCCTATTGCGACGGCCCCGAATTTCTGTGCGACGTTAAAAAGCTATATATTGACGATACACCGTACACCGTCACTTCAGCCAAAGTCCATAAAGGTCAGGCTTTAATTCATCTGAAAGGGATCGATCATATCAATCAAGCGGAGCCTTTGGTCGGCAAGCTTGTATACCTAAAGAAGAGCGAAGTTCCGTTGGAAAAAGGCCAATATTTTATTGATGATATCATCGGTCTCACTGTTGAGGATATCGACAGTGGTGAAATCTACGGCAAAGTCACAGACATTATCACCACCGGCGCCAACGACGTTTTTGAAGTCACAGGTGATAAAGTTCTATTAGTTCCTAAGATCGATGACGTTGTAATTGAGATCGATCTAAAAAAAGAAAAAGTACTAATTCGTCCGTTACAGGGGTTATTTGAAGGAAATTTTCAGTTTTAACACTATTTCCAGAAATGATCGAGCATGCGCTCGACGAAAGTATTATCGGCAGAGCACAAAAAAACGGCATCATTTCTGTGGACACCTATAATATACGGGATTATTCCACCGATAAACACCGCAGAGTAGACGATTATCCCTTTGGCGGTGGCGGTGGAATGATTATGAAATGCCAACCGATCTACGATTGCTTCACCGATATGGTAGAAAAAAATGACAAACGCCGCCCCTATACCGTCTACGTTTCGCCCCGAGGGAACGTTTTAACCCAAAAGAAAGCCTTCGAATTAAGTAAATTACCCCACGTTGCCATTTTGTGTGGGCATTACGAGGGAATTGACCAAAGGGTTCTGGATACGGTGGTGGACGAAGAAATTTCAATCGGCGATTACGTATTAACCGGCGGCGAGCTCCCCGCCTGCATTTTAGTGGATTGCATTTCCCGTATGATCCCCGGCGTGTTGGCTGAAGAAAGCTCCTTTACCAACGAAAGTCACTATAACGGACTTTTGGAACATCCTCAATACACACAGCCCCGTGTATGGAATGATCTTGAGGTTCCAACAGTTTTAACCGAAGGTAACCACCGCTTGATGGAAGTATGGAAAAAAGAACAATCCATAACCTTAACCAAAAAAATGCGCCCGGACCTGGTTCAAAGCCCAATACCTGATAATAAACGTATCCGTTTTTTTGAAGAAAGTGACCGCAATCAATTTATCGAGATGATGAATGCCTTTTACAGCACACCAGGGGTTCTGCATACCATCCCCGAGAAAAACGGTCATCAAACCTTTGAAGCGATCCTGCATAAAGACCCCTACGTAAACGCCTATATGATCCGTTATGAGCAAAAGGATGCAGGGTACTGTCTTTTAAGCCATACCTATTCCAATGAAGGTGGCGGTCTTACCGTTTGGTTTGAAGAAATCTATATCAAACCGGAATTCCGCGGCCATAAGCTTGCATATAGAGCGATGAAAGAGATTATGGAGCTTTATGACAATGCCACCCGCTTCCGCCTGGAGGTCACCGCTGAAAACGAAAGTGCAAAAAAAATCTACCGACGGTTAGGATTCAAAGAATTGGATTATCAGCAAATGATCAAAGAATAGAAAAAAGCCTATGCAATGCATAGGCTTTTTTCTATTCACACAACAATATCCTCGAATTTGCAAGGAATCACTTTTTCCAGATCCATAGGATTCATCACGATCTGCGCACCGATCCGTCCGCCACTGATAATGATTTCATCAAATAGCTGTGCCGTCTCATCAATGACCGTCTGAAACTGCTTTTTCATACCGATCGGCGTGCATCCTCCGCGAATATAACCGGTCAAGCCGAAAATCTCCTTCACGTGGATCAATTCAATGGATTTTTCACCCACTGCCTTTGCTCCTTTCCGCAGATCAAGCTCTTCTGCGATCGGAACCACAAAAACGTAGTGTGCTCCACTCTTGCCAACTGCCACCAGGGTTTTAAAGGAACTTTCATATTCCTGACCAAGCAGATCGGCAACGTGAACGGCATCGATAAATTCATCACACTCATAAAGATTTACACGGAAAGAGATCTTCTTTTGCTCCAGAATCCGCATTGCATTTGTCTTAGTATCCTTGGCCATTATTTTGCACGGATCTTAACAAACTTTTTCTTACCACGCTTCAAAACAAAGCCTGCTTCGATCTCAGCCTTGGTGTAGGCTTTTTTGGTGTCGGTGATTTTTTCCCCTTCCACGGAAACGCCACCCTGCTCGATTGCACGGCGTCCTTCGGAGCCAGAGGACACCAAACCGCTCTTAACAAGCAATGTAATCAAGCCGATCTGATCATCTTTATAGTCTTCTTCGGTTACTTCGTAGGTAGGCATATTTTCTGCATTTCCGGAACCGAAGAGTGCACGGGCACTTTCCTGGGCCTTTACAGCCTCTTCCTCACCATGAACCAATTTTGTCAGTTCATATGCAAGAATTTCTTTAGCCTTATTCAACTGGCTACCTTCCCATTGATCCATCTCATCAATCTGTTCCAAGGGCAGGAAGGTAAGCATACGGATACATTTTAAAACGTCGGAATCTCCAACGTTTCTCCAATACTGATAAAAATCAAAGGGAGAGGTCTTGTTGGGATCAAGCCATACAGCTCCGTTAGCAGTCTTACCCATCTTCTTCCCTTCCGAGTTCATCAAAAGGGTGATGGTCATTGCGCATGCATTTTTACCCAACTTTCTGCGAATCAATTCAGTACCGCCCAACATATTTGACCATTGATCATCACCGCCAAATTGCATATTACAGCCGTAATGCTGGAACAGATGATAAAAGTCGTAGGACTGCATAATCATATAGTTGAACTCCAGGAAGGAAAGACCCTTTTCCATTCTCTGCTTATAACATTCTGCACGCAACATATTATTAACGGAGAAGCAAGCGCCAACCTCCCGCAAAAGTTCAATGTAATTCAGTTTCAAAAGCCAATCAGCATTATTCACCATCAAAGCTTTATCATCACCAAATTCAATAAACCGCTCCATCTGCTTTTTAAAGCAAGCGCAGTTATGAGCGATCGTCTCCGGGGTCATCATAGAGCGCATATCAGACCGTCCGGAAGGATCGCCAATATAGCCGGTACCACCGCCGATCAGAGCAATCGGTCTGTTGCCGGCCATCTGCAAACGCTTCATCAGGCAGAGTGCCATAAAATGACCAACGTGTAAGCTATCTGCAGTAGGATCAAAGCCGATATAGAAAGTGGCTTTACCATTATCGATCAGTTCACGAATTTCTTCTTCGTCTGTCACCTGGGCAATTAAACCACGGGCAACCAATTCATCATAAATTTTCATTTTGACTTTCCTTTCAATCAAAAAGCCCTCTGTTCCCCAATGGGAAACAGAGGGCAAAAATTCTTTTGCGGTACCACCTCTGAAACAAGTATTCTTCACAGAATACTCCTCCACGAGATTATTCAAGCGAATAACTCTGCCCTGATAACGGAAGGCTACCGACCACACCTACTATAATTTCAATGTGATACTCCGGGATGTATTCACAAAACTTGACCTACTATCTTGCACCAACCGACAGCTCTCTGAAGGGCAATATTTTGCTACTTCTTCCCATCAACGTTTTCAATTATTTTATCTTGTTTTCCGCAATTTGTCAAGCACTTATTCTATAACCGAGATCTGAATAGGATCGGTCATATAATAATCGCCGCCGGACGTATTGCCAACTATGATCGGTTCGATTACGTAATCACCCGGAATACTGCCTCGAAGAGTCAGTATGATATAATTAGCCTCTTTATGCAATGCACAAGTAAACTTATTTCGATCATATCCGGTCATAATATCATAACCGTAGGTCCCGCAATGGATCCTCCCCTTTGCCAAATGAAGGCCGGCAGGTAACGTAATCGTAACGTTACCATTTTGATACTGTTCCACAAAGGAAACGGGAACCACAACTGTTGTAACGCCACCGCGTTTTACGGTTGATTCATGTTCAACCCCAGAAATCACGGTACCCTTTCCATTCTTGGATAATTCCTGAAGATCACCCATATAAGAAATATCCAAAACCGTATTTCCTTCAATAGGATTCAACATAATGCTACTTGCCTGATCCTTGGTCAATTCAACGGTAAGTACCGTCCCTTTAGGATAGGTGTACGTCTTATTCTCACCGTCAGCAGTCTTAAGTGTAAAGATATTCTTACCGCTCAAATCCAAAACACGATTATTCAAATAGGTAATCAGATCCAAGCTCAGCAACGTGGTTTCAGAATCATGATCGATCAGATAACGAACCAAAGGCTCTGCCAACTCCAACGAGAGTCGGTTTGCCAAAATCGAAGTCAAACCGGTCAGATTATCATCAACTACACCATCATATTCCACGTATGCAGTCTCTTCAGTTTGCTTTACGTATGGTTTAATCTGCTGATCATAAAGGTATTTTGCAGTATCATAATCACCACCATAAGCAAAGGCCAGCGCAAGGTAAGCCGCCTCCTCGGTAGAAAGATCAGTCACTGTATCATAAATCGACTGTAAATCCCCCATTATAGGTTCACCCAATGCAGCCAAACCGAAATAAGCAGTCAGAATGTCGACCCGTGCCGCATAGCGGTCATTCAGATAATATTCAAATTGGTTGATCAATTCTTCCCTTCTGCATCCGTTCGGCATTGCCGCAGCAAACTTTGCCGCCACGCGCAAATCGGCATATTCAGAATCCGCAAACAACATTAATCCACTACCGCTGTAATAGGGCTGCAGTAGATTAAGATCCAGTTTTTCGGGATCCATCCAGGTACCGGTCACGTAATAGTTTTCGGCCATATAAGCCCCCAGCATTTGATCAACCCGCTCGCCACCGTTAGAGGCCAAGCGGTGCATTGCTTCTTGCCAAAAAGCGTATTCTTGATCTACCGCCGTTATCAATACGTTTCCTTGCGTTGGTTTAAGCTGCAAAGAGGAATTGGCTTGCAATTCCAAAGACTGATTTACACGTACCGATTGATAGCCGGCAGAAACCTCAAACGATTTAATGATACTGTCCCGATAGCTATCGCATTCACTCTGAACGTAGACTGTATACAAGCCTGCATCCAAAGGACCAAAATTTAAATAAGTATACTGCGAGCGTTTGGCCATTGCAGTTTTAGAGGCCACCTCGTTTCCATCACGATCGGTTAACCCTACTGTATAAGTACAAACGGAGTCAGCCTGCAAGGACCGACCGTCACTTTTGACGGCAATCGTGCAATCATCAACCGTTTTCAGCTGTTCGCCAACAACAACGGTTGAAAAATAATCCAAAGTTGACGTAACGTCATATACAGTAACAGCAGCTTCTGCCTCATCGGTAAAGGCTTTGACCACCATTTTCCATTCGGTAACCGAATCCGGGAGCTTAAAGGTAAGCTCGGCTATTCCCTTACGATTGGTTTTGATCATATCATAGTACGGAGTATCGTCGAAATCTCCACGGGAATTACCGCCGTCTCCACCACCCTCTCCGGCAGGCAAAAACTCACTGCCAAAATGGCGATAAGACGTTGTCACGTATACCTCGGAATAACCGTAGCGATCATAAAGATCATACAACGGGTCATCCGCATTATTACTTAAAAGATAGAGGGCACGATCCACAACGCTGACGTAAAGTACGGCAGAAACCGGATCTCCGTTTTTATCCGTCACCTTAACGGTAGCACTTACTTCATCGCCGGGTTGATATTGCTCCGCATCACTTTCAACGGTTATGTTGAGAGCGGATTTCGCCAAGTCATAATACAAATACTCTGCACCAAGATCAAAAATATGTTCCCCGTCAAAATAGGCACCATAAACCTCAACTCCGGGAGCATATTTCTTAAGAAATTCTAATTCCATGCCGGTTGTACAGCCATAATAGTGGTCAATCATCTCACTACCGACCACAGTATAGAATACACTACCTCCGCTGGCGGCTTTACCGGTATGACTGTCAAGAACCGTCAGCCGTACTTCATCGCCAATATCCACTTCCTGATGATCAGCTTTGACGTAATAAGCACCGGCGCCATACTCACCGGCCGAGAACGGATCTTCGAATAGTTCACAGCGAATTACACTGGGTGCATAAACGTCGGCCGTTTTCAAAATAACGTAATAACGTTCATCCTCACTATCGCTATAATTACATCTCCAATCGATTTGTCCATTGGTTGTTTTCAATTCTACCGTTTCAACCAATTCATCGACTTCGGTATATTCCCAACGATGTAGTACCTCTTTGCCAATTGGGTCGTAGGTAGACCCTGACGGTGTTTTTTCATAGCGAATCCGATGAACCTCTGCCAACAGATCCGCTGAAACCGCATCGCCGATATAATGATCATTTGCGTATACGGCGCTGTAAAGAGAATCACTATGAATATCATATAACGCTTCCTTATTGAAAGAACAGGTATTGATTTTCAAGGAATTCTGCTTATACTCCGCCTTCAGATACCGATCGCCGTTGAAAACGGCATAATGAGCCGTAGCCGTCACCGAATATCCAAGTTCCTCATCAACAGAACAATAAACCGAGCATACGCGCGGCGCATTATCCCCATAGGAATAATCATCTGCCGATGACACAAGAATTTCCGCAATCAAGTATCCGTTTTCATCGGTAACACCATTAATGTCCCCGGAGACCGAAACTCCGGGTGCAGGCGTTCCGTCCGGATAGGTAACCGTTGCCGAGGCATAGATGGTTTCACCCTCCGTATAGGCACTTCGATCCGTTGTAACGCTCACCACGTAAGTGGGTAATTCATAGTCCGCAATCTGTATCCAAACGCTATCCAATTGCATTCCGTCACATAGCATGGTAATAACATCGCCGGACAAAGCGGTATTTTCAATATTCAGTTCAGCAGTAAAAGCGCCGTTGGAATCGGGATATACGGTAACGTCTTCGGAAAATCCGGAACGAAGAACGATAGATTCCGGGATCTTTCCTTTGTTTCTGGGTAATACAACGCCAAAAACCCCGACTTTAGCAGTGGTTTTGTAAAGGGAACTGTTCGTTGTTATATAGGAAAAATACTTTTCCTGAGCAGATATTTCGGGATCAACGGCTTTACCGTTCACTGCGATAACGTAAGGATAATCGCCGTTATTAACGGTCAAAAACCGCACTTCGTCCTCTCGGGAAGGCCCGGTAATCGAAGCAAATCCATAGCGATTGGTGGTGCTTTTCTTTTTACCGTCCAAATAGATCTCTGCATTTTCAACCGCTTTCCCGGTCATAGCGTTATTGACCCAAACAGTATAAGCACCGTTGGCAGAGATCGAATAAACCGCCAAATCCGTGCTTTGCAACAACTGGTATACTTTCCAGTTTCCGATCGAAATCTCCGCATAATAGTATCCTTGTCCAAGGGGCTCCGGATAATGAATGAAGGCTGTCTTCCCGTTATATTGATAATCATCAACAAGAATCAGTGCCACTTCAAATTCCGCCGCAACGGGAGCCTGCAAATCAAGGATACTTCCGGAAACGTAACCGCTTCTTACGTAATTTTTGTGTGCCTCAATAAAAGCCTCGTTATCCTGCAGACGATAAACGGTCGCTTTCACCTTTTGGGAAATCTCGCCACCGTATGCTATAGCGGCAATGGGACTTTCGTCCACCAAAAAAGTATCTGCGATTTCACCTTGCCGGTGAATCATATATGCATAAGAATCCTCAAATTCCGTTCTAAAAGAGAAAACAGCCTCCTCTTCAAGGGCAGCGCCGTCGGGTCCATTCACTTGAGTATCAATCGTTACGGTATAAAGCGTTGCCGGTGCCATCTGCCGGCTGGGGACAAATGCCCAAGTTCGTCCGTAATTTACAAAACTTCCTTCTACGGCCGGCTCGATCTTAAAAGCAGACTCAAATCCCTTTACGTCAGCGTGAGAAAAGGTCACCTCAATGGCAGAATCAACAGAAACGTGCTGATCGTTTTGAGGATACACGTTGGTCACCTTAAAAACATTCTCTGTTTGGAAAGCCCACCGATAAACCGGCTTATCGTTATACACTGCTAAAATATTGTAAAGCGTGTTTTCAGTCAATTCCTCAGGGAAAGTCATCCGATACTTACAATTTCCGGTTTTGGTCAGCTTAAAATCGACCTGAGGCGTCACCTGTAACCTAGCCTTTAGTTCATCGACCGAAACCTCCTCCGTAGTAGTGACTGTCAAGGCGGAATCCTTGTCGATGGAAAAGGCATTTTTATTAGATGCGGCGATCGATTTGATTACGTTGACCGATCCGGTGATCAGAACCTTCCCTTCCTCTTCCGGAATCAGACGAATCAACAGGGCAGACAAGACAATTGCAAACAAAAGCGCAGAAGAAATTCCAAAAATCAACATCCGCACAGCGAAGGAACGCTTCCTGTAAACCTTTTTGCGAATCAGCTCCTGATCCGGGAAGGCATCGTTTTTTGTTTTTTGTATCAAATCCACGTATTTCATTAAGCGTACCCCCTTCTTCAAGCGTATTCGTCCAATATATTCTTCTTGATTCTTTTAAGTATCGTTACCAAACAGTAGAGAACGTCTTCCTGCGGCAAATTCAATTCAACAGCAATCGCATCAAGATTCATTTCATAATAAAAATACAAAACAAATGCTCTGCGGAACATCATCGGTTGATCCGAAACGTACTCCAACACATCCTGACACAGCATCATTTGAGTAGCCTCTTCCTCGGTTACGTCAATTTCAGCGGCCAAATACTCTTCTAAAGTGTGCTGTGGATTCTGTTTTTTCTTAAACGTAAGATCCTTTTTATGCTTTTTCCAATATCGGTCCAATGTTCCGTCAACGGCTTTTTTAAGCAGTTTGTTGGCTGTAGGTTGATCTATAGTTTTGCTTTTCTTGATCAGCTTGTACAGTTGATAATAACTGCTCGCCACCAGATCTTCCAAATTCAAGAAATCGCCGGTTTTCTTTAAGCAATATGATAAAGTCGCCGAATAAGTATTATTGTAAAAGAGATTGAAATACTCCTTCAGTTCCTTCCGTTTCATAAAAGCACTCCCTTTTATTGTTACTGATTTAAGAGTATCATATTTTAAGCATAATTTCAACCAAAATAAAAAAGCGTCCATAGACGCTTTAATAAATTATACTGTAACGAAAAACAAACTGATCTTCTTTGGTTTCAAATACTTTAAACTCTCTATAGTCCCCTTGACAAAAAAGAACCAATGAATACCTGCCGGATCCATTGAGATCCATCATTATAGGCGTTATCTCAAGATTACCCGTATCATTCCATAGCATTTGACTGTTATCATCCGTTACACGGCACAAAAACGATCTATTCTCATCCCCATAACATCCGGCAACCAAAGATTCACCTTCATAGTTCCATATCTCATCAATCCGCGAATCGGTTTCTTCAATACCAAGGCTCTTAATCGTATTTTTAACAGATTCCATCAGCTGATCAGGCAATTTATCCTGTTCCTTTTCATCATACGAGCTGTATTTAAACGACCGAAACAGCGGCCAATCACCGTTTACGGCAAAACATTTTTTCTTTTGAAGTTTTTCAAAAGAGCATAACGACGATGCCTTCATATTTTTAGCGCTATACGTTTCGAATTGGGCACCCTTAGAAGGCTCCAACCCAGACTCTAATTCATAATACCAATACGTTCCGGGCTCGATTTGAAGGTTTCCGTCCAAGGAATATGAAATTGGTATGATTTTAGAATCAGAATAAAGCACAACTCTATGCCCACTATTATCGTGTTGCTCTTCCGTTTTCAAATCATTGGTCGGTTTCTTACCACACCCGGACAGCAAAAAAGCAAAACAAAGAAGCATTAAGATTAATCTTTTCATATTTGCATCCTCCCTTTCAAACTATATGGACAAAAGGACGTAAATATGCAAAAAGAGCGGAAGTACACTTCCGCTCTTTTTCAGTTTCATTAATACATGCCGCCGCCCATTTGATTCATTGCGGCATTTGCCGCAGCGTCAGCAGCAGGATCCTTGATGTCAGCCACCAGGCTCTCGGTGGTCAGAACCATTGCAGCCACACTTGCGGCGTTTTGTAAGGCGCTTCTGGTTACCTTTGCAGGATCCAGAATACCGGCCTCCAACATATCGCAGTAAACCTCGTTAAAGGCATCAAAGCCATAGTTTACGCTGGCATTCTTGCGGATGTTCTCCAGAATCACAGAACCTTCCAGGCCGGAGTTTGCAGCGATCTGGCGAACCGGCTCTTCCAAAGCCTTCAAAACGATCTGAACACCGGTCTTTTCATCGCCTTCGGTCTCATCCAGCAATTTAGATGCAACGTCGATCGCCTTGATATAAGCGGTACCGCCACCGGCCACAACGCCTTCTTCAACAGCAGCTTTGGTAGCAGCAAGGGCATCATCTACACGCAACTTCTTTTCGTTCATTTCGGTCTCGGTTGCAGCACCAACTTTGATTACGGCAACACCGCCGCTCAACTTAGCCAAACGCTCTTCCAATTTCTCGCGATCATAGGAGGAGGTGGTTACTTCGATCTGGCTCTTGATCTGCTCAGAGCGAGCAGCAATCTCCTCGGGAGCTCCGGCACCGCCAACGATGATGGTCTTCTCCTTTTGGACCTTGATCTGAGATGCACGACCCAAAAGATTGATGGAAGCAGTCTTCAATTCCAGACCCAGCTCTTCGCTGATCACCTGACCGCCGGTCAAAATAGCGATATCACGGAGCATCTCTTTTCTGTTATCACCAAAGCCGGGAGCCTTAACGGCAACACAAGAGAAGGTGCCACGGATCTTATTCACGATCAGAGTAGCCAGCGCCTCACCTTCGATATCTTCGGCAATAATCACCAACTTCTTACCTGTTTGCGCAATTTGCTCCAGCAAGGGAAGAATCTCTTGAATGGTGCTGATCTTTTTATCGGTGATCAGCAACAGTGCATCGTCGATAACAGCTTCCATTTTATCGCTGTCGGTGACCATATAGGGAGTAATATAGCCGCGATCAAACTGCATACCTTCCACAACGTCACAGGAGGTTTCGGCAGTTTTGGATTTCTCAACCGTAATAACACCGTTCGTGGTCACCTTTTCCATTGCTTCCGCAATCAAGGTGCCAACGTTCTCATCGGCAGAAGAGATCGTCGCGACCCGGGCAATATCCTTGGAACCGTCGATTGCCTTGGAATTTTCCTTAATGGTAGCAACAACGCAATCCACAGCCTTTTGAATACCCTTGCGTACAACCATGGGATTCGCACCGGCAGCAACGTTCTTCATCCCTTCCCGGATCAAAGCCTGCGCCAGCAGGGTAGCGGTAGTAGTACCGTCACCGGCGATATCGTTAGTCTTGGTAGAAACCTCCTTCACCAGCTGTGCGCCCATGTTCTCGAAAGGATCATCCAATTCGATATCCTTTGCAATGGTGACACCGTCGTTGGTGATCAAAGGAGTTCCGAACTTCTGATCCAAAACAACGTTACGTCCCTTGGGGCCCAAGGTGATCTTAACGGTGTTGGCTAATTTGTCAACACCTTTTTGTAAAGACTTTCTGGCTTCTTCGCCATACTGAATTTGCTTTGCCATCTAAAACACTCTCCTTACTCTTCTACAGTTGCCAAAACGTCGCTCTGACGGGCAATCAAATATTCTTCCCCGTCCAGCTTGATCTCGGTTGCACCGTATTTACGAAGAACGATACGGTCGCCAACCTTAATAACCATCTCAACTTTATTACCGTCAACGTACCCACCGGGACCAACGGCCAAAACCCGAGCAAACTGGGGTTTTTCTTGCGCGGCAGTGGTTAAAATAATACCGCTTTTAGTGGTTTCCTCTGCTTCTTCCATCTTCACAACGATCTGGTCGAATAAAGGGTTTAATTTCATTGTTGTTTCCTCCAAGAACATTTTTAGCACTCAAGTCTACCGAGTGCTAAATATAGTTTAGCATACTTTTTAATAATTTCAAGTGTTTTATGAAAAATTTTCAAATCATTAATATATATGCTTAAGACACGAAAAGAATTTTAAAAAGAGGAATTTTTTTCTTGACATTGGAGATAAAATGTTTTATAATCATATCCGTTGCCGGCGTATGACATATGGTGGTTGTAGTTCAGTTGGTTAGAGCGCCAGATTGTGGCTCTGGAGGTCGTGGGTTCGAATCCCACCATCCACCCCATTTCTTTTATCCGCCGGAAACGACGGATAAAAGAGTCTTCTCGGCAAATTGGGATATAGCCAAGGCGGCAAGGCAACGGACTTTGGCTCCGTCATTCCGCTGGTTCGCGTCCAGCTATCCCAACCAATCCTCATGGCAAAAGCCTTGAG
>JAZQAR010000090.1:0-2663 GCA_045545315.1 Eubacteriales bacterium | reverse complement strand
CTTCTCTTAAAAAAACTGGCTTTTAAGTTCTGTTAATCGCTTTCCGGAGTTTTACTATACTCCTCAAAAAATACAATTAACGGGTCCTTCTTTTATGATGCTGTTTAATTTTCAAAGTCCGCTGCTTCCCTGCTCTTTTTTCGCAGGTGCCTGAATATGATAACATTTCAGCCCCGGTTTGTCAACACTTTTTTTCAAAAAAATGCAACTTTTTTTGAAGGCCTTTAAAACCGGATCCGACGGGCGATCCGCCGCCGGCGGCGATTGTTATTTTGATAGATCATAAAGATGATATACAGCACGATCAGTATCACCAAAACGATGGCGATGATCCGAACCACCAGGTGATCAAAGAAGTTGCGGATCAGGTGCAGATAATACAAAATAGCGCTGCGCTCCAGATCGGAGGAGGCGATCAGATTGACGGTGCCGTAATCGATGCCGTCCTTGGTGACGGTCACAGTACCCAGCACGTCCCCGGTCACCACCGGCGCATAGGCGATCTCCTTGCCGTCCTCATCCTTATTCTTGGTGATGACCCACTCAAAGGATTCCACGTCCACGTCGTTGGCCACCACAGCCTTGACCTGCTGCTCCGGCACCAGCATCACGTAATCGTTCTTGGCACAGAGGGCAACCTCCATCTCACAGATGGATTCGTTCTCGCTGAGCAGGGTGCGCATACTGAAATTATTATAGGCCCATTTATAGAGGGCGATAGAATCCGCAAATACCGGGTTGGTGGCGCTGCCGTAGGGGGCGTTCATGGCCACGCAGATATATTCCATACCCTTATATTTCGCATTTGATACCAAATTATACCCGGCGGCAGAGGTGGTGCCGGTCTTTCCGGCCATACAATACTTATAATAGTTGCCGGAATTCATCCGGATCAGCTGGTTGGTGGAGATCAAGGTACGCTCCGGATTCATATTGGTGGCAGGCAGCTTATAGCTGGGGACGGTCAGATAAGGCAACAACCGTTCATCAGAAAAAACCTTTTGACACATGATCCCGATATCCCGGGCGGTGGTATAGTGGTTTTCATCGGTCAGACCGTGGGTATTCACGAAATGGGTGTTGTTCATCCCCCAGTCTTTCGCCTGCTGATTCATCTTATCTACAAAGGCCTGAATACTGCCGCAAAGATGGATGGCCAAAGCGTTGGTGGCCTCGTTGGCGCTGGAGATGGCGATGCCGTAGAGCATATTTTCGATGGAGATCACCTCGCCGTCCTTCAGCCCCATATTGGAGCTGCCGATCACCAGATCCCCGTAGGCCGCCTTTTTATCAAAGGTGATGGTGGTCTGGACGTCGGCGATCAGGTCGATGGCCACCTTCATGGTCATCAGCTTGGTGACGGAGGCGGGATAGATCTGCTGATCGGCATTTTTCTCGTAAATGGTGGCGCCGGTGTTCATACTGATCACCATCACGTTATTGGCCGCCGTTTCCGGTGCGGCATCAATGGCGGAGGCCGCCGGCACGCACAGTACGAACAGCAACCCGATCAGCAACAGGCAAACAAAACTTTTGATCTTTTTCATTTTTATATCTCCCATAAGGTAATTTTTCGTCTTTAAATTTTATTATATAATATAATGAAGAAAAATGCAATTCCCCAATTTTTGAATTCCGCTTGAAAATAACGGAAAAGGCAGTATAATAAAAGTATCATCCGATGAAAGGATTTGATTTCATGTTGCTTTGTCATTCTGCGCCCTTTGAAAAGGCGGAATTTTTAGCAAAAATAGGCTATGAAGCCATCGATCTTTCTCTTTGCGAAACCGTTGAACAGGGAGACCGACACGATCCTCTGCTGGACAGCGAGGATTGGTCCCAACGGGTGGCGGAGTTGGCTCGCCACCTGCAGAAGCTGAATCTGACCGTATCCTCCACCCATCTGCCCTTTCGGTTCGACTATATCCACACCGACAAGCCGGAGTTCCCCGCTCTGCACAAGATCGCCTGCCGGTCATTGAAGGCCTCGGAGCAGTTGGGCGCCAAATGGGCGGTTATGCACATCGATAAGATCGATACAAACTTTGATACCGTTGTGGCGGAGACCGCCAAATACGCCCGCCGCCTTTTGAAGGATAGCGGCGTTAAAGAGGTGGGACTCGCCATCGAGAATACCTCCAAGCGCCCGGTGGAGGCGGTGATCGCCATCCACGATCTTTTGAAGGAAGAGGGGTACCACGTGGGGATCTGCCTGGACGTGGGGCACTGCCATATCAACAAATTTCACGGCATCACCTACGACGTCCCCACGGTAGTGCGCCAGTTGGGAGATCGCTTGAAGATGCTTCACCTGCACGATAATTGCCGCAATGCCGATATGCATACCATGCCCTTCTCCGGCACCCTGCCCTGGGAAGAGACCATGAAGGCCTTAAAGGAGATCGGCTACCGGGGCGATTTCAATCTGGAGGTCAGCCTGGATCATATCCCAGCCCCCCTCCAGGAGGCCCACGGCCGCTATTGTGTGGAAACCGCCCGATACCTGATGGAATTTTTAAAATAATCATAACCACCAGTAAACTGGTGGTTTGCACAGCCCCTAGAAGGGGCTAATACAGGCTTAGCCTCTGTAAGAGGCACTGAAAGTTTGACACCGCATTACCATTACAGGCAGCCGCTCACGTGCGGCTGTCTTTTTTTGC
>JAZQAR010000089.1:0-17557 GCA_045545315.1 Eubacteriales bacterium | reverse complement strand
CTCCACGCCCCGCAGGGCATATCGAGTGCGTAGCACATATCGAGTTGCGTTAGCAACATATCGAAAATCCCGTTAGGGATTTATATCGTTGCATTGTGTCCCTTGGGACACAATGCTAACTGCACACCTTTTTTCTTATTTATGCAACGGGCATTTAACGATGCATTTTTCGCCGGTAACGGGGCGGAATTTAAAGACAGGATCCTGCCGGCGCAGGGCATCCGCTAAAATATCGGGGGTGATGACCTCGGGGCAGGGAATATCGGTAAAGTTACCGGTATACATATTGCCCTCCTCCTTCACCAGGGAGAACTTGGTCGCCCAGTCACAGCGGTGGGCATCCACCGGCAGATAGGTAACCTTTTTGCCGGCAACGTCGATCTCGGTCAGCCGCTCCTTTTTCAAGGCACCGGTGGGGCAGGCGGTCAGGCATTCTTCACAGCTTGCGCAGGCCTTGGCCAGACCTTCCTTCACCTCGTCTGCCTCCAAGTCGGCGTTGGTAACGATGGCAACAAAGCGCTGATGGATCCCGTATTGATCGGTGACCACCGAGCCGTTCAGCGCCATTTGGCCGATTCCTGCGGCAACCGCCTCCAAGGCATTGCAGGAGGCATCGTTGAACTGACCGCGGGGGCTACCTACAGTAGTGCCGGCACCGGTCAGATTGTGGGAATAAACGGCTTCGTAGCCCTTGGCGTTCAGGGCTCTGCAGATCGACTAGCCCAGATGCCCGGTCAGACGGTTGACTTCATATTGGGTAAATACGTAGGGACCCACCGATTCAGCGGGAGGTTGACCCACCCGAACGGCGGGGGTATCGGGATAATGCATTCCCATTACGATAACGGACTTTGCATCGTGGATCAGGTCGGTGGCCTTGGTGAATCCCCGCTTTGTCTCGGTCACAACGGGATCAAAGGGCATCATCCGGGTGTTTTTATCGGTAACAACGAATTGGGTCTCATCCTTGCGGATCTCATATAACTGCTCGGTGATCCGGTCAATGGTTTCGGCAGAGGCAACGCCGAAGAGATCGGCGCCCTTTTCCCGGGCGAGGAGTTCTAACTGTTGCTTCATATCCTTGGCAGGAGCAATGGCGGTCAAGTCCAATGCGGCTTTATCCACGAAGGGTGCGCTGGTCAGGATCAAGGCGGTGCGGATAAAGGTGTTCTCAGCGGCTTCGACCTTGCAAAGGGCACAGAAGGGCTCGTGATCCATGGTGGTCTTGGGAAGAGCCGTGTAGCCCAAGGTTTCCAGTTCTCGGCACATATCCAGCTCGGTAAAGTCCACGTTGAACCGGGCGATCCGTGCATAACTGTCTATGGCATCGGCACGGGTCTTATGGCAACTGTCAAAGCCTTCAATGTGCTTCATACTGCCGTCGTGGTCGATATTGGCCTCCTTGGGGATCTGATAACGGGAGGTTAGCAAAATGGCGCTGACACCGTCGGGCAGTTCCTTTACAATGTCAATGCCGGCGGCGGTCAAAGTCTCCCCGGAGATAAAGTGAACGCTATCCAGATCCCAGGTGCGGGCGTGGGTCAAAAGCTTGTCGTAAACCTGGCGGTGCACCGGCAGATCGGAGGGGGCTACGTGCCGCTTACGGCGGGCAGTCTTTTTGCAATAATCCTTATCCCAATTGCGCAGATGCTTGGGCAGGCAGACCTTCAGGCAAACGCCGAACTCGCCGCCTCGCATACCGTGCTTTTCCACGTGTTCCAAAAGCACCTTTTCGTCCACCTTTTCGGGGATGGGCAGATCCAGATCAATGTCAAAATGCTCACCCCAGGCACACCGCCAAAGGTTCTTGTTGCAGAAGATGTGATCCTTGCCCTCCACTACCACGTTCTTGGTGCCGTTGACCTCCTTGCGGTAGGCATTGGTGGGGCAGTTGCGGATACACTCGCCGCACATATCGCAAAGCTTGGGCCCGTTGTAAAGGGGAGTGGGGGTCAGCTCTGCTTCGGTGATGATAGAGATAAAGCGGTTGCGGGCGCCATATTCGGGGGTAATGCAAAGGCCGTTCCAGCCCAGCTCTCCAAGACCGGCACAAACACCGCCGTAGATGTGGCTGATATCCGGTGCAAAAACGGCGTCCATCTCCTTGTAGCCCCGATAACGCCAGATATTGGAGCTGGCGATGGGCACGGTCTTGTAGCCAAGATCGTCCAGCATCCGTGCGATCTTAAAGGAGAGCACGTCCAGCTTGTCGTTCATAATGTATTGGATCCGATAGGGCCCCATCTCCTGGGGATGAACTTCGCCGTCCAATTCAATGGCGGCATCGGGATGATGCACCGCACAAACGATCACGGATTTTGCGGTGGGCAGGATCCCCTGGGGGCTCATCTTGATGGGGGCGTTTTCATAACGTTCAATGTTGGCGACCCCCACCAGGTCGGCACCCAGCCGATAGGCAAATTCTTTTACTTTTAGGGTAAGGCTGTTTTCCATAAAGGCGACTCCTTTTCATTTAATTAACTTTATTATATCAAGGGGGATCCCGAATGGATAGGGACAATTTAACCCATTTTTCGTAAAAAATGAACGGATTGACACACCACACCGCCGATGGTATACTAATGGTATCCTTACTTGAGGTGAATTCAGAATGAAGATGAATGCTTTGGCCCACGCCTCGATCAATCAGCTGGCACTGATCGATCTGCGGATCGTGCCTGCTGTGGTGCCCGCCGGACACCGCTTTGAGATGTTCCCGGCTCCCATTGACCGATTCGTGTATATCACAAAGGGGAAAGCCTGCTTTTTCTTTGGGAACGAGCAGTTTTCTGCCGGGGTTCGGGATATGGTCTATCTTCCATGCGAAACCGCCTACCACTCCAAATGGTTGGAGGAGGCGGAATTTATGGTCATTGACCTTCTGCTCCATAATGCGGAGGGCGCACCCATCCGGTTCGGGGATCTGCCGAAAAAGCTGTTCCACGATGCCCACGGCACCTATTTCGGCCTCTTGGCAGAAATGGCGGAAAAGGCGGATGCCAGCGGCCCCTTCGATTGGCTGGAGCGGCTCTCCCTGTCCTTTAAGTTCCTTTGCGAGATCGCCCGGGATACCAATCGCACCGGTTTGGATGAGCACCGCCGTAAGATCAAGGCGGGGCTGACCTACCTGGAGCATAATTATACCAAGGATTTTCCCGTGGATCAGCTGGCAAAAATGTGTTGCCTTTCTCCCGGCAGCTTCCGTCGGAATTTTGCGGAATGTATGGGGATGACCCCGGTGGAATACCGCAATAAACTGCGGATCCAAAAGGCGGTTACGCTCCTGAAGACCGGGGAGTATACCGTGGGGGAAACTGCTGAGGCAGTGGGGATCGGGGATATCAAATATTTCAGCAAACTTTTTAAGCGCTACACCGGCGTGACCCCCGGGGCAATCAAATAAAATATGCAGGAATGTGCCGTAAATTCGGCACATTTTTTGCTTTACAATAAGGGAAAAATTGTATATAATATAATTTGGATTATTATTTCATCCCAAAAAGGAGTTTTGCGATATGAGTGATCAAAAACGGAATATTACCGGCTCCTATCCCGGCAGCGGCGGGAACCGATCTTCCCGCCGGACCTCCAATCCCTTTGGCTCCTATCCCGGCAAGAGCAGACCGGCTCCGGAACAACCAAAAAAAACGGACCCCGCTCCCCTTGAACCGGTGGAAGAACCCCCCGTTCAGGAACCAAAGCCCGAAAAGCGTCTTTTTAATTTCAAAAAGAATAGATCCCAAAAGCCTTCCGCTCCCGCCGAACCCGGCAAGGAGAAGGAACCCCGGAAGAAGCGCCGCCTTTCTGCCCTTTTCAGTAAGGAGACCCTGAACCGCTATTGGAAGACCCTGGCCTATTACGGCTGTATCCTGGTGGCCAGCGTGGTGCTGGCGGGCTGGATCTGCCACGTGGGCAACGAGCTGTTTGCTCTGATCCGCCCGGATAAGGAATATACCGTCACCATCGAAGAAAAAAGCTCCACCAAGGAGATCGCCGCCGCCCTGAAGGAGGCGGGCATCATCGATCACCCGGTGGTGTTCCGGCTGTACTGTAAGCTCAAAAAGGCCGACGGGAAGTTCCAGTTCGGGGAATATACCATCAATTGCCAGCGGGACTATAACCAGATCATTGCGGCCCTAAAACGGAGCGCCGCCAATAAGACCATGGTCAAGTTCACCATCCAGCCCGGCGATACCCAGGAGGATCTGGTGACGACCCTTTGTGATTCTCTGGATTACCTGGAGCGGGAAGAACTGGAAAAGGTGTTGCAGACCTACGATTTTTCCGATTTTTCCTTTTTGAAGGACCTGCCTGAGCGAAACTACCGGTTGGAGGGATACCTGCTGCCCGGTGAGTACGAGACCTATAACGGCGAATCCGCCCTGGCGGTGGTGCGCCGGATCCTTACCCGCTTTCAGGAGCAGGTGCTGACCGAGGAGAATAAAAAACTGATCACCGCCTCCGGCTATTCCCTGGATCAGATCGTCACCCTTTCGTCGGTGCTGCAGCTCGAAGCGGACCAAAGCCTGCCTAAGGCCGCAGGGGTGCTGTTGAATCGGCTGAAGAACCAAAAGTTCCCCTATCTGCAATCCCGGGCCACCGTGGCCTATGCCTTGCCCGCCGATAACGGCCCGGTCACCGTGGCCGATATCCGTATCGAGGATCCCTATAACACCTATCGGGTGGCAGGCCTGCCCAAGGGCGCCATCTGTAACCCGGGTCTGGAGGCCATCGTGGCGGTATTGAAGCCGGAAAAGACCGAGTGTCTGTATTTCGTTACCGGCTCCGACGGAACCGTTCGCTTTGCCGCCACCGAGGCTGAGCATCTGAACAATATCAAGCAATCCGGGGAAGCTCCCCGGGGAACAGGAACAGTAGTGTGAGTATGGAATTACTGGCCCCTGCGGGGGATATGGAGCGGCTGCGCTATGCGGTCTGGTATGGGGCCGATGCGGTCTACGGCGCCTACCGCTCCTTCGGCCTTCGGGCCGCCGGCGCCAACTTCGATGAACAACAGCTGGCGGAGGCCATCGAATTTTGTCATCGGCACGGCGTAAAGTTTTATCTGACCGTTAATATTTACCCCTCCCAACGGGATCTGGAACAGCTGCCCGCCTTTTTCGAGATGGTGCGCCGGCTCAGGCCGGATGCCATGATCATTGCGGATCTGGGTGTGATGGCGATGGCCAAGCGCCTTTGCCCGGAGGTGGAGATCCACGTTTCCACCCAGGCCAACGTCACCAATTACGAGAGCGCAATGGTTCTGCGGGAGCTGGGTGCCAAGCGGATCGTGCTGGCCCGGGAGATGAGCCTGGAGGAGATCAAAGCCCTCCGTGCCAACCTGCCCGAGGACGTGGAACTGGAATGCTTCGCCCACGGGGCGATGTGCATCTCCTATTCCGGCCGATGCCTGCTTTCGGCGGCTATGACCGGTCGTAGCGCCAACCAAGGTGCCTGCGCCCAGCCCTGCCGCTGGAATTATACCATCCAAGAGGAAAAACGCCCCGGGGAGTACTTCCCCATCGAGGAGGACGAGCGGGGTACCTATATTATGAACGCCAAGGATCTGTGCCTGCTGCCGTATCTGAAGGAACTGGAGGAGGCAGGGGTCTGCTCCCTGAAGGTGGAAGGCCGGATGAAGAGCTTTTATTACGTGGCTTGTGTCACCCGTGCTTACCGTAAGGCACTGGACGACCTGAAGGCGGGCAAGCCCTTCGATCCTACCCTACTGGAGGAGGTCAAGGCGGTGTCCCATCGGGGCTATACCACCGGCTTTTTCCTGGGAAGCGATCCCGGGGCCGAGGGACTGAACCCCGAAAGCGGCGGCTATATCCGGAATACGGACGTGGTGGCCATCGAAAACGGGCGACCCGGCTGGGTCACCCAAAAGAATAAGTTTGTACTGGGCGAGACCCTTTGGGTGCTGGCCCCCGGGATGGATCCCTATCCCGTAACCGTTACCGAAATGCAAAATGAGGCAGGGGAGCCCATCGAAGCCGCCCCCCACGCCGAGATGGCAGTAAAACTGCCCTTTGAACTGCCGCCCCACGCTATTCTGCGGCGGCAACACCAGGAAGGATGATCAACAATGAGCAAAGTTTTTATTCCGGCCGATTATAAACCGGTTCTCTCCCTTTACGATACCCAGCGGGCCATCGGTATGACCAAGCGCCTTTTCGAGGATATGCTCTGCGGAGCATTGAATCTGCAGCGTGCTTCTTCTCCGCTGTTCGTGCCATCCACCTCCGGGTTGAACGATAACCTGAGCGGTGTGGAACGGCCGGTGAATTTTGATATCAAGGACACCGGCACCTATGCCGAGGTGGTGCATTCTTTGGCTAAGTGGAAGCGCCAGGCTCTGCGGGATTACGGCTTTTTGCCCGATACCGGCTTGTATGCGGATATGAACGCTATCCGCCGGGACGAGGAACTGGATAACCTCCATTCTATCTACGTGGATCAGTGGGACTGGGAAAAGATCATCAGTAAAGAGGATCGCACCAAGGATTATCTGAAAGAGGTGGTGGATAAGATCGTCAACGCCATTGCCGAGACCGATAAGACCCTTAAAATTATGTTCCCCCAACTGAACGTCCGCCCTGCCGTAAAGCGGGAGGTCAAGTATATCACCACCCAGGAACTGGAGGATCTGTACCCGGATCTGAGCGGTAAGGAGCGGGAAAACGCCATCACCAAGGAATACGGCGTGGTGTTCCTGATGGAGATCGGCGGTGCTTTGAGATCCGGTAAGCCCCACGATAACCGGGCCCCGGACTACGACGATTGGCAACTGAACGGCGATATCCTGTTCTGGAACGATACCCTGCAGCAAGCCTTCGAGATCTCCTCTATGGGGATTCGGGTGGATGAAGAAAGTATGCGTCGCCAGCTGAAGATCGCCGGTTGCGAGGATCGGAAGGAACTGCCCTTCCATAAGGCTCTTTTGAACGGCGAGCTTCCCCTGACCATCGGCGGCGGCATCGGCCAAAGCCGGCTTTGTATGCTGCTGCTGGGCAGCGCCCATATCGGCGAGGTGCAGGCCTCTATCTGGGATCAGAAGACCCTGGATACCTGCAAAGCCGCCGGCATCCATATTCTATAAGGGGAAATGCCTTTTGAAAAAGGCACCTCCCCAAACCCCTCCGCGAAAACTTTCAAAAAAGGACTTTGCAAAAAATTGCAGAGTCCTTCTTTTTTATAGATTGAAAGCTTTTGAAGATTCTTAAGGAACTTTTCTCGAAAAGTTTCTTAAGGCCCCCGTTATCAGTTGGTTCGCATAGGGCGGCAGACGGGGTAGGTCAGGTAGACGTTGCGGGTATACTTGCGTAAAGTTCGAACGGCTTTGCGGGCCTGGTCTTCGGTCTCAAAGATCCCAAAGACCCCGCTACCGCTGCCGCTCATCATGGCGGCCACCGCTCCGGCCTCCACCAACTTTTCCTTTAAGAGTGCGATCTTGGGGCAAAGGGGAATGGTGGCGGCCTCCAGTACGTTACCGGTGGCCTGACCCAGCGCCTTCAGATCTCCCTCCTCCAGGGCTTTTAAAACGGCGGGGGTATCCGGCCGCCCCTGGATCCCAACCTCCTTCAGCTTGGCAAAGATCTGCTTAGTGGAGGCGCTGGCGCGGGGCTTGGCCAAAACAATGGGACAATGCTTTAAGGCAGGAGCCGGGGTCAATACCTCCCCGATTCCGGTGGCCAGCATAGTGCCGCTATAAAGGAAGAAGGGGATATCCGCTCCCAGGGGTGCCAGGATCTCAATGGCCTCTTGGGTGGTGAACTTTACGTTATACAGCCGACAGAGCGCAGAGAACACCGCCGCTCCGTCGGCACTGCCGCCGCCGAAGCCCGCCCCGGAGGGGATGGTCTTCTGCAGTTCAATGAAAACCTGGTATTCGTTAATGCGCGAAGCCTTCATAAAGGCTTCTGCCACCTTATAAACGATGTTTCGCCCGTCGGTGGGGATAAAAGGGAGGTTGCATTTGATGCGGATTCCGTCGTTACCGGACTCCCGATGAACCCGGATATTATCGTATAAAGAAACCCCTTGGAAAATCGATTCCAGCAGGTGGTATCCATCCTCCCGCTTTCCGGTCACGTCCAGGCTCAGGTTGATTTTTGCATAGGCTCGTAAGGTAACGGTGTTCATTGGGTAAGCCCTTTCTCATATTTTATGACTTTATTGTACCATATCCCCATTACTTTTGCAAGAACCCTTGCGTTTTCCACAAAAAAGTGATAAAATTAGGAATATCTTAAAAAGCGAGGTAAAACAAGATGAATGCTGTAATTTCTGTGATCGGCCGAGATAAGGTGGGTATTATTGCCCGGCTGGCCACTTTGTGTGCCGAAAACGGCGTAAATATCAACGATATTACCCAAAAGGTATTACACGATACCTTTACCATGATCATGTGGGTCTCCATCCCCGAAGGGGGCAAGGATTTTGCCACCCTGGCCAAGGAGATGGAGGATGCCGGCACCGAGATGGGGCTGATCATCCATATGATGCACGAGGACGTTTTCACCTCGATGCACCGCATTTAAAGGGGGAACGGCGATGCTTTCAACCGGCGATATTATTGAAACGATCAAAATGATCGATGAGGAGCATCTGGATATCCGCACCATCACCATGGGCATTTCCCTTTTGGATTGTGTGGATCGGGATCCCGATGCTTTTTGCGAACGGGTTTATGAAAAGATCACCCGTCTGGCGGGGAACCTGGTGGCTACCGGCGATGCCATTGCCGGCGCCTACGGTATTCCCATCATCAATAAGCGGGTGTCTGTAACCCCCATTGCTTTGGTCACCCCTGGATTTTCGGTGGACGATATGGTCAAGGTGGCCAAGACCCTGGATCGGGCGGCGGATGCCTGCGGCATTAATTTCATCGGCGGCTTTTCTGCCCTGGTGCATAAGGCGGCCACCCAAAGCGATCTGAACCTGATCCATTCCTTGCCCCGGGCCTTGAAGGAGACCAACCACGTTTGCTCCTCCATCAACGTAGCAACCACCAAATCCGGCATCAACCTGGATGCGGTGAAGCTGATGGGCGAGATCATCAAGGAATGTGCCGAATGGACCAAGGACGAAGACTCCATCGGCTGCGCCAAGCTGGTGGTGTTCGCCAACGTTCCCGAGGATAACCCTTTTATGGCCGGCGCCTTCCACGGCGTGGGCGAGGGCGAATGTGTCATTAACGTGGGTGTTTCCGGCCCCGGTGTGGTCAGTAGCGCCATTGCCAAAATGCCCGATGCCAATATTACTGAAATTGCAGACTGTGTGAAAAAGACCGCCTTCAAGATCACCCGGATGGGTCAGATGGTGGCCAACGAAGCTTGCCGCCGCTTGAACGTCCCCTTTGGGATCGTGGATCTTTCCCTGGCGCCTACCCCGGCGGTAGGGGATAGCGTGGCCCATATTTTGGAAGAAATGGGCTTGGAGCGGTGCGGTACCCACGGTACCACCGCTTGCTTGGCACTCCTGAACGATGCGGTGAAAAAGGGTGGTACGATGGCATCCTCCCACGTGGGTGGCCTGAGCGGTGCCTTTATCCCCGTTTCCGAGGATGCAGGAATGATCCGTGCCGCCGGTGAAGGGGTGCTGACCTTGGATAAGCTGGAGGCTATGACCGCCGTTTGCTCCGTGGGTCTGGATATGATCGCCATCCCCGGCGATACCCCCGCTTCTACCATTGCGGCTATTATCGCCGATGAGATCAGTATCGGTGTTATCAATAATAAGACTACTGCCGTCCGTGTGATCCCCGCCATCGGTAAGGGCGTGGGTGAAAGCGTGGCCTTCGGGGGCCTCTTAGGTGAGGCACCCATTATGCCCGTTCACGGCGAAAGCAGCGAAAAATTCATCAACCGCGGCGGCCGCATCCCGGCCCCCATCCACTCCCTGCGAAACTAATAAAAAGGAAGCACGAAAATTTCGTGCTTCCTTTCCTTTTGTCTACAAATTATTTATTGTTTTTCAAAATTTTATCCGGGAATACTGTTGCGTTAATCAAATCAGCAGGGTCTATTTCTAAAGCATCTGCAATATTAAAAAATACATCTAAAGAGAAGGGACGAACCAAACCGGGTGCTTCAATGGCGCTGATATGCGAACGGCTAACGTTCGATTTCTCTGCCAGTTGTTCTTGTGACATACCGCGCATCTTGCGCAAAGCTGCAATGGCAATTCCTAACTGAATAAATCGATCTCTATTCTTAAAATCTATTTGTTTACTCATAAAATAGACACCATCCTCTCTATACATAATTATACTTTTTACATAGTTGTTTATCCGTATATGCAATAGAGCACTTGACTAATATTTAGAGCAAAAGTATAATTATAAGAGAAAATGCAAGAAACAAAGTGCACTTGTACCATAAAGTGAGAGATGGATTATGTCTATAAAAAATACTGCCTGCTTTTTCGGTCATAGAACGATTAACGAAACTGAGGAATTAAAATCAAAACTTATTGAAATTATTGAGAAACTGATTGTGGACGAAAATGTTGATACATTCCTTTTTGGGAGCAAAAGCCGATTTAATAGCTTGTGTCTTGAACTCGTAACCAAGATAAAAGAAAAATACCCGCACATAAAACGAATCTATGTGCGAGCAGAATATCCGGATATAAACGAGCATTATACTAAATATCTTTTGAAAAGTTATGAGGACACATACTATCCGAAACATATTATTGCTTCAGGCCGCGCCGCTTATGTGGAGCGCAATTACGAAATGATAAATAAAAGCCAGTTTTGTATTGTATATTACGATGAACAAAATGCGCCAACCACTCGCAAAAGCGGAACCAAGATCGCCTTGGATTTTGCCAAAAAGAAATGTGGAAAAATTATTATCGTATTGTAATATTGCTGAAAATTGCTTTGATCATGTCAGATACCTTATAAAACTCATAGATTGAAATTTGAATTTCGCTGTGCTATAATGGGGCTTGAATTATTGTAAAAGAGGTTGAGCCTAAGAGAACATGAACGTCTTATTTATTATTTTGGAATTTTTGGGCGTGGTTGCCTTTTCCGTTTCGGGGGCTATGGTGTCCGTTAAAAAGAATATGGATCTGTTCGGGGTGATCTTTTTGGCTCTGATCACCGCCTTTGGGGGCGGGATGCTGCGGGATACCCTTTTGGGCAAAACCCCGCCCTTGCTCTTCACCAATTATTGGATGCTGCTGGCGGGCTTTTTGGCGGCTCTGACCGTGTTCATCGTGGCCCGATGTCTGCAGGAACGGTATTTTAAAAACGAGCAGGCCATCGAGCAGATCAATAACGTTTTCGATGCCTTGGGGCTGGGCGCCTTTGCGGTCACCGGGGTACAGGTCACTATGGAGGCCGGCTTCGGTAAGCTGTGGTTTTTGGTATTGATGATGGGGATGCTCACCGCCATCGGCGGCGGTCTTCTGCGGGATCTGATGCTGCGGGAGATCCCCTTTGTCCTGAATAAGCGGATCTATGCCATCGCCGCCCTGGAGGGTGCTTTGGTCTATTATCTTCTGCATCTGGCCGGACTTAATGATATCGTTGCATCCTTAGCGGGTATTTTGCTCACCTTCCTTTTGCGGATTTTAGCCACAGTCTATAAATGGAATTTACCCCATCCTCTTAAAAATAATAAAAACGAGCGTTGATCTTTCAACGCTCGTTTTTTAGTTCAGTTATTCAACCTCAGCCCGGGCTTCTTCTTCCGCCTGGATCTTGGGATCATAGGAGTAAATGGGCTTCACGTCCTTACCCTTCACTTTTCTGTCCAGATAGTTCTTCGTGATCTTCACAACCAGCGGCAGCATAAACAGAACACCGATCAGGTTGGGGATCATCATCAGGCCGTTGAAGGTATCGGAGATATCCCAGGCCAGGGAAGAGGAGAGAACGGCACCGAAGATAATGGTGCAAACGTGGATGATGCGGAAGACGACGGTGGTCTTGGCACCAAAGAGGTATTCCCAGGCCTTGGAACCGTAATGGGACCAGCCCAGCACGGTGGTAAAGGCAAAGAGGAACATAGCGATGGCCACAAACCTCTGGCCGATATTTCCCCAGGAGAATACTTCGTTAAAGGCACCGCCCACCAGGGTTGCATCACTCAGACCTTCGGCGATTTCGCCGGTAACAGCATTGAATACACCGCCGTTCAAGCCGCCGGAGGTCAGCACCACCAGAGCAGTCATGGTACAAACGATCATGGTATCGGCAAATACCTCAAAGATACCCCACATACCTTGCTTTACGGGCTCTTTCACGCTGGAGTTGGAGTGTACCATAACGGAAGAACCCAAGCCGGCCTCGTTGGAGAATACGCCCCGCTTAAAGCCGTTGGTCATGGCTACGATCACACCGCCAAGACCGCCGCCCACAAAGGCCTGGGGCTTAAAGGCGTTTACAAAGATGGCCTTGAAGGCAGGCAAAATAGCATCGTAGTTCACGCCGATGATCACTAAACTGCCCAAAACGAACAGCACCACCATAAAGGGTACGATCTTTTCGGCCACGTTGGCAATTCTTTTTACACCGCCCAGGGTGATGATAGCGGTCAGGATCATAACCACCGCACCCAGCAACAGTTCATAAAGAGAAACGTCGGCAAACAGATTGATGGAGGAAAGGGCACGCACGTCAAAGGCGGCGGCCACGTTGGCAACGATCTTGTTCACCTGGCCCATAGAACCGATACCGAAGGAGGCCAGCATGGCAAAGATACAGAAGAGAACGGCCAGAATTTTACCTAAGTTTTTAAAACTGGCCTTGGAATGAGCATCCTGATAGGTGTAAGCGCCCAAGCCATCCCGCAGGTAATACATGGCACCGCCGGACCATTCGCCGTTGGCGTTCTTACGGCGGAAGTAAATACCCAAGGTGTTTTCTGCATAGTTGGTCATCATTCCGAAGAAAGCGGCCACCCACATCCAGAACACCGCACCGGCACCGCCCACAGCGATGGCGGCGGCCACACCGGCGATGTTACCGGTACCTACCGTAGCGGCCAAGGCGGTACAAAGGGCCTGGAAGGGGGAAATCACACCCTTTTCCTTGCGGTGCTTCAAAACGTCTTTGGTAAACATACTGCCGATGGTATTTTTCCACCAAAGGCCAATGTGGCTTACCTGGAAGAACTTGGTGGTGAAGGTCACGATCACGCCAACGCCAATTAAAAGCGAAAGCCCGAAGATGCCCCAAACAACACCGTTGATGCTGCCGTTGATTTCAGCAATTTTGTCGAGGATCATTTTTTCTATCTCCTTTAAAATAATTTACAAAATAAAAACCGGACCACCTTTGGTGATCCGGCAAAATAACAAAATGAATTCTTTATAAAAAAGAATGTGCGCTTTGTCCTTTTGCCTGAGAGTTTCACCTTGGCGGCTTGCCCCTTCGGCACCCAATTGAATGGGATTCTCCAAAGTTCCGTCCTCCCGCAGTTGTCCTGCAGGGATCCCCCGGAAGTATTCTGTTTTTAATAGAGACTATTCTAACAGATGTCTTTACAAATTGCAAGCAATTTTTACAATTTTTTAAATTTTTTTTGATCCTGCAGAATTTTCTTCTCGTAGCGGTCCTCCTCGGAGTAGATACAGCCGCAGTATTTCTGCATATACATACCCGTTTCCCGGGCTTCCGCTTGTCCTTCCCGGTACCGGGGTGAAAAATCGTAGGGCAGGAATTTGATCCCGTGGCGCTCCGCCGCCTTTTTGCCGATCGCAAAGATCAGCTCCTTGTTCTGATAGGGCGATACCGTCAGGGTGGTGGCAATGGCGGTGTAGCCCTGCTCCGCCGCATAGCGGGCGGTCTCCTCCAGCCGTACGGCATAGCAAAAGGTGCACCGCTTTTCGATATCGCCGCTCACCGCCTTGGTGAACCGTTTCAGACCGTATTCATCCTGAACCTCCAGGGTCAGGCCGATGCTTTTGGCATATTCAATTAAGGTATCCCGCCGGGTGCGGTATTCCATATAGGGGTGGATGTTGGGGTTATACCAAAAGCCCGTGGGCTCCAGCCCCTCTTCCAACAATTGCTTCACGCAGGCCACCGCACAGGGGGCGCAACAGATGTGTAATAACAGTTTTTCCATACCCGTACCTCTCTTTTCCTGTATTTTAACATAAAAAACCGCCCCTTTCAACTCCCATTCCCTTGAAATATGCGGAAATTTATGGTATGATACGTTCATTAAGAAAAGAGGCGAATTTTCCGATGAACTTATATTTAAAGGGCGTAAAGAACGGCCTGCCCATCGGGCTGGGCTATCTTTCCGTTTCCTTTGCTTTTGGGGTTGCGGCAGTGCATGCGGGCTTGCCCCTTTGGGCGGCGGTGGCCATCTCTATGACCAATCTGACCTCGGCCGGGCAGTTGGCGGGGTTGGGGGTGATTGCGGCCTCCGGCAGTATGATCGAGATGGCTTTGACCCAGCTGATCATCAACCTACGCTATGCTTTGATGTCCGTTTCCCTTTCTCAAAAGCTGGATGACAGCGTCAATACCCCCCATCGGCTGGCGATTGCCTTCGGCAATACGGACGAGATCTTTGCCATGGCCATCGATTATCCCGAAAAGGTCAAAGCCCGCTATTTTTACGGCCTGATGACCCTGCCCTATATCGGCTGGGCAGGGGGCACCCTTTTGGGGGCGGTGGCGGATCAGATCCTGCCCGCCTCGGTGCTTTCCGCTTTGGGGGTTGCCATCTACGGGATGCTGGTGGCCATCGTGGTGCCGGCCTCCAAAAAGAGTAAGACCGTGGCATTGGTGGCGATCATCGCCGTGACTTTAAGCAGCTGCTTTAAATGGATCCCCGGGCTGAATACGGTCTCCGGGGGCTTCAGCGTCATCATCTGCGGGGTGGTGGCGGCAACGGTGGGGGCACTGGTGCGCCCGGTGGAGGATGAAGCATGAATACGTCAAAACTGATCCTCTATATTTTGGTGATGGCCGGTGTGACCTACCTGGTACGGATGCTGCCCTTGGCCATCTTCCGTAAAAAGATCACCAATCGGTTTGTCCGTTCTTTTTTGCATTATATTCCCTATGCCGTGCTGGCGGCCATGGTCTTTCCCGCGATTTTAGAGGCCACCTCTTCGGTGCTGTCCGGTGCCGTTGGCTTGGCGGTGGCATTGCTGTGCTCTTTTTTAGGGCTGGAACTGTTGCCGGTGGCGCTCCTTTCCTGTGCCGGCGTTTTTGTCTGCGAACTATTGATGAACCTCCTTTGATTTGCATTGTGTTTCGAAGACCGCAATGCATCGATATAAATCCATGATGGGATTTATATCATATCGAATTTACCGTCAGGTAAATATATCGATTTTGCCGTTAGGCAAAAATATCGAATTGTGAAGCAATATATCGATAAAAATAACTACCCGCAAAAGAGTTTTTATCTTCTCTTTTTGGGTAGTTTTCTTTTATAAGGGAAAAAGGATCAAAAAAATCAAGATTATGGTTCCAAAAGTCATATTATTCAAGGAAATCACGAAAAATATATTTTATAATGGGATTATAAAATACATAAACAGGAGATTCCCCCATGAAGATCGTTTTATCCGAAACCGCCGCTGAGCTGGGCGCCAAGGCCGCCGAGCTCACCGCTCAAAAACTAAATGAGACCATCGCCCAAAAGGGGAGCGCCCGCCTGGTGCTTTCCACCGGTGCCTCCCAGTTTGAGACCCTGGCAGAGCTGGTCAAAAAGCCGGTGGACTGGTCTAAGGTAGAGGTGTTCCACCTGGACGAATACGTGGATCTGCCCATTACCCATCCCGCCAGCTTCCGTAAGTATATTAAGGAACGGTTTGAAGATTTAACCCATCCCAAGGCCGTCCATTACGTCCAAACAGAAGGGGACGTGCAGGCGCAGATCGCCCTGGTCACCGCCGAGCTTCGCAAGGCACCGGTGGACGTGGCCTTGATCGGCATCGGTGAAAACGCCCATATCGCCTTCAACGACCCTCCGGCGGATTTCGAAAATGAAAACGCCTATATCGTGGTGAATTTGGACGAAAAATGCCGCAATCAGCAATTGGGCGAGGGCTGGTTCCCGGATCTGGATTCCGTGCCCAAACAGGCGGTGTCTATGACCGTAAAGCAGATTATGTCTGCCAAAACCGTTATTTCTGCCGTTCCCCATAAAGTGAAGGCCTGGGCCGTCAAAGCGACCCTGGAAAATGATCTGACCCCCATGGTGCCCGCCACGATGCTGAAGCAGCACCCGGATTGGCATCTGTTCATCGATGAAAATTCCGCCTCGGAGGTAAACCTCAAATGAACGAAAGCTTTGAACTGAAAATGCGGGAACTTTCCCCCGAGGACGGCCACTATTTCTTCGGTTATTACGATCTGCAACCCTATCACCCCAACGGCAGGTTTCACCTGGCCCATAAGGTGCAATTCGTAGACCGTCTGCCGGAGGCTGACGACGTGGCGGAGCTGGGCTATATTGATACCGAGACCCGCACCTTCCATAAGATCGCCGAGACCACCGCCTGGAACTTCCAGCAGGGGGCTATGCTCCAATGGTACGGCGAGGATCACATTTTATATAACGTGCGAAAAGGCGATCATTTCGAGACCGCCATCACCAATTGGAAGACCGGCGAGACCCGCTATTGCCCCTTGCCCTCCGCCCACGTCTCCGCCGACGGAAGATACTCCCTTTCCATCAACTTCAGCCGCATCTTCGATTTCCGCCCGGGCTACGGCTATGCGGGCAAGCCCGATCCCTTTGCCGAGGTCAAGCACCCCGCCGAGGACGGCATCTTTCTGCAAAATTTGCAGACCGGCGAATATAAGCTGATCGTCAGCTACGAGCGGATGGCAAAGGAATTCCCCCAAGCGCCCTATACCGACGAAAAGATCGTGGTGAACCATATTACCTTTAATCCCTCCGCCAAACGGTTTTTGTTCCTGCTACGGAACTTCCCCGGCGCCGTTGGCCGCCACCGTACCATGCTTCTCACCTCCGATCTGGAGGGCAACCTTTATAAGCTCACCGATTACGAGGTGAATTCCCATTACCATTGGAAAAATGATGAAGAAATTTTGATGGTCTACGGCACCGGCGTGGTGGGCTTCTATCCCTTCAAACACGCCCTGTTCCGGATGGAGGATCAAACGCCCCACAAAATGTGGATCCCCGAAAAGCAGCTTATTGGTGACGTTCATTGCCTTTATTCTCCCGACCGCCGCTATATCAGCGGCGACGGCTACCCCGGTCGGGAGGATCGCAAGCGAAAGCTGTATCTCTACGATACCCAAACCGAGCAATGTATCGTCCTGGCGGCCATCCCCGTCACCGATCCGCCTCTGACCGATCTGCGTTGCGATCTTCACGCCCGCTGGAACCCAGCGGGGGATAAGCTCTCTTTGGACAGCAACGCCACCGGCCGTCGCACCGTTATGGAGATCGACCTGACCAACGTGATCAATTGACCCCCTCCGAACCGTCAGCGGACGGTTCGTGTTCCCCCTTTCAAGGGGGAACAATTTAAGGTAATTGCAATTTAAAACAGCAGCCCTGCGGGAGTAAAGAATTTCCCGCAGGGCTGATATATT